>URFJ01000008.1 GCA_900547135.1 uncultured Eubacteriales bacterium | reverse complement strand
GGCGGCCGCATATGTGTAAAAGGGAATGCTTATGGTAGGGGCGCATTGGGTTAAGCGAAACAGGGGCTTTAGCAGCCATTTGACATAGATTATAATCCATTTCAGGTTAAAAGAATAACGTGGGTTTTTGCATTTAGTTATATCCAGTGCAGGCGACAGCTTGGGAAAGGCGCTCGTTGCGGGTGACGCTTGGAAGAAAGCGGGGCGGTCCCCCCCTTTGACTGAGATGGACCATCTATATGGGCAGCCTGGGTTATAAGTTATAAGCTAATTGGTGTGGCATAGTTAAAACGCAGGACTGGTGGGGTGGCTGCCGCAAAAGAGTGGATGATGATTAAAGTACGTCTGTTTTGCGTTGCATAAAAACAGCGAATTTGTAGGTTGCCTGGGCATGTACGAAATAGCTACGCAACCTTGGAGACGCGTGAATGCAGCGTTTATCCACTTTGCTTCAAGTGCGAACCCTTTTGTAAACCACCTAAAATACCGCCCTGATATATAAAACACTTTAAAAAGCAATAAGAACTGAGGTGAATTTATCGGAAGGAAACCAATTGTTTGATAATTATCTCAATAACAAGTAAACTGTATCGATAGTAGTCTTTGGTAAATAAGGCACAGTAACGGCTTATTTAAATAATCTACCAAAACATTCAAGGAGAAACTCTATGAAGAAAAAATCATTATTAATCATAGCTATGTTGATAGTATTAATCGCTGTGATTCTATTTATTGGAACTGGATTCACAAAACGAACAGATGTATACTTAGCTGATTATTCCGTGTCGGAAGATGGTAAAAGTATAACAATGAATATTGGGATTGCAAGTTCTATGGGGTACGCCAGAGATTGCACAATTAAGCAGGGTGGGGATAACAAATATATTGCCTTTTATTCCGCTTTTGGCGGATTAAATAGCAACATTGGTGCAAAGAACAAGTTTGAAATAGAGCTAAATCCCTCTTGCGCAGAAATCTATTTTTATCATGGGGACGGAGGATATACGTTGGTTTTGCAAAAGAACGAAACAACAAACCAGTGGGAAAAGGCGAAATAGATCCAAACTGGTTTGTGATATTGTGAGTATTTGGCGCAGTACACTTTATTTACAAAATGCGCAGATGCAAATATATGCAATACAAGAGCAGGGCACAACGGTACACACCCCCTTACGCTTTGCTTGTTGTAGTACCAGCCCTCAATCCCCCGTTAGCGCCCGCAGGTCGGCCGCGCGTCCGCTGGACGCTGATAGATTAACTGACATTTAGGTCGCTGGAAATTGGGCGCAGGCCCTATTGCCCTATTGTAGCAATCAAAAAAGGAAAGGTTCTATATCACAAGTCTCAAGAGCACGGTTCAGCCGTTTACCTGCTGGTACAGAAATGCTTGTCCGCCCAAATGCCGCCCAACTTTACAAAAAGCACGTTGCAAAACGGAGAAAATTTATGAAAGCCCATATTTAATGCGGCCGTGCGCCATTATACTATAACAAAAACTTTAGCTATTCCTGAATAAAAAAAGCATGCCTGGCGGGCAAGTGTCAATAGAACCTTCCATACCCTCAGTTGGCTAAGTTAGCGTTCCTTGACGTAATTACAGCGGATTGAAGTTGTTATTGACGTAGGTTATATACTCAAATCTATGACCGCCATATTCCATTACGTCCGATCGTTCCGCTACGCTCCAGCCCAGCGCGTCAAAATCGCATAGATATGCGTCGGCCTCAAAGCTTTCATGGATGCGCGTGATATAGGCGCGCTCGCACATGGGCATCAAAAGCCTATATACTTCCGCTCCGCCTATTACCCAGTGTTTAAGCCATGAAAGTCCGCCAAGCTCTTCCATGAGTTGGCCGGCCGTGTTTACGACCGTCGCGCCCTCTATTACAAGGCCGCTGTCGCGCGACAGTACGATGTTAACGCGGTTTGCCAGGGGCTTTTGATTCGGCAGGGTCATAAACGTCTTTCTGCCCATTATCACCGCTCCGCCCTCGGTAAGCCTTTTAAAGCGCATCATGTCGGGCTTAAGCCGGCACAGCAGGTTTTTGCCTTTGCCTATTCCCCAGTTATCGTCTGCGGACGCAATAAGGTTCATAATCCCCTCCTCAATCGCATACTCATCTCAAAACTATACCGCGACCGGAATTTTATGCCTAAAGGGATGGGGCTGGTAATTGTTAAGGCAAAAGCTTTTCTCAGTAAACCCGTAAAAATCGTCTATGGCCTTATCCATGACAAATATTGGCGCGCTCCGCGGGGTTAGGGCGATCATCTCCTCAATAATAGGGATGTGGCGGTCGTAGATATGCGCGTCCGCGATAACGTGCACAAGCTCGCCCGCCTCCAGGCCGCTGACCTGCGCAAACATATGCACCAGCACCGAATACTGGCAAACGTTCCAGTTATTCGCCACAAGCATGTCCTGGGACCGCTGGTTCAATATTGCGTTGAGGCGGTTTCCCGAAACGTTCAGCGTCAGGCTGTAGGCGCAGGGGTAAAGCCGCATTTCGCTCAAGTCGTGATGGTTATAGATGTTGGTCATGATCCTTCGGCTCAGCGGGTTGTGTTTCAGGTCGTAGAGCACCCGGTCTACCTGGTCGAACATGCCCTCGCTGTATTTATGCTTTACACCCAGCTGGTAGCCGTAAGCCTTGCCAATCGTATGATCCGCGCCAGCCCAGGCGTCCCAGATGCCGCTGTTGAGTTCCCGTACGTCGTTGGACTTTTTCTGCCATATCCAAAGCAGCTCGTCCACCGCCGATTTAAGGCGTATCCGCCTGAGAGTGAGGGCGGGAAACTCCTTGGTCAAATCGTAGCGGTTTACTATTCCAAAGCGCTTAACGGTATGCGCCGGCGCGCCGCCGTCCCAGCGCGGACGCACGCCGTGTCCGGTGTCCCAAAATCCGTTTTTCAGTATATCCCTGCAGTTGGCTATAAAAACCTGGTCCGCGTAGCTCATGGCGCATTACCTCCGGATGTTGTCAGGTCAAGTATATCAGGCTGGGGAGCTTAAAACAATCCTCGGCAAAGGAATGGGTCCCTACTGAATATGAGCGGCTTTTTATATCTTAATGGTATAAAGCCCGTTTTATGCTTATCGCGTGCATATCCGCCCTAAACAGGCGGATTATGTCAAAACGCGCCGAATTTATATATATTTTTATTACCCCTTGCATCGAGCATACGCATACGCTATAATCTTTTGGTGTAAACGCTGATGTAGCTCAGTAGGTAGAGCACTTCATTGGTAATGAAGAGGTAGGCAGTTCGAATCTGCTCATCAGCTCCACGTCGGAGCAAGCGAGGTATCGCTTGCCCCGATTTTTTTACTAAAGTCAGAGCGCACTCCTGCCGCTACCCTTCTCCTAAATGTGAAGTCCCGCTTGCTTCGGCTGCGCCTATGTAGACGCGGTCGATGCGCCTCCGCTTCACTGCCAACGCTTTTTGGAGCCGCCGCAGACGCGGAAAGCTGCGGGTTATAAAGGGATATTCCAGTAATCCAAATGCCGTATACACCCAACAGCCCTTCAATATGGCCTTATCGACCCATATTTTCATATTAGATTGTAAACAACCCGGACGGGTTAGGCCGGCCGTGAGTAAGAATTTTATCTTCGTTTCTATAACCCGCGGCGGATAATACCCAGCTTTATTGACATCCATACAAGAATTGATTATAATATAATCGCATTTATAATAAAATAGGAGAATAGCCTTCATGAATACGCTCCCAGGCCGCATTTGGTAAAGCACAGAGGATAGTGTAGCCTGCTCCGGCCTGCCGGGGCTGTTATTTTTGTGTGCCTGAAAGGATAATATAATGGATTTAAAAAAGAGCTCTTGGAAACGCGGCTTTTTCACGCTTGCGTCTGGACAGGCGTTCTCCCTCATCGGCAGTTCGGCGGTTCAGTTTACGCTGATCTGGTGGCTGGCCGACAGCACAGGTTCCGCGCTGATGCTCTCCATTGCGGGACTTGCGGCGTTTTTGCCTCAGCTCCTGCTCGGACCCTTTGCCGGCGTATGGATAGACAGACTCAAACGCAAGAATATCATAATATGCGCAGACCTGTTCATTGGTCTGTGCGCCGCCGTGTTCGCTTTATTGTTTTTATTCATAGATGTTCCGCATTGGGTGGCCTGCGTTGTTCTCGGACTCAGGGCCGTGGGCAACGTATTTCATACGCCGGCCATCTCCGCCGCGCTTCCAATGATCGTGCCCGAACAGGAACTGGTCCGCGCCAATGGCTGGACGCAGTTTTTTCAATCCGGCGCTTTTATGCTTGGCCCCGTCCTTGGCGCCGCGCTGTACGCGGCCCTTCCGCTGCCCTTTATCATGCTCATAGATGTGGGCGGTGCGGTTATTGCCAGCGTTTGCACGGGACTTGTAAAAATCCCGGACCCCAAACCTCAGCACCAGGAAAGGCAGCGCCTGTTCAGTGAGCTAAAGTCCGGCATTGAGGTAATACTGATCGACAAAAAGCTTTCCACGCTAATGTTTTCATCAACAGCTTGCATGCTGTTTATACTCCTGCTTTCGTCGCTGTACCCGCTGATGTCCAGCGACCACTTCTCCGCCACCGCATGGCACGGAGGTCTTGTAGAATCCCTCTATGCGGGCGGAATGATGCTGGCCGCCGCCATCGTAGGCGCAAGGGGTAAAATAAAGGACAAACTTAAAGCAGCGCATCTCGGGCTGTTCCTTATGGGGATATCCTCCCTGCTTTGCGGGCTGCTTCCAGCGTCGATGGGCTGGTTTTGGGTGTTTGCCGCATTGTGCGCCGTTATGGGCGGCTCGGGTAATATATACAACATCCCGCTTATGGCCTATATGCAACAGACTATACCGCCCGAAAAACAAGGCCGCGCTTTTTCGCTTATAGGGAGCCTAATGTCCCTGGCCATGCCTCTGGGCCTGCTGGTGGCGGGGCCAGCCGCCGAGTATGGAGGGGTTGAGCTGTGGTTTCTCATCTCCGGCGTCTCAATCATACTGATTACAACCGTAAGCATGCTGATAGCCGCAAGGGTCGGGCGCTGACCTTGTTGTATAAAAAAGTCGATGAGAGGAGTGTAATACTTAAACAGCATTTTAACCTTATAAATTGCAGGGCATAGTTGCACCGACTATGGGCCGTCCTATGGGGACTGCTCAATCATTAACGTGTTCACCGCCGCACCGTTTGAACCCTCTCAGCTTCCATGATCTCACGTGCCATGCGCTCAAGTCTTTCGGGCGTATTGTCAGAGGGCTTTACGGCGCAATGCCTGAGCAACGCGCGCTTGATTTCGCCTACGCGCCCCGATGGGCCGATATTGAGCCAGCGCATTATATCCGCGCCCGTGCATTTAAGCTCCTTTTCAGAAAACGGCGCGCTTTCGCGCTTCATTGCGCTTACGAGCGCTCGCCATCGCTCAGATTCGGCTACCGGAGAGCGCCTTACGCCCGAGCCGGTCACGTCCGCCTCGCGTATATCCGCAAGCTCCAGCGCAAGCCGCTCGCCCCATTGGGCAAACCGCTTTCTCAGCGTGCTATCCTTTGCCCTGTTGTCAAGGTCGAACATGTGAATGCCTATAAGAGGCAGTACCTTATCGCGTATTTCGTTTGAATAGCGCAATTTGTACAATATTTCCCGTGAAATCCCGACGCCCAGCTTGTCATGATCGTACATCCTGCCGCTTTGCTCAAGCGCCACAGGCTTCCCAATGTCATGGAGAAGTCCCGCAAGCCGCATATGGAGCGCGGGGGGCATGCACGCCGCAACCCTCAAGGAGTGCCCTAAAACGTCAAAGGCGTGGTACTGTGCCTTTTGCTCAACCCCGCGACATCGCTCCAGCTCCGGAAGGAAGTATTTATAGGCTAGAAGCCCGGACAGGATTGAAAGCCCTAAAAACGGGGCGTTGTCCCATGGGGCCGTTTTTATACGCTTTATGGAGGGATATTTAACGTCACTTAGGAGTATCTTGTTCAATTCGGCCTGTATGCGCTCGCCTGAGATATCCTTGAGCAAATAAGCGTATGCCTTTGCCGCCTCAAAGGTGGCGGGTTCGGGCGTAAAGTTAAGCTCCGCGGCAAACCGCGCAAGCCGCATTATCCTAAGCCCGTCGTCGCGCAGTATTATAGCGGGGTCTTTGGATGTGGCGCGAAGCACGCGCCATTTTAAGTCCTCCCCGCCACCCGTCGGGTCAATAAGCTCACCCGTTAAAATGTCCCTGTACATTGCGTTTACAGTAAAGTCTCGCCTGAACGCATCGGCTTCAATACTGTTTGAAAACCTTACCGAAGCGGGCCTGTGCGCGCCGCTTCCGTCGTAGGCGTCGCTTCTGAACGTTGTGTGCTCCACATACCTTTTTTCGCCGCCGCAGTCTATTTGTATTGCTATCATGCCAAACGCAGCGCCTAGCTCCAGATGCTTAAGGCCGTGTTTTTCGCACAGGGCTATCACGCCGTCGGGCGTCATTGCGCTGCATACGTCCATGTCGGTTATGGGCAACCCAAGCATCGGGTTTCTTACCATCCCGCCAACGGCGTAAAGCGTGAAACCCTCGTTGTCAAACAGGCGCGCAAGCGGCTGCAGCAGTAAAAGGCTCATCGTTCGACCTCCATGCCATATCAAAAATTTGTTTTCGCCGTACAGGCGGCATATATAGTATCTTACCATGCGGGCCTATGCATGCGCAATGCGCGTCGCGGCAATCAGCTTAGCGCTGTACAGAACGGCTCTGCTTGGGGCTTTTGCCCCAGACCCCGACAAAGAAGACTTTTAGTAAAATCGCCTATAGCGATTCGCGTCGCGCTTGATCAGCGCGACGCGAGTTTAACCCACAAAACACGGCCTTCGGTTGCAAGCAACTGTCAGACCATGTTTTGTTCCCAAGGTATCAAAAATCACCGCGCATGTCGATGATTTTTGATGGATTATATTTAGGTACGCCTAAGCCTTGTGTTGTCTGTACTAATTTTAGATAGGTTGTAAAACCGCGGCGATCCACTCAAGCTCTCAAGCTTATATTATCCCTCTGCCTTTTTTGGAGTTCTTAGAACCTTTTTTGCAAAAAAGGTTCTAAGCCGCCGGAGGCAAATCGCCTATTTCGCGTCGCGCTTGATCAGCGCGACGCGAGTTTAACCCACAAAACACGGCCTTCGGTTGCAAGCAACTGTCATACCATGTTTTGTTCCCAAGGTATCAAAAATCACCGCGCATGTCGCCGGCTTTTGATGGGTTATACTTCAAGACGCAAAGCCGGATTTACAAAATCACAAATTGGATTTAACAAATTTTCGTGTTAAAATATTTGAGCAACCTATTGACATTTTGTGGATTTCTGCATAGAAACATCAAAACTTATCCATGTTATCCACATAGTTATCCTCTTTTGCTTGAAAAACAAGCCCCCTTATGATTTTAATAACTTGGATAGGATATGATCGGTAAAAAATCATATATCTTATGGTAAATTTATTTAAGCGCCGCGCTCCCCAACCTGCACCCACCAGAGGGCGCGGCGGCGGGTCCCATTTCCAGCCTGGAGGCATGGCGGGCGGGAGCCCCACAAAATTTCAAAATGGAATTGTTAATCATAAAACGTTGTTATATAATATGAGCGGCTAAGTACAAAGTATGTGTTTAAGGAGTGCATTTTATGGACAATCTCAAGAAAACTCCGCTATATGACACCCATGTTGAGTTAAACGGAAAGATGGTGGACTTTGGCGGATGGGCATTGCCCGTTCAGTATTCGTCAATAATAGATGAACACAGGGCTGTGCGTGAGCGCGTTGGATTGTTTGACGTGTCCCATATGGGCGAAGTGATGGTTACCGGAAGCAACGCGCGCGCATATATACAAAACCTCGTCACAAACGATATTTCCAATATGAAGCCTGGGCGCGTGCGCTATTCGCCGGTGTGCTACGAAAACGGCGGCACCGTGGATGATATCCTGGTATATATGCTTGATAATGACAAGTACCTGCTGGTGGTAAACGCGGGCAATACGGATAAGGACTACGATTGGTTCGTGCAGCATGCGGCAGGGGATGTAGCGCTTGAAAACCAGTCCGCGGCATGGGCGCAGCTTGCGCTACAGGGGCCACTTTTCAAGGACGTGCTGGACCGCGCCGGCTACGAGGGTGATCTGCCGGTAAAGAACTATACCTTTGTTGAAAACATGAAGGTCGCCGGTGTCCCCTGCCTTGTGTCGGTAACGGGCTATACCGGGGAGAACGGCGTTGAATTATACTGCGCGGCCTGGGACGCCGCCCGGCTGCACGCGGCGCTGATGGACGCTGGCAGGGAATTTGGATTGCTTCCGTGCGGCCTTGGCGCGCGCGATACGCTGAGGTTTGAAGCATCCATGCCTCTATACGGCCATGAACTGAGCAGCGAAATTACGCCGATGGAAGCGGGCCTCAACTTTGCTATTAAGCTTAATAAGGAAAGCTTTATCGGTAAAGCAGCGCTCGAAGCCCCTGTAACGCGGGTTAGAATCGGCCTTAAGCTCATCGGCAGGGGCATTGCCCGCGAGCACGCCGAGGTGTTGGCTAACGGCAGGAACGTTGGATTTGTAACGTCGGGAAGTCCAGCTCCGGCGCTGGGCGGCAACTATGCCATGGCGCTTGTCAGCGCTGGCGGCGCGGCATATGATGAATATGATATAGTGGTTCGCGGGCGCAGTATAAAAGCGCAGCGCGTCGAGCTTCCATTTTATAAAAAGGCAAAATAGGTGCTTAAAGGGCGTAGGCACCGGTATTTATTAGCATAAACCGGCGTATGCGCCATATTAAATAAAATGCATAAATTTAGGAGGTAATACGATGATACCCACCGACCGTAAATACACCAAAGAGCACGAATGGATCCTTATTGAGGGCAATGTGGCTAAAATAGGCATAACCGACCATGCGCAAGAAGCTATGGGCGATATAGTATATGTCGAGCTTCCCGCGATTGACGATGAATTTTCAGTGGGCGATTCCCTTGCGGTTGTTGAAAGCGTAAAGGCAGTTTCCCAGATATATACCCAGATTGCCGGAAAGGTGGTCGAGGTTAATGAAGCGCTGGACGACTCCCCTGAAATTCTGAACGCTGACCCCTACGGCAATTTTATAGCGGCGATAGAATCCAGCTCCATCGATGAGGACGAATTCCTCTCAGCGGATGAATACAGCGCGCTGCTCTTGACAGGAGAATAAGCGCAAGGATTGGCGGCCGCCCTTTGACCGCGTTGTACAGGGGTTTTCCAGTAGTGGGGAATCCTTTTAGCCTATTAATTTTATACTTTATATAGCATTCGTGCTGATGAAAGGACTGAAGACAGACGATGAAGAGCTACGTTCCAAACACCGCCGCGGAACGCGCGGAAATGCTCAAAGCCATTGGAATGTCCTCAATGGAAGACCTGTTTAAGGATATCCCCGAGGATGTGCGGCTAAAAGCTCCTCTAAAGCTTAACAGGGGAATGAGCGAGGAGGAGGTGCGCCGCATATTCCGGGCCTATGCCAAAAACACCAGCGCATCCATGCCCATTTTCAGGGGCGCGGGCGCGTACAGGCATTATATACCGTCAATCGTGCCCCAGCTTGCCGGGCGCTCGGAGCTTTACACCGCATACACCCCTTACCAGGCTGAAATGAGCCAGGGCATGCTGCAGGGGCTGTTTGAATACCAGACGCTGATCTGCCGCCTTACCGGCATGGACGTTTCAAACGCGTCCGTATACGATGGAGCGACGGCGGCGGCCGAAGCCATGCTCATGCTACGCGACGCCAAGAGGCGCAAAAAAGTGCTTGTCAGCGCCGGCCTCCACCCCGAAGCGCGCGCGGTAATAGGCACATATTCGCGGTTTTGCGGAATTGAAACGGTTGAAATCCCTCTTAATGGGGACGGAGTTACCGATATTGGCGAACTGAAGGCAAATTCGGAGGGTGCGGCCGGCTTTATTGCGGCCAACCCCAACTTTTACGGCTGCCTTGACGATATGGACGCGCTCAGCGAAGCGGTGCACGGCTTTGGCGGGCTGTTTGTAAGCTGTGTAAACCCCATATCCCTGGGCCTATTAAAGCGTCCCGGGGACTATGGCGCGGATATCGCCGTGGGCGACGCCCAACCCTTGGGTCTGCCGCTGTCATACGGCGGGCCGTATTGCGGGTTCATGTGCGCGACGAATAAGCTGATGCGCAACCTGCCTGGCCGCATTGCGGGCCAGACGGCCGATAAGGATGGCGGACGCGTGTTCGTGCTTACGCTGCAGGCACGCGAGCAGCATATACGCAGGGAAAAGGCGTCGTCCAACATCTGCTCTAACCAAATGCTGTGCGCTATAATGGCAAGCATATACCTCAGCGCCATGGGCCCTGAAGGCATGCGCGAGGTAGCGGAGCAAAACCTGCAGAAGGCGCACTATCTGAGCGAAGGCATATGCAGGCTCAATGGCGCCAGGCTTCGTTACGGCAATACGCCGTTTTTCAATGAATTTACCGTAGACTTTGACAAGGATTCCTCGGTTATAAACGCCGCGCTCAAGTCGAAGGGATACGTTGGCGGGATGCGGCTTGGATACTATGGATGCGACGACAACGGGATTTTAATGTGCGCTACGGAGATGAACACCAGGGACGAAATCGACGGTTTCCTCTCCGCTATAGAGGAGGTGCTTAAATGAGGAGCGAATATCCGCTGATTTTTGAACGCAGCAGGGCGGGCCGCAGGGCCTATGACCTTCCGGCGCTCGACGTACCCAGCCTTGACGGGCTTATACCAGAAAGCATGGCGGGTACAGGGCCGCTGGATCTGCCCGAAATAGCTGAAGTTGACCTTGTAAGGCATTATACGAACCTCTCGCGCAGGAATTTCGGCGTTGACAACGGGTTTTACCCGCTTGGCTCATGCACGATGAAGTATAACCCCAAGCTCAACGAGGAGGTGGCCTCCACCTTTGACGGGCTGCATCCCCTGCTCGACCAGGACATGGCCCAGGGCGCGCTCGACATGATGCTTGACCTTGACGCCGCGCTTTGCGAGATAACGGGCATGGACAAGTTTACGCTTCAGCCCGCGGCCGGCGCGCACGGCGAGTTTACGGGACTTATGATAATCAAGGCATACCACGAGATGCGCCAGGATTTTAGCCGCAGCGTAATGATAGTGCCTGATTCGGCGCACGGCACCAATCCGGCGTCGGCGTCGATGGCCGGATTTAAGACCAGGGAGATTAAGTCCGCTCCCGACGGGAGCGTTGACCTTGACGCCCTTCGCGCGGCGGTAGGGCCGGACACCGCCGGGCTTATGCTGACAAACCCGTCCACGTTAGGGCTGTTTGAGAGTAATATAACCGAGATAGCCAAGATCGTTCATGAGGCGGGAGGACTGCTGTATTACGACGGCGCGAACCTCAATGCGATAATGGGCGTTGTGCGTCCTGGCGACATGGGGTTTGACGTGGTACATCTTAACCTGCATAAAACGTTTTCAACGCCGCATGGCGGAGGCGGCCCGGGCGCGGGGCCCGTAGGCGTTAAAAAAGAGCTTATCCCATACCTGCCCTACCCCGTTGTTATGGCGCATCATGGCGGGCCTGCCGCTCTTTATTATGACAGGCCGCTTTCCATCGGCAAGGTCAAGAGCTTTTATGGGAACTTCCAGGTGCTGGTCAAGGCGTGGGCGTATATACTGTCCCTTGGCGCCGAAGGCCTTAGGGAGGCGAGCGAAAACGCCGTGCTCAACGCCAACTACCTTCTGCATCACCTCAAGGGCGTCTACTGTGCGCCGCATGACCGCGTATGCATGCATGAATTCGTAATAAACCCGGGCAAGCTTCTTGAAAACGGGGTACATACCACGGATATCGCAAAGGCGCTGATCGACCGCGGCTACCATCCGCCGACGATCTATTTCCCGCTTATCGTGCCGGAGGCCATGATGATAGAGCCTACCGAAACCGAAAGCCGTGAAACGCTCGACGAGTTTATCGCCGCAATGCTTGACATAGCGCGCGAGGCCGGGGAAAATCCCGAAAGCCTGCATAGCGCGCCGGTGACGACGCCCGTCGGCAGGCCCGATGAGGTCGCCGCCGCGCGCAAGCCAGTGGTTAAGTACGAAGGATAGATTGCCTCCGCTCACGCATACGCAAGGTGTAATTTTGGCCGCGCATGTCGCCCAAAATTACGAATTTATTGCCTCCGGCGGCTTAGAACCTTTTACCGCCATAGGCGGTTCAAAAAACGGATTGCTCCGTTTTTTGAGCTTTACCAAACGCGTTCGCTCACCGCTCACCCGTTCGCAAGGTGTAATTTTGGCCGCGCATGTCGCCCAAAATTACGAATTTATTGCCTCCGGCGGCTTAGAACCTTTTTTGCAAAAAAGGTTCTAAGAACTCCCAAAAATGCAAGGGGATAGCATTAAGCTTGGGTACATATCCTAAGAAATATAATCCATCAAAAATCACCGGCATGTGCGGTGATTTTTACCTTTAGAGCTAACAATCCAAAATATAAAATTTAAACATTGTTTTTCGGGATTCCAAAGGGGACTTTTTACAAAAAGTCTCCTTTGGCGGGGTTTGGGGCAGAGCCCCATGTATGCGTGCTGAGCAAGCGCGACGCGAATCGCCTATAGCGATAATAGCTTAATCGACATAAAGGCTAACGCTGCTGGCTATTTGCCAAGCCGACTGAAGAGGAGATATTCCAAAGGAAACGCCAGATGAGTCAATGCTTATAGATGGCGTTACGCTCAACCATGTATGAACATATTTGCTTATACAGGTTACTCTGTTGCCTGCCGATGTGTTTTTTACGCACCCCATCTCAACCGTAGCACTGTCAACCCTATAAGCATAGTTTAAGAACTCCAGAAATGAATAGACTACACTAGTATAGCCCTCGTCTTCTTTATAATAGTTCCTAAGATATCCAGCCGGGGTGCAGTATGCGGAAAAGGTATCTGTCAAATTTGCGTAATTCGATGGAACAGTTAATGATATATAATCGTTGCCTGCCGCCGGTCTTTCACTTGCAAAGCAGCTGCCAATCAGTTGTCCATTGCGCAACCGATCTTGCAACTATTCTATTGTTCGAAAGCCCCGCCGCATAAGTATATAATCTTAAATTGCCTCTTGAGCTTGCAGGTCCGTCGCCTTTATGTCTTCTGCCTCTTGAATGGTCATAGGTTCATAATGATAGCCGCTGTCATCAGCTGCTTCCTTTAAGTAGATAATTGTATATCCTATCGCTTTAGGCGTTTCGCCCTTTAATAATGATACTTCCAGGCATTCCTTTAATGCTTTACTATTTTCAATTTAAGACAACAGTAGCTTCCTCGCGCTTATATCATTACCACCGATGATTATTTCATTGTTATCATCAATAGATAGCTTAAGCCCATTCAGTTCTATCTGACCTTTTTCTTGATATATTTGTTCTTTGAGGATCAGTTCAACGCCATAGGCATGTGCTGATACTGAGATTGCCAATAAAACGGCCAATAGGCATGAAACGATCCTTTTCATGGTTTTTCCTCCTGATTATCGTCATTAATATCAATGTTTTTATCCGTTTTTGATCTGAATTCATCTTTTCCTGGGTCCCACAAAAAGCCGATTATAGCAAAAAACACACCTAAACCAGCTATTACATATGCAAGACTCGATTGAAGGATCTGACCGAAAAGCGTCAACGCTATTCCGCAGAGAATTAGTTTTACATCCTTAGCCATATAATATTCACTCCTTTTTTATAGACGATTAGTCACCATTAGCACTGCCTGATATATACACGTAATATTATACTATATTATTTTGAGCTTTCAAGATTTTCGACAAAGCCAGACATAATTGAATGGGGATTAAAAACTTTGGTGTATCATCCAAAAAAGCATTATTTATCAAAAATAGGCGGAGACGCACACGACTTGGGCGTACAAAAAAGTATAATCCATCAAAAATCACCGGCATGTACGGTGATTTTTGATACCTTGAGAGCAAAACATGGTCCGATAGCTGCTTGCAGCCGAGGGCCGTGTTTTGCGGGTTAACTCGCGTGGCGCTGAGCAAGCGCGACGCGACCCCGAAGGCGAGCAGGCGACATGTGCGCCGGCCTTTTATGCCTTAAGAGCGAACGATGAAAATCCAAAATATAAAAATTAAACATTGTTTTTCGGGATTTCAAAGGGGACTTTTTACAAAAAGTCTCCTTTGGCGGGGTTTGGGGCGGAGCCCCATGTACGTTGTACTTAACAGCGCAACGCGAATCGCCTATGGCGATAAAACGTCCGGTCCCCCTGGAGGTGGGTACCGGACGTTTTATGCGCGCTCCGCTGTTAAGCGGCTGCCATGGGGCAAGCGCCGTTTATAATAATGCCGCCACGGCATAAGCCGGACATGCATATCACGCCTGAGTCCTTCTTTTTTTGAGAAGATAGGACGCTGCAAATATGCATATCGCCGCAATGGCCATCAATGCCAGCCCCTGAACAAGCTTACTGGCGTCTCCGGTCGTCGGAGCCGGCGGCGGTGTAGGCGTGGGTGTTTGAGGCGGAACAGGTGGCGTATATACGTTGGTAAAGACTGCCTCTGTCTTATAGTCGTTTTCATCAGCGCAGACCACAACGGTATCCAGTTTACCGTTCTCCTCATCCCAGAGCACATATACCGATACGGCGTAGACGGTGTCGTCATATGTACAGTATTCGCCGCTTCCCGCGATTTCACGCACGGTATAGGTATATATGCCGACCTCGCCATAGGAAATATTGAATGAAGCCTTCCCCTCTCCCGCAATGGTAGCTTCCGCATTATCCGGCATTGGGAAAGCCTCGTCGTCAGCGCTTATCTGAAAAGCGAAAACTTCATCCGTCCCCTCTATGCCTGAAATATGCTTGGTTATCGTTATCTTGGCCTCGGCATCCTGCATTGCCGCAACGGCCGCCCTGGGCGTTATGCTGAGGAAAAAAGCAAACGCCGCCACTATAATAGCTGTGCCTTTAATAAGCTTCTTTAACATTAATATTAATCCTCACTTCCTTCCTCCGCTTTGCTTTCCCCGGTTACGCGGCAAATCAGCAGGAGTCTTGCGTTTGTATAATCCGAGGAACAGGTGGACAGGGCAAATATCTGATCCCCCGTGCCCAAGGGATCGCCGCGCGTATAGATCGCAAGCTCATCTATCCTTGAGATCAGCGCGGCCTTCCCGCTCTGTGTAGCTATGGGCACGCCGTATATTGCCCTGTCGTATGCGTCAGCCTGGATTATGCTTACGATTTCCAGCCGCATCGACCTGTCGGGCGCATGCAGGGAGCCTGTGTAGTTGGCGCGGAAGAACTGCTCGTCCCTGAATAGGTCGACATCGCCGAACATTGCGCCTCCCTGCATGTGATGTCCCATCAGGATGGAGTAATCGTCTCTCAGATCGCGGCTGTTTCCGCTATCCAGAAAAATACTCCCTCCGGATGAGTGGTCTCCGTAAACATCCACGGACAGATAGTCAAAGTTCGTTTCTCCCTGTACAACCGGATAGTCGATACCCGTGTTATCAATGGTAATCCAGGCGCACACGTCCGGATTTATCTTTAAAAGCTGTTCAAAGCTTGCTTCAAGATCCTCCGTTTTCGTCGGCTTGTACGGCAGAAGTTCCCTTTGAACCGACTTGGCGCTGTCAAGTACGCTCCACGTATCCCACAGGGCGTATCCCGCGTAACACACGGTGCCTATGAGCAGAAGGGAAATAACGAAGTTTATTATCCTGTCCGCAATCCGCGCCATGCCGCTTTAAGCCTTCCTTTCCGTAAGCGCCGCCTTTCCCGCGGAGAAAGGCCCTGCTTGCCGCTTTAATCGCTTAATACGCCGATACGCGGCGGCGGCGGGCTATGAACGCTACAGCGCCAATCGCTGCCGCGCCAAAGATCAGCGCGTATGGCATTATGTCCATAAACAGTCCGGTGGGCGGCGTGAATGTCTTGCTGTTTACATAGGCTACGTTTGCGCCGCCCTCATCGATAGTGCCGGTTATGGAGCGGTCATCATCATTCACCGCTTGACCGTTTATTGTTGTTGTGTATCCATCGGCTTCCTCCGTTACGTGGTAGGTCGCGCCCACTGGCAGATTAAGTATTGTGAAGGATTCTCCGTGCTTGAGGTAAATCGTAGCCGGAGTTCCCGCTGTGATAACCGTGGGATTTGCGGGGGTGTAGGTGTTCCCCACATAGCTTATAGAGTACGTTCCGGTAGCGCCGCCTGTGATATTTACGACAAACGCGAAGTAGTCGTTTACATTGGCCGCGTTGCCCGTTACGTTCTTTGATACGGTCAGATTGGCCGCGCGTGCCGCCGTATTGTGGAAGGTCGGCCCACAATATTCCTTCTCACCTTCTGCATTGTTGGTTACAATGCCGGTGATAGCCAGCGCGTTTGTCGGATAGCCGTTATTGTCCAGCTCCCAGGCTACATATACCGTTATGTCGAATACGGCGGCGCTGTATTCGATGTTAGGGTTTTGTCCCTCAATCTCTCTCAGCTTAAAGTTATAATTGCCGGGCGCGGAGAAGGTGATTCCGTCAAAAAGCTCTACAAAGTTCAGCGAGTTTGAGGCGGATGCTCTTCCGTCCGGGTCAGTCGTGGCGCTGGTTTGCCATGTATGCATGATTTCTACGTCTTTTGATACAAAATCAGTGTTACTGTACTGCGGCGCGGCCGTGGGGTTGGTACCCAACTGATCAGCGTTAACATACTCTAGCAAAAATCTGAATACTTCGGTGTCATTGAGCTGGTGTATTGACGCCGCGGTCCAGGTCTTTGTCACGATTTGGGTGGCGCCTGGGGTACCCGGCTCGATCCCAATGGGGGTGGTGTGACTGGGGTCGGTTGCCAGGGCGGTTGCCGTCATGCACAGCACCATTAGGGCTGCCATCACGATTGAGAATAATCTCTTCGTCCGTTTCATCTTGGTTTTCCTCCATAATAATTTTTTTATCTATAAGGATTGCTTACGCAATTCTATAGATCGGTTCATATGCTTCGGCGGCGCAGGACCGTAATTACCTTTCCCGCGAGCTCGCTTGCCGGTATCGCGCCGAAGGTGCGGCTGTCAACGCCGCCGTCCCTGCTGTCGGCAAGGATGAAGTATTCGTCGGGTCCAAGGGTGAGCGGGAATGCGCAGCCCCCTGGCACAGGATAGGTATAGGCGGCGTTCATATCCGCCTGTATATATCCGTTTATTACAAGCTGTCCGTCTTCGGTAATCAGCACAACCTCTCCGGGAAGCGCCGCTATACGCCCGATATGCGTATGCCCGCCGGCCTTATACGCCGCTACGTCGCCCGCAGCGTAGGCGGCCTGAAGCCTATAATATAGAAGCAGGTCGCCCTCGTGCAGGGCGGGGGACATCATATCGCTTTTGTATATCATAAGCCCCAGTACATAGCCCAACGTCAGCGCCAGTATCAGCGCGGTTAACGCAAGCTTGCGCAGCGCGCCCAGCCATATATGGCGCTCTATAATCCGATTGAGCCTTGTTTCGATTACGCGTCTTGTCGGGAAATCCTGCCGCATAAGCTCACCCATGGCTTTCATCCCCATTGCCGCTGGGCATAAGGCCGTCGCGGTACTGTTTAATAATTTCTTCGCGGTCTTGAAGCAATGCGCGGTATTTAAGCTCCTGTGCTTGGTACAGTCCGGCGTACATTTCGTCAAGCCGGCGCAGCTTCGCCCAAACATCCCTTTCATCGGCCCCAAACAGCGCTTTTTTAAATCTAAGCAGTTTCAGCGCCTGCGCTATGTCCTCTAGGCAAGTTATCTCACGGGTACGGTGCGTGTCCGCCCTTTTTACCTCCCTTTGTTTGGAGGGCTGTTTATGCTTATCCCCAGAATCCGTCATTGCCGCTTCCACGCCTCCTTCGCCTTGCGCGCAGGATAAGGAACACCGCTGCGCCGGCCACAACCACGGCGGCAAGTATCGCATAGGGAACGATATCCATGTTAATACCTGTCGGCGGCGCGCTGGGCAGCTCGTTTATAAACTGCGCCGACAGCGATGAACCGTCCGCCGGAGTGTTGATCGTTACGGTCTTTCCCTGAGTGGTGTTTCCACCCACGGTGACGCTTGTATTATAGTTGGAGACCCCGCCGCTTTCTGTTTCCACGATGCGGATCTCGGTTTCGGTCGGAAGGTTCGCAATTACAGCGGACTCGCCGTGTTTAAGCGTTATTGAGGTATTGCCGCCGCTAAACGTAATGCTTTGCGCATGCGCTTGCGCGCAGCCGTCAGTCCCCGTATAGGTTACGCTAAACGCCTGCCCCGTCAGCGTGGGCGCGGTCAGGGTGAAGGTAAAGTGTTCGTGCGTGTTGGCCGCGCTCCCTTTGACCGCCTTGCTGATGGAGAGATCCGAGAACACAATCCTGGGGTTTGATATCTCCAACCGGCAGAGATAATATATGTCCGGTGTGACAGTTCTGTAGCCAAAGCCGCCCTCATACGGATTAATATGGTAATATCCCTGGTAGCTGTCGCCGCTAAATGGTGTTACCGTGGTTTCATACGTTAAGCCGTCCTTCGTATAGCGGACGGTGACTATGTCGGGGATCTCGGTAATGTATTGATAATCGCTTCCGCCAAGGTACTCCTCCAGCTTGGCCTTAAATCCGTTGTAGGAAACTCCTGGACTGCCATGCTGGCTTATGGCGAACGCTACGGGCGTATTTGGCAACGACCTGTCGTACAGCTCCACAACATACACCGGCGGGTCGTCCCTGAGCACGCCGTCGATATGCCAGTCGTCGCTTTCACGCTTTAAGACATAGCCTATGAAGTTCTCACGCTCCTCGCCGTTTACCCACGATCTTCCGAATATGCTCGCAAGGCTGTCCTGGCCGTCTTGGCCGATAGCCGGCCAGATTACGTTCGTATAAAGGTTGTCCGCCCCGTCCTTGCGGTCCGTATAACCCTGCATATAGGAGGCATCGCTGTCAATTGAGAAGTAAACATATCCGGTACTGAAATCGATATGCGGCGTTGTTCTTGCCAGCACTTCCTTTAAGCTGACATTTACTGTGATATAGGGGGTGTTGTCACCGGCCGGGCCAAATTCAGCCGCGCTGAAATCTTGATTTATATTGCTGGGGACCGTATTGCTGTAGCGCAGGTAAACCTTACCCCCTATGGTGGTTTCCTCGACGTTTATCGTATATGTTTCTGTCCTGTCTGAGTTCTTGGAGAGGTAAGTATGGGTAAGCGTTACCGTGCCCACGCCCGTGCCGCATATGCTAATCTCGCGCAGGTTGGTCGCGCTAAATATCACGCTTCCGCCGTCTGTTGAGGCTTGGGTCCAGCGGTGATTAGAACCGTTCGATCCCCTTATAAGCATGATCTGCATCAAGTCAATATAATACGGCGCCTTTTCATCGAAAACTTCCCCCTTTATTATCCGTATCGGACGAAGGGCCGGGGGTTTGCCAGGTTTCCGGTAATTCCTGAGGGCTTCTGAAGCTTCTGGGCCTTCCTCCGCAAAGGAAGCAGAATTATACTCAGCTACAGGAAGATCCCGCTGTTCTTCACATAAAAACATAAAAGCGGCCTGTCCAACGCTGATAGATGTAATTACCGTCGCTATAACCAATAGCAACGCAAAAAGCCGTTTCTTTGATCTGGTTAACATAAAACCCTCCTTTTATTCCTCTGCGCCGTACAGCCGTTTCCAGCTATACCATGTCGTCCTTATATTTTAATATACCATTAGCTTTTGCCGCCCCCGTTTGATCCGCAGCAGTCAGGCAAACATGCTATTCCATATATATCCAATATATCATTAATGTGTCCCGTTTGTTGACAAGAACATATTAATATATGCATTTTCATTAGTCAACAGAAATAAATTATAACTTAATAGAATATTTTTATTGCTCTCAATGCGATATTTCATTGATTATTATTGAAATCGCAGTACAAGCATCCTAAAATGTTATTAATTATTTCATTATATTTCCAACTAATTGTATTTCTTTTTATAATACACCCCCAAAAAAACATTCTATATAAATATTACAGTATTTTGGCAACTATAGGCAACTTGCTGATTTCAACAGTATACTGATAAATATCAACCAACTGTACTTTATACAGCAAATTATTCCACATAAAAGACCGTTTCCTTCTTCGCAGCCTAATGCGCACTGGGAACGGAACTCCATTTAAATTTTGGTTATTATACATTAGCGTGTATGGGAAATCGGCTCTGTTTTTGATACAGTACGAAATTTGTTTCCATATATTTTTATACCGCTCTAATTTTGCCGCAATCGGTCATAATGCAGAGTTTAGCTTTCTAAATTAGACTTTCTGATCAATTATTGATAGGATTGCTAATTTTGTTTGATTAACATAAATGAAAATATAATTCCCTTACCCGTCCGACTCAGATTTTTTCCGTGAACTGTTCAATAACGCTGATTATTATGCTATAATACAATTAACCATTTGGTTAATTGTATATTGCAGAGGTAATGGAGTGGGGCTTCAAAATACGCTTCGGGCATTGGCGGACCCGACGCGGCGTGAAATACTTAACCGCTTAAAAAGGGGAAGGCGGGCGGCGGGCGATATAGCCGAAGGCTTCAACATCACCGCGGCGGCCGTATCCAAGCATCTGTCGGTTTTAAAGGAGGCTGGACTTATACGCGACAAACGCGAAGGTAAGTTCATCTTTTATGAGCTTAACGCGTCGGTGCTGGAGGAAACGCTGCTGTGGATAAAGGGTTTGAAAGGAGACTAAAACATGAAGAGAAGCTATAAGGTGGTTTTTAACCTTGTTATTATAGAATTACTGGTTGCTGGGATTTTTCTGTCGTTTATGCCTGATCAGGTACCAATGCACTATAACGCGGCAGGCGAGATAGACCGCATGGGAAGCAAGTACGAACACCTGTTGTTGCCTCTGGTTACAGCGGCATTAGCCGGCCTGTTTATGATTCTGGCCAAATATCAGGCCAGGAAGGGCGAAAGCGGAACGGAAAAGGCGGTAATGGTTTCCGGCATTGCTGTAATTGCGTTTTTGACCGTTCTTGGGGTATATATCCTGTGGAAAGCGGCCGCATATTCCCCAAACGCCGGTGGGGATCTGGCGCCGGAGCTTATAAGGTTGTCGGCATTTGGCCTAGGCACGCTTTTTATTATTATAGGGAACATAATGCCTAAAGCAGGCCGCAACTCTATTTTTGGACTTCGTACTGGCTGGAGTATGAAAAACGACGACGTATGGCAGAGATGCCAGCGCTTCGGCGGCCATTCGGCCATTGCGTGCGGGATTATGATGATTATATGCGGCATTGCGTTCAGCGGCCTGGCCGCAGCCTGCGTGCTTGTCGGGCTGACCATTGCCATGCTGGCCGCCGACGTCGCCGCATCCTATCGGATTTATAAAGGATGGCCGAGAGAAGCCGGCATGCGCGACTAGAATTATTATTTATCTCCGGAAGCGCTAAGGATTATTTCCATAACCCTTTCCGTACCGTTTGACGCGGGATCCCTGGCTATGGCGTCCCTGAATTTATCGCGGTTGGCGTACAGCGCGGTAACGGCGGTTACAAGGGTGTCGGCCGTCAGGCGTTCCTGCTCTACCACCATAGCGTAGCCCTTGCGCTCGAAATACGCGGCGTTGAGGATCTGATCCCCACGGCTTGCCGATCTGGGCAGAGGTATGAACACCGCGGGCTTTTTAAGCGCCAGAAGCTCGAATACCGCGTTTGCCCCTGCCCTTGAGATTACAAGCTCTGTGCAGGCGAATACGTCCTTCATCCCGCCGCCGATGAACTCCCGCTGTACATAGCCGTCATAGGCGACGCTTGGGTTGCATTTACCCTTGCCGCAGAGGTGCACGATATTGAACACTGGAAGCAGCTTGGGCAGCGCGCCTACAAGCGCCTCGTTTATCGCAGTGGCGCCCAGGCTTCCGCCCATTACGAGAAGCACCGGCTTTGAATCGGAGAAGCCGAGAAATCGCCTGCCCTCCGCCGGATCGCCATGAAGCAGCTCGGGCCTGATGGGCGAGCCGGTATATACGCCCTTGTCGCCTACAAACTGCAGGGTGTCTTCAAACGATACGCATACCCTGTCGGCGAACTTTGCGCTTATACGGTTAGCAAGGCCTGGCGTATAATCGGACTCGTGGGCTATTACGGGTGCCTTTTTATGCGCCGCGATAACTACCGGCACTGAAACGTACCCGCCCTTTGAAAACACGACCGTGGGCTTAATCTCTTTAATTATCCGTTTTGATTGAAACACGCCCTTTATTACCTTGAATGGATCGATAAAGTTCCGCCATGAGAAGTAGCGCCTTAGCTTGCCGGATGATATAACGTGGTATATCACGTTCTCACAATCCTCCATGAGTTCGCGTTCGATACCGTCGGCAGTGCCAATATAGTGTATTTCAAAACCCGCGTCTATCAGCCCAGGCAGAAGCGCCATATTGGGCATGACATGACCGGCGCTGCCGCCTCCGGTCAACAGAATTTTTTTCTTCACTCTAAATACCCCTTAAGTCAAACTATCAAATCTATGCGCCATCCATACACTATATGCCGGAGACCCAAAATTTGTTTTGGCTTGCAGTAAACCGCATATAAACAAAGTATACCACTGGCAGAACATTAGGGCAATCGACAAAATTACCTATCCTAGCCGCCTTCCCGTAGCCCAGCTGCTTTCAATACATATTTGCGCCAAAAACACGGATATAACCGCCAATTTGTTAATTGCTACCCGACCGCGCCTATGCTATCCTAATATATAGGTAGTATAGCCAGTTTGGCGCGCTAAAACTTAGTTACGATTGTGAAATTATATGGCGTTTTGCCGTAAATCGGGAAACGGCTATAGGGCATACCGCACATGCGTGCGGGCCGCTTTTGCCGCTGGAAAAGTTGCAGGCATTGCATGGATCGGTATGTGGTATACTCGTAATTACAATACGATGAAACGGGGGGCCGCCATGGTGAAATTTTAACCCCGAGCCAGTCGCATACTGGCGTGCTCTTCGGACTGTGCCGGCCCCAATAGGCCTGCGTCTGCCGGGTAAACAACCACCGCGGCAAGAGGGTAACTCCCAACGGCTGCTGGGAATGCAGCGACGCGCCCTTCAAAAAGGACATGCTTTGTATGGGAAGGGTGAAGCTTAGAGCGTTTATAACCTACATCAGAGAGGACGGCATGGGACAGCTTTTTAAAATAAATTGAGCGCCAACGGCGCAATATACCACCGCAGCGGCGTCCGTGGCGATTACGGCCTGGAATCGGAAGAAGCGGTACTCAGGCTGCTGAGGATCGGTAATTCCGATGAATGACTTTTTCAGTCCGGACGTGCGCGGCAACGTTAAGGTGCTTAGCGGCGCTAAAGCGCCGTTTAGCTTGCTGAAAGCCCGTATAGCGGGCGGTGGCAAAACAAAGCATTAAAAAGGAGGCCGGATTTCACAAATGAGGGATCTTAAGGAATGCACCATGCAGGAGGGGCTTGACACGTTGGAAACCCTGCTGTCGCGCCTTGTGGTCATGCGCCACATGCTTAGGGATAGGCCAATGAAATATCTGGCACGGTTTGCGGACACTATTAGAAACGGGGATGCGTCCGGCGCCGCCCACGCATACCATACCATGACACGAGCCATGCTGGATTCCGGCGCGCGCAGGGTTACGGGCGACCTGTTTAAGGACTACATTTTGGATGGCCTCATGTTCGTCCCCCATCCGTTTTCCGTAATGGCGGCGCGCGGGGAAATGGACGAGGCGGTATATCATGCCATGCGCGGGGAGTTGAATATCCTTCAGCTTCTCAACACCCTTGACAGCGAAACCGTGCTGCGCTGGACACACGAGCGCTTCAGGGACTTAAAGACTAAGCCAAAGCGCGTGCGCGACCAGACCTCGGCCATGGCAAGCGCGGCATGGGGCGGCGCCGCTATCAGACCTTCCACTATTACAGCTATTAAGGATGAGCAGGCCGCGGTGCTTGAGCGTCTTACGCTGCTGCCGCTTGAGGCGGAGTGGCTGTCATGGAATTATGGCGCGCCCGGACTGCGCGACGCGTGCGTGTCGGACGAAGCGCTTGAGGAGATATACCACAGGCTTATGGACAGCTCGGACTGGCGGCAGCTTATAGAGGATCTATGGAGCTTTCACGCATCATACGGAAGCGGCGCGTTCCTCAAAGCCCGCTTTTTCACAGCGCAGGGCGGGGAGCTTCTGCCCATGCCCGAAATCACCCCGCTCGAGCCCTATTTTGAAAACCAGCACTCAAGGATGCTGCAAAATACTATAAGGTTTATGCGTGGCGAACCGTCGAAAAACATGCTGATCCTGGGCGCTCCCGGCGCCGGTAAAACGCAGGCCGCGCTTAAGGTGGCAACCGAGCTGCCCGAGCTAAGGCTGATTGCCGTGGGCAGGGGTGAGGAAGCGGCGTTTAACAAAAACGTATTGCATACTCTGATGGATCAGCCGCTCAGGTTTATGGTGCTCTACGACGGGCCCGAAGCTCCTGAGGCCGCGGCTCCCGACTTTGCCGCACGAATCGCCGCGCCACCCAACGTTATGCTCTGCATGACGCTCGATTCTTCAAAATACACGCCTGAGCGGTCGGGCGTCTATGATATGCGCATAGAGCTTCCGTGCCTTTCGCTGGACGAATACTGCGCGCTTGTAAAGCGGATGCTTACGGACATGGGCGTGATCGCGGATCCGGACAGGCTCAGAAACGCGTGCGTGGACGCTCAAGCCGATTCGCACGGCATGCTGACGCTGGCGCTTGCGAGACTAACAGCGTCCGACCTCTCATGAGGCGTTCTAACGCGCCTATGCCGTAAACCCTGCTGATATGGATGGACGGCCCCAAAATAATTAAAACCCCCGAAATCAAGACGTATGGAATATAATCAGAGCATGGAAACGATTATACACAAAATTCCTCCCGTATATGACGCACGTTCGCGAATACTTATTCTGGGCACCATGCCCTCGCCAAAGTCGAGGGAGGCGGGTTTTTATTACGGGCATCCTCAAAACCGCTTTTGGAAGGCGCTGGCCGCGGCGCTGCGCACGCCTGTTCCAGCTCCCGATGAGAGAAGGGAATATTTGCTCCGCCACCGTATAGCCATGTGGGATGTGCTTTCCCGCTGCGATATCATTGGGGCGTCGGACTCGTCTATTAAAAATCCAAAGGCCAACGATTTTTCAGGCATATTCGCGCTCGCCGGCATAAAAAAGGTTTTTTGCACCGGCATAACCGCGGCGCGCCTGTATAGGCGGCTTACCGGCGGGGAGTGCGTTTGCCTGCCATCACCAAGCGCGGCAAACTGCAGGGCAGGGCTAGACGAGCTTGCCTCGGCATACAGGGCTATACTTCCCTATCTGGAGGATTAGTAGCGGTGAGGAAAAGTGCTGCTAATGGCGCAAACGCCGAAGCGCAGCTCCCGCGCCATGCCAAAACCGCGCGGGCGCCGCAAACCCTGAGCGCGATTATAAGCGAACATTGGCATTGCGCGCCAGGGTCCGGCATCCGCCAAGCGTATGTGGACAATGCCTTGATTTGCGCTTTTTTGAAGATTGGCTGTCCCATTTATATCAGCAATAAAATAAAGTAAAAGGGGATTTCCCATGAACGACACCATTTATGCCCTTTCAGCGCCGGCCGGCGGAGCGATAGCCATCCTGCGCATGAGCGGTTTTGACAGCATAAGGATATATAAGGCCATATTCACCGGCAGGGCCAAGCACAGGTATATTTCGCCCGGGCGCATCGTACACAGGGGAAATACCCTTGATCAGGCTATGGGCGTGGTCTATGAGGGACCCAACAGCTATACAGGGGAAGACATGGCGGAATTTTTTATTCACGGCAGCATGGCGGTGGCAGCTTCCGTAATGGAAGCGCTGTCGTGCCATGGCGCGCGCCCCGCCGAGCCGGGCGAGTTTACAAAGCGCGCGTTTATGAACGGCAAGCTGGATCTTGCGCAGGCTGAGGCTGTGATGGACGTTATAAGCTCATCCTCCAAAAGTGCGGCAAAAGCGGCGCTTTGCCAACTTGAAGGCGCCCTGAGCCGGCGCGTGGCGGAGGCTGAGGAGCTGATGCTCGACGCGCTTGCCTGGATTGACGCAAGGTTGGATTATGCCGACGAACTCGACGGCTGTGATACTCAGGAAGCGCCAACATCGCTTTCTCAGGCCAGGGATATCCTGAATGAACTTGAAGAAACAGGCCTGCGCTCGCATGTGCTCAGGGAAGGCGCCCTGGTCGTTATAGCGGGAAGGCCAAACGCGGGCAAGTCATCGCTTTTAAACGCGCTTATTGGAAGCCAGCGGGCGATAGTTACCCCGTATGCCGGCACCACGCGCGACCTGATCGAGGAGCAGTGCGTTATAGACGGCATTCCGGTCAGGCTTATGGATACGGCTGGCCTGCATGAAGCTGACGATCCTGTAGAGCTGATGGGCATTGAAAGGGCATGGAACGCGATGAAAGGCGCAGACCTCGTATTGCTCGCCTTTGACGGCGCGGAAGGCTGGAGCAAAGCTGACGACGCGCTGATACAAAAAACATCGGATTTTGCGCGGCTGGCGGTGCTGTGTAAGTCGGATCTTCCCCAGCTTATCAGCGCGGATGACCTTTCGCAGCGCACCGGTCTTGACGTATGCTCCGTAAGCGCGGACAGCGGGGCGGGCCTAAGCGGGCTTAAGGCCATGATCGCGGGGCTTTTAGCGCCGGACATGGAAAGCGCGTGCATAACCAATCAAAGGCATATTCAGGCGGTGCGCGCTGCAGGAAGGTACGTCGAATCCGCCATTGAAGCGCCTGACGCGGAATGCGCGGCCACGGATGTACGCCTGGCGCTTCATGAGCTTGGGTCTATAACCGGAAGCGAGCCGGACGCCGCGGTAATTGACAGGATATTCTCCAAGTTCTGTGTGGGCAAATGACGACGCCAGCAAAACACGCTGTATTGACCGGACTTTTGGCAAAGCGTAGAAAATGGGCCTGCTTTTTTCAAGGAATTGGCTCGGAAAATAAAAATGACGCCTTTAGATGGCTTTTAAGCCGTTTAAAGGCGTCATTATTGCGTTTTTTCAGAGTGCTAACGCGTCCTATGCCAGAACCAGCCTTTGGGACTCCCGCAGTGGGATCGGGCATGGCGCTAAACGCCGCTTGTCAATCTCAGCCGTTAAAAAGCCTGCCGGAGGGCAAACGCCTTAAAGTTCGATTGTGTTAGCCCAGCCCAGGAACTTGTTTTCATAAAGCTCCTTATTCTTCATGTCGCAGGCAAAGCTGCACATCCAGAAAGCGTCGGGCCCTTTATGCATTGTTGAAACGTAGAAATAGGTCTTTCCGTTAACTGACGCCTCGTACGTAATGTACAGGTACTTCCCGTTGTCATAGCTTAGGATTTCGGACTGGTTTTCGGATTCCGAGCCATTAGCTATCACTTCAGCATATTCGGCCAGTGTGGTATTCTCATCCATGCCGATGTTTTTAAGGATGTCGAACTCCTCCTTAAGCACTCCCATAAGCACCCTTTGGCTTTCGTAATAATAAGTAAAGTTGATGAATTCAGACTCATAAAAATTCTCGTCAACGGTTATTGAAAAGCCATCCTTAGTTATCTTATGCTCCGTTAAGAACAGCGAACAGCCGAAGCTGTGATTATGAACAGGGCCGCAAACACGAACGATACGGCTCTTTTTATAGTTGTCATTTGAATTATCCTCCATGAATCAATCTTATGGCTAAGTGGTACTCGAACGCGGCTGTCAGGCCGGCTGCACGGGGCTTTTGCCCCATGCCCCGCCAAACATTGCCCTCGGTTACGTGGGGCTCGGTTACGTGGGGCTCCACCCCACACCCCGCCAAAGGAGACTTTTTGTAAAAAGTCCCCTTTGGAATCCCGAAAAACTTCGTTTGACTTTTATTGTTTTGGTTCTGAATCGTTAAACCTTAAGGTGCCATCCAAAGTTTTTTATTCCCCTTGCCTTTTTTGGAGTTCTTAGAACCTTTTTTGCAAAAAAGGTTCTAAGCCGCCGGAGGCACATCCGACATGTGCGGCCAAAACAGCATTGTTATTTAGCGTTTTTGGCTGCTTCCGGAATTTCAAACTCGGTTGCGCTGTTTAAATTGCTTATGTCCATCTTAAATACAGCGCTGTTAACCTTTATCATATCCTCGGTAATGCCCATGCTGCCAAAAATAGTCGTGTATATCGCCGCAATGCATTCGGTCATGTCCATCTCAATCCTGACGATGGCGTAAGTCTTCTGGTCCAGCCAAACCGTTACAGGGATATCCTTCATGTCTTTGTATATATCACTCGTGAGCGAATCGAACGCATCGTCGCCGCCCGCCATCTCGTCCATGCCATCAAGGGAGCCGGACGTTTCCATTACCTTTTTAATATCATCGCCTGTTATCTTGCCGGTAATCTTCACGGTTTCAACGCCGTTCAGGGTTTCCGGCTCTTCAGCGGCTTCAAAGCTCCGCATGCTTCCAAGAAACAGCTGTGCGTCTTGCTGGAAATTGCTCGAAGCATCGGCGTTGAACTCTTCAAGGCTCATCTCCTGTCTTACCCACTCGCCAGCCATGCCGGCATATACGATTATTTTATCGCCTTCCATCTCGGCATAGGTTTCAGTAGTCAATGTTGGCTCGCCCAACTTTGTTATCGCCTTAACCTTCAGCGGGTCCGTAAACGCGCTTGCTTCAATTACCGTGTCTATCGGCTGGTCGGCTCCGTTAACCTGCATGTTTATGCCTATGGTCATCTTTACATCCATGCTGGACGCGGCGTTAACGCTGTCGTTCGCCTTTGCTATCATCTCTTCAGCGGTAAGTTTACTGCATCCCGTAAGGTTGAAAACCATCAGTACCGCCATCAATACAACGAAAAGTACACTCGCTTTTTTCATACAATCCTCCTAAAAAGTTGTGTCGTTTTTTAGGGACACTTTATAACAATATCATTCTGAAATGTCATCGTCAAGATTACCATTGTAATTTAGGTCTGAATACTATGTTTCATTTATTTCAATTATAATATACGGCTAACGATGAAGCGACAATTAGCTGATTTCATGAAATGAACGTAAGTAAATATTGTGCGGGGCGTTATTTGTATTCATAAAAACTCGAAAAATCTTAGATATGCGCATTAGCCGTTTTAAGCTATTGGAGGTGGAGCGGTAAAAGGGAGGCCAGGCCTCCCTTTCCAAATTGGGATTGATTATTTGATCTCGCACTCCGCGCCGGCTGCCTTGAAAGCTTCCGCGATTTTCTCAGCGTCTTCCTTTGATACGCCTTCCTTCAGAGTGCTGGGCGCGCCGTCAACCAGCTCCTTGGCCTCTTTGAGGCCCAGTCCGAGCAGGCCGCGAACTTCCTTGATTACGTTGATCTTCTTGTCGCCCGCCGACTTGAGGATTACGTCGAATTCGGTCTTTTCTTCAACTTCCTCAGCTGCCGCCGCCGCGGGGCCCATTACCATGGTCGGAGCGGCCGCTGATACGCCGAACTCATCCTCTATGGCCTTTACGAGATCCGCCAGCTCAAGGACGGTCATTCCCTTGATATCCGCAATAAACTGTTCAATATTTATCATTTTTATTTCCTCCTGAATCTGATAATTTAATTTCCTATCCGGCATTTGCGCAGACTGTTATTCGGCAGCAGCTTCCGGCTCCTGTGTAGCGGCGCCTCCGCCCATCTTTTCAGCAAGCGCGTTGAGAGCGCGGGCAAGGCCCGAGATGGGGGACATAAGGCTGCCAAGCATCCTTGAGAGCAGAACTTCTTTTGGCGGGAGTTCGGCCAGGGTGTCAATAGCTTTTGCGTTTGAAACCGAGCCGTTGATAACGCCGCCCTTGATCGTGCATTTTTTGAGCTTCTTTACGTTATCCTTCAGAACCTTTGCGGGAGCCACCGGATCCTCATAGCCAAACGCAAATGCTGACGGCCCCTTGAGCATTTCGTTAATGGCCTCGTCAATGCCGGCAGCCTGAGCGGCGCGCTCTACGATGGAGTTCTTGATTACGACGTATTCTACGCCGGCCTTGCGCATTTCGTTGCGCAGATTTGTGTCCTCCTCGACCGTAAGGCCGCGGTAGTCGAAGATAACCACGGACTGTGCGCTCTTGATCTTTTCAGCGATCTCGGCAACCCGCCGGGCCTTTAGCTCAATGATCTTGATATTTGCCATGGTTTCACCTCCTTCAGGTTAATAAACTAAAATTCCCTCGCCGCCGGACGAGGGATAATGCATAACAAAACAAATTCAGCTATTGCATCAACCTCGGCAGGATATTGAGCCGCTGTGGCACCTGCTGTCTTAGGCGGAAGATATTTTAGACCATAAAATTTTATCATCCCGTTTACCGCGCGTCAATGGGGAGTTAAAATATATTTACCCTGGCGTCGCTCAGCGCTAGTTCACGCTAAGCGTGTTCAACCCGCAAAAGCCCTTGGTTGCATGGGCTTTGCCCCGAGCCCCACCAAAGGGGACCTTTTGTAAAAGCGCCTATGACCGTTAATTACTCTCCAGCTGCTTAGGCGCGTTTTCCTTTTCAGCGCTGGCTCCCGCCTTAAATATGTAAGCTGCCAGCGCCAAAGCAAGCCCATATGCCGCGTGCGGGGCGGACAGCGGATTCGAGTATACTCTAAGATAATTGTCGGACACGGAATCCACGATGTTGGATACCGTTTCGTCAACGAATACCTGTGCGGGAATCGCCAGAAGCATGATGATTCCGCAAATCAGCAGCAGCGCGATGTTTTGGCGCGCAAACGTACGCTTTGCCGCTATGTTTATCAATACAAACAGTATCATTACCAGACACGCCGCCACGGGCAGCACCCTGACAAAATATATCGCCAAAATCCCGGTGCGCGCCGACGGCGCTATTTCATTCTCACTGGGTGCAACCAGTGAAATGGTATCCTGAGGTATATAATAATCGTGTTCTACCCCATGCTCGCCATTGAGCAATATGTATTTTCGGAAGGGCTTTTCATAGGTTAGCTCAATCTCTATGCGTCCGCTGCATACGTTTACCGTGTCCTTAACCGCGTCAGCTAAAATTAAGCAGCAGACCAGCGCCAATAATACGGCCAGTATCCGTCCGACGGGCTTTGACAGAATCTTAAATGTGATCATTTTGACAGCTCCTTTGCAGTTCGTTAAACTTTAAATAGCAATAAGAATATGCGTTTTGATCAGGAATATTATCCTGATTAATTTATTTTATCATTTTTGCCGGTATTAATCAATTTACGTTATAAATTAATTTATTTTGTAAAAATCAGATTGGCGGAAGCCATAAATAAAGGTAAGCCTGTCGGCCTCCCTAATTTATGTACATAAATTTAATCAAGAGTTAGCTTTTCCTCTTCGGCTGTGCTGCGTTTTTTAATTTCGGTTCCCACTTTAAACACATACGCCGCCATAAACAATGCCGCGCCATGTACAATCGTAGGAGAAGCCTGCAGGTTTACGCCAACGCCGAGATTATTGTCCGACGCCGCGTTTACGATCGCGGGAATGACCTTGCCGTTGATTACCGGCAAAAGCACGGCCGCCGCTATGATGATTATCCCCGCCGCCAGCAGCGGCTTCACGTTTTCTCCTAAAAATGTGCGCTTTCTTGCTATGTTTATCAGCACTATGCATATCAATATCAGG
>URFJ01000007.1 GCA_900547135.1 uncultured Eubacteriales bacterium | reverse complement strand
TTTTACAGCGCGTTTGACTATCTTAGCGGCGACCCGTTCTCCATCGCGCTCAAAGTGGGGGACAGCTTTGCGGTTCATGAATCTTTAGAAAGAGTAGAGCTCCTCAAGCTTTCAGACGAAAGCCTTACTAAGGCCCTGCAATACAGGGGGCAAAAGGGGGAAGCGTTTAAAGCGGCTTGCGATGAGTTCGTTCGAGCGTATGTAAATTCCGAAAGTGAGTTGGTCAAAAAGAGTTTTGAGTCCACATCAGCCAAAGCGTGGATGAGGATGATAGGTGAAGACGAGCTTTACGAACAGATTAGATCTTCAATGCCGTCCGGCTGGAGGTAAATAGCAATGATTAAACAAAGGATAATATCGCTAGCAGTAGCGTTTTTGTTGGTAGTTTGTTTTGTTCCCGTTGTGAAATCATTGAGCATACAGACATTCTCTACCGATTCCACAACGGGATGGACTGTAAGCGGCTGGGATCACATTGGGAGCAAAAACATTACATATACTTATGGACCTTTATTCTCCGATTATGGTTATAATGAAAATCTTTCAAGCGCCCTAGCCTTATGGGGCAGCAGCTATATAACGATGTCACTGAGTACTACCAGTCCAAACCTTATAACACTGGATACCACAACGCCGGCTGGGTCCCCTTTAGTAGGAGATCTGTTGTTATGTAAAATTGTCATTCGCCACTTTGTTATGTGGTTACTGCCGTTAACTGAGAATACCTGAACATATGCATACGATAGTAAACAAGGTGCTAGCCCATGAAATCGGCCATATTGCGGGACTTGACCATGTAGAAAACGCCAGCAGCATAATGAACCATTATTACAGCTCCTCTATGGGCGTGCGTACGCAGGACAGGCGCGGCATGGAGGTATGTACCCATCAGCACACGCACAGCGGCTCATACAGTAAAACGTATGAACCATACTCCGCAAGCGGGCATAAAACGCGCTGCACCTATTGCAAGGCATACTCTCTTGACGTACATGTATTTGTAAACAAGCGCTGCACATTCTGCGGACTGGGTCAAGGGATGTCACCAGTATCTCTTGAACAATATAGACTTAATTATTTACACAATTCAACCAGTGAAAAATAGTCCCCTTATTTTAAACAAGCTTTAAAAAGCCCCGCGGGCAAGGCCTGCAGGGCTTTAGTTTTCCTTTATATAGCAAGTAATTTCTTACTCGTCGTCTTCCTCATCCTTCTTAGCCTGCTCTATTATCTTCTGGGCTATGTTTGCGGGAACGTCCTCATAGCGCACAAACTCCATCTTAAAGGAACCACGGGCCTGCGTCATGGAACGAAGGTCTGTTGCGTAGTTAAACATCTCTGAAAGCGGAGCCTCGGCTATTACCTCTGTGCCCTCCGACGTTGGATTCGTTCCGATTACGCGTCCGCGGCGCCGGTTCATGTCCCCCATGATATCTCCCATGTATTCGTCCGGTACGAGAACGTCATAGCGGTAGATCGGCTCAGTCAATACTGGGCTGGCCTTGGCGCAAGCCGCCTTATAAGAAAGCCTGGCAGCGGATTTAAACGCGACTTCCTTGGAATCGACTGGATGGTATTTACCATCATAAAGCGTAGCCTTAACGCCCTTCATCGGATATCCCGCAAGAACTCCGCGCTGCATTGCCTCCTTCAACCCTTTTTCAACGGCTGGTATAAATTCCTTTGGCACAACGCCGCCAACGATAGCGTTTACAAACTCGAAATCACCCTCAGGAAGCGGCTCAAACCGCATCTGTACTACACCAAACTGCCCCGCTCCTCCGGATTGTTTCTTATGCTTTCCTTCGGCTTCCGCCATAGAGCGTATTGTCTCACGATATGGAACCTTAGGATCGTTGAGCTGCGCCTCAACTTTAAACTTGTTCTTTAGTTTCGCGCAAGTTACCTCAATATGGGCCTTACCCAATCCGCAAAGGAGGACGTCGCCCGTTTCAGCGTTCTTTTCCAGGGTTATCGTCGGATCCTCCTCTTTTAGCCTGTTAAGTCCGGAAATTATCTTATCCTCCTCGCCCTGCTTCTTGGCAGTTACAGCCTGGAATATACAGGGCTTTGAGAACTCAAGCTCGGTAAATACGATTGGCGCGGAGCTATCGCATAACGTATCGCCGGTGTTTGTAAACTGCAGCTTTGCCATTGCGCCGACGTCCCCTGCCTCAACCTTGTCCACAGTTATCAGGTTCTTGCCTCGCATCATATAAACAGTGCCTGGCTTTTCACTCTTTTCGGCATTGGAATTATAAGGGGCTACGGAGGTGGAAAGCGTACCTGAATATACTCTCATAAGTGAAATCTTTCCTACGAACGGATCTGCAACCGTTTTCATTATCTGGGCCGCAAATTTGCCTTGGGTCAGGTCGCACGGCTCGCCTGTTTTCGCGCTTACCGAAGCGCGTGGCTTAGCAGTATCCGCTGTGGGCATATAATGTATAAGGTTATCCATAAGGGTTATAACGCCAATATTGGGCTGAGCCGCACAGCAGCACACAGGCGTGACAATTCCTTCCCTCACGCCCGCGCATAAGCCCGCTATAATTTCATCCTGGCTTAGGGTACCCTCGTCAAAGTATTTCATCATTAGTTCTTCGTCGCTCTCTGCAGCCGCCTCGGTAAGCGCTTCCCTCAGCTCCTCTGCGCGCGCTTCCAGGGCGCCGGGTATAGCAACTGCTTTAACGCCCTTTCCATCAAACATATTAGCCGTCATCGTAGTGAGGTCGACATAGCCCTTAAACGCTCCGCCTTCCATGATCGGAAGCTGAATCGGCACAACCGACGGGCCAAACTTTTCTATTAGGGCGTCCATTACCTTGTCAAAATTGGCGTTTTCCCTGTCCATTTGATTTATTACTATCATCCTTGGCTTGTCGGACTTTTTGCACATGGCCATTGCCTTTTCAGTACCAACCACTGGACCTGAAACCGCTCCGACAACTATCAGCGAAGAGTCGGCGAGCGCCTTACCTTCAACCACCTCCCCGTAAAAATCAAAGCCGCCGGGGGTGTCAATAATATTTATCTTGGTATTCTTCCATTCATAAGGCGCTACGGCCATGCTTATCGAAACCGTGCGCTTGACCTCCTCCGGATCATAGTCCGTCGTGGTAGTTCCATCCTCCACGCGTCCCATGCGATCCAGAAGCCCTGCATTGTAAAGCATAGCTTCTGTAAGCGTTGTCTTGCCCTCTCCGCCATGCCCAAACAGGCCAATATTGCGGATTTCCTTCGCAGTATAAGATTTCATTTAAAACGTTCCCCCTATATAGGATAATTTAGCATAAGTTAACAAACGGCTTATAAAACGCCACATAATATTTTAACAGTATAAATGCCCTTTGTAAACGGCTTTTATTAAATTAATGGAAGTAACGGCATTTTATCAAATTTATATCCTGAAAATGCATGTTGGTATGTGTCATAAAACTCTGAGCAACGATATTGATCGCCTCAGCTTACCATTATACCTATTATTATGGTATACTATTATTCAGGTATTTAAGAAAGGAGGAACATTTCCATGGATTGGAGACAGGAATTAAAACACAATATCACAACAGCAGAAGAATTACGCATGTATATTCCCATGTCAGACGAGGAGTTTTCCGCTGTAAAACAAGTATCATCAACATATCCAATGTCAATACCTCTTTACTATCTTGATTTGATAGATAAGGACGATCCACAGGATCCAATCAGAAAAATGTGTATACCTGCCGCTCTTGAGGCAGACTCATCAGGGCGTATGGATACAAGCGGCGAGACCAGCAACACGGTTATGAACGGACTTCAGCACAAGTACAGCAAGACCGCAATGGTACTTTCCACAAATCTTTGCGCCATGTATTGCAGGCACTGCTTCAGGAAGCGTATGGTAGGCATATCTGATGAAGAAACCGCTAAAATGCTTTCTAATATATCTGAATATATTAGAAAAGCAAAATGTATTGACAACGTATTGTTATCAGGAGGGGACTCCCTGCTCAACAGTAATTGGATTATCGACCAGATGCTGTCCGATTTAACTGCAATGGAGCACCTCAATCTTATAAGGTTTGGTACGCGAATCCCAGTTGTTATGCCCTCAAGAATTTATGGGGATCAGGAGCTTCTCAAGATATTGAAGAAGCATACTGAAAAAAAACAGCTATATATTGTAACCCAGTTTAACCATCCCCATGAATTTACCGAGGAGGCAAACCGAGCCGTCAAAGCCTTGCGCGATTGTGGCGTTGTAATAAGCAATCAGACTGTCCTTCTTCGCGGTGTCAATGACGAACCAGAAACGCTTTCAGAGCTTATGAATTGCCTTACAAGGTTTGGCGTGGTGCCTTATTACGTGTTTCAGTGCAGGCCTGTACTAGGGGTAAAGGAACGCTTTCAGGTCCCTTTGTTAAGCGCTATCGATATTGTTGAAAGCGCAAAAGCCATGCTTAATGGACATGCAAAGAGGTTTAAATATGTAATGTCGCATGAGACCGGCAAACTCGAGATATTAGCAAAGCTGGGCCCGAACAAAATTCTCCTGAAATATCATCAGGCAAAATCGCCCGATGACGCCGGAAGGATCCTTTCACTTAAACTTGATAGCGACCAGTGCTGGATAAATGAAATAATAAGTGAATAATACCATAAAGCGGTGATGATCGATCGCCGCTTTTAACAAATAAGCTGTTAGGAATCATAATTTAAAATTATACATAAATAAAATGTAGTAACTCTCCATCCTAAATTAGCGCGCACGATGAATAAATACTGAAACACCCATGAGTTCAATAAAGCCAAAAAGTAAATCAATTACTATTCTTTTTGTCGCATATTGATTTGAAGATTGTCGGATTCTAAGCTTATAGCGACCCGCCTATCCTCTTCATAATTCCAAGTCATAGAATTAAACCCTTAAAGGAAGGTTTCTCCAAAGCAACCAGGTTGGCATTCCGATCCCTGGCCAACTGCATGTACTTAATAATTTGACTTAAATTGTAGCAAACATCATTGTTAATAACGTGAGCGGAAACAAGGGCAACTCTCATTGTATCAAACTACCTCTATTAGAATATAGGTAAATGCTAATGATTTAATTATAACAATAAGTATGATAAAAAAAATATCATCAAGCAGAACCGCATCCGTTGATTTTATTGGGATTATCACTCATAACAAGCGCTATGGCTTTTGTGTATTACCATTGGTTAAATCCTGCAAACCTTAGCTTCTACGGACATAAAAACAGCGATTTAAAATGCCCTATCGCCGGTTCTTTTTAGGGGAGGAATTAAGCCTTGATATACTTATATTCTATTATACAAATATATTAATCGCTAAGTCCCTATATTGCGTTGACACTGTTGACATGCGATGATAAAATATTATACTGCATCAGCATTGGTATACTGCGCGTGTTATGCGTTTTTGTACCATTATATTTGCCTGGAAGTATAGAAAATAAGCAAACTGGGTATTACTTTCAGGTAAGGTAATGCCTTCCTGTTCAGGTAATGTCTGACGCAGCGGTATATTAGGCGCCTCGTCGCAGTCGCATTTTTTGTAATGTATATAATTCAGCATTGGTCTGAAGACTGTGTAGACGGTGCGCTTGTACGCAAAAAAGCTTTGACATGGTGAAAACCACAAACATCAGTTAGGAGTGAACGCGATGGTGCATGAGGTGCAGTTGGGTAGACGAACGAGGATGAGCTTTTCCCAGATATCCGAAGTTCTCGACATGCCCGACCTGATTGAGGTACAAAAGAACTCATACAGGAGGTTTGTAAACGAGGATCTTATGGAGGCGCTAAGGGACGCCTCACCTATTACCGACCACGCAGCCAAGCTGCTTTTGGAGTTTGTAGGCTACAAGATAGACGCTGACAACCCAAAATACAGCGTTGAAGAATGCAAGAACCGGGATGTTACCTATTCTGCGCCGCTGAGGGTACACGTCCGCCTTATCAACAGGGAAACGGGCGCGCTCATTGACGAAAAAGACGTGTTCATGGGCGATTTCCCGCTTATGACCGAGCAGGGGACATTTATATACAACGGGGCCGAACGAGTAATCGTAAGCCAGTTGGTCCGTTCGCCTGGCGCATACTACGACATGGCCATTGATAAGGTGGGGAAACGCCTGTTTTCCGCCCAGATCATTCCCAACAGGGGTGCGTGGCTCGAATACGAAACCGACAGCAATGAAATATTGTATGTTAAAATTGATCGCCAACGAAAGCTGTTTATAACCACCTTGCTACGTGCTATAGGATATGGAACCGACGCACAGATTGTCGAGCTTCTGGGAGAAGAGGAACGGCTTCTTAACACTTTGGAAAAGGATACCGCTAAGTCTGAGGAAGACGGACTTATAGAGATTTATAAAAGGCAAAGGCCAGGAGAACCGCCTACGAGCGAAAGCGCCCGAAACCTAATGAAAACGCTTTTCTTTGATAAGCGCTATGATTTGGCCCGGGTCGGCAGATATAAGTTTAACAAAAAGTTATGCTTGTCCGCCAGGATCGCAGGGCGAATAGCAGCCGAGCTTGTAATTGACCCGAACACCGGCGAAATCCTGGTTGAGGAAGGCGCAGAGATCAGCCGCGACACCGCGGTTAGCATCGAAAGCGCAGGAGTCCGGGGTATATATGTATATGCAGAAGATAAGCGCATCCGCGTTGTTGGAAACTGGTTCATTGACGCAGCGGGCCATCTCCCCTTTGACCCAGCCGAAGCTGGAATAAATGAAAAGGTGCACTACCCCACCCTTATGGATCTGCTGTCATCAGCTAAGGACATGGACACCGACGCCCTTAAGGCCCATATCAAGGCGAACGTAAACGAACTTATACCCCGCCACATTGTAGCTGACGATATGGTGGCGTCTGTTAGCTATCTGATCGGTATGAATTACGGCATAGGCAAGGCCGACGATATAGACCACCTAGGTAACAGGCGGATCAGATCCGTCGGCGAACTGCTTCAAAATCATATTAGAATCGGCCTTACGCGGCTTGAGCGCACGGTAAAGGAGCGTATGTCGGTGCAGGATATGGATTCCGCCACTCCCGGCAACCTCATCAATCCCAGACCCGTCGCCGCCTCAATAAAGGAGTTTTTTGGCTCGTCCCAGCTATCACAGTTCATGGACCAGACCAACCCTCTTGCCGAACTCACCCACAAGCGCCGTCTTAGCGCCCTGGGACAGGGCGGCCTTAATCGTGACCGAGCAACCTTTGAGGTGCGTGACGTTCACTATTCCCACTATGGACGTATGTGCCCGATAGAAACGCCGGAAGGGCCCAATATCGGCCTGATCAACTCTCTGTCAACCTATGCCCGTATAAACGAGTATGGCTTTATTGAGTCGCCTTACCGAATTGTTGACGCAAAGGATAAGCGAATCCTTGACGACGTAGTGTACTTGACGGCCGATGAGGAGGAGGACTGCATAGTAGCTCAGGCTAACGAGCCTCTGATAGTAAATGAGGATGGTACGTCCTGGTTCGCCAAGGACCGCGTTGTAGCCAGATACCGCGATCAGATAATCGAGGTACCTAGTTCTGAGGTGCATTATATGGACGTATCGCCAAAGCAGCTCATATCGGTTGCTACGGCAATGATACCCTTCCTGGAAAATGACGACGCTAACAGAGCCCTGATGGGTTCCAACATGCAGAGGCAGGCGGTTCCGCTGCTAAAGCCTGAGGCTCCTATTGTAGGAACCGGCATGGAATATAAGGCGGCCCATGATTCGGGCGTGGTCGTCCTCGCAAATGAAAGCGGAACGGTTAAGCGCGTAAGCGCCAGAAATATTATTATAACCGATGATGCTGGAAGAGAGCATGAGTACCGGCTAATAAAGTTCAGGCGTTCCAATCAAGGGACCTGCATAAACCAGCGTCCCATCGTTTCTGAAGGCGACAGGGTCGCTAAAGGCGAAGTTATTGCCGATGGAACCTCCACCGAGCAGGGCGAAATTGCCCTGGGCAGGAATATACTGATTGGATTTATGCCCTGGGAAGGCTATAACTACGAGGATGCCGTACTCATCAGCGAAGAGCTGGTTCGAAACGACATATTTACATCAATACATATAGAAAAACACGAGCTTGAGGCCAGGGATACCAAGCTTGGCCAGGAGGAAATAACGCGCGACATTCCAAATATCGGCGATGACGCGCTGAAGGATCTTGACGAACGTGGAATTATCCGCATTGGCGCCGAAGTGCATACTGGCGATATCCTCGTTGGAAAGGTGACGCCAAAGGGCGAAACTGAGCTTACGGCCGAAGAAAAGCTGCTGCGTGCAATCTTTGGTGAAAAGGCCCGCGAAGTAAGGGATACGTCGCTAAGGGTCCCCCATGGGGAAGACGGAATTGTCGTTGACGTTAAGGTATTTACCCGCGAAAACAAGGATGAACTGTCACCAGGGGTAAATGAGCTTGTGCGCGTTTATATTGCACAAAAACGCAAGATCTCTGTCGGCGACAAGATGGCCGGCCGCCACGGAAACAAGGGCGTTATATCTCGTATCCTTCCTCCGGAAGACATGCCGTTCCTGCCGGACGGAACTCCGCTTCAAATCGTTCTAAACCCGCTGGGAGTACCGTCGCGTATGAACATAGGGCAGGTGCTGGAGCTTCATTTAGGTCGCGCCGCAAAGGAGCGTGGATGGCATATTGCAACGCCGGTTTTCGACGGCGCCACGGAAAAGGATATAGCCAATTGCCTAAGGGCGGCAGGATGCGACGAAGACGGCAAAACGTATCTGTACGACGGCAGAACGGGCGAACGGTTTGAGAATCGCGTTTCCGTGGGGTATATGTACTACTTAAAGCTTGCCCACCTAGTAGATGACAAGATCCATGCCAGAAGTACCGGACCGTACTCGCTGGTAACTCAGCAGCCCCTTGGCGGAAAGGCGCAGTTCGGAGGCCAGCGCTTTGGCGAGATGGAGGTGTGGGCTTTGGAGGCTTATGGCGCCGCCAATACGTTGCAGGAAATTTTGACGGTAAAGAGCGATGATGTGATCGGCCGTGTAAAAACCTACGAAGCCATCGTTAAAGGTGAAAACGTACCGGAGCCTGGCGTACCCGAATCGTTTAAGGTTCTGATTAGGGAGCTTCAATCGCTTGCGCTTGATATAAAGGTTCTTACTGACACCCGTGAGGAAATCGAAATTGATGATATGATGGAGGCGGAAGAACCCGTAGCGTTTAAAACGGAACTGCCAGATCTGGATAAGGCCGAGGATATACTTCCTGCTAAGTTTGGAGGTTTTTCAGAGTTTGATGAGTTCGAGGACGATGAATTTGAAGACAACCTTGAGGATGATGACGAGGGCCTGGCGGATGATGAAACCCACTCCTCCTCACAGTTTGAATTTGGAGATGATTTTATCATAGGAAACGATGAATCGGATGAAAACCTTGACGGAGAATAAGCCAAACGCATACTGCTGAAGGGAGAGAAACGCTTTGTTCGAGCTTACTAATTTTGATGCTATACAAATAGGCCTTGCATCACCTGAAAAAATAATTGAATGGTCACACGGTGAGGTTAAAAAGCCTGAAACAATAAACTATAGAACGCTCAAGCCCGAGAAGGATGGACTGTTCTGCGAACGCATATTCGGACCAACCAAGGACTGGGAATGCCACTGCGGACGCTATAAACGTATACAGCATAAGGGCGTTATCTGCGACAAATGCGGAGTTGAGGTGACAAAATCCAAGGTCCGCCGTGAGCGGATGGGCCACATCCAGCTTGCTGCTCCTGTTTCGCATATCTGGTATTTCCGCGGAACCCCGAGCAGAATGAAGATGCTTTTGGATATGTCCCCAAAATCGCTTGAACAGGTCATATATTTTGCAAAATATGTGGTACTTGATCCCGGCGATACCGATATACCGCATAAAAAGCTCATGACTGAGATGGAATACCGCCGCGAGGCCGCCCGTGTAGCGCCAAAACGGTTCCGCGTTGGTATGGGCGCAGAGGCGATTAAGGAGCTGCTTCAGAAACTCGACCTTCACAAACTGGCCGAAGACCTTCGCGCTGAGATCAGCAAAGCTTCCGCTCAGAGCCAAAAACGCGCTAACGCAGTTAAGCGCCTTGAGGTGGTTGAGGCATTTATTAAGAGCGGCAATAAGCCGGAATGGATGATACTGGACATAATTCCCGTTATTCCTCCCGATCTGCGTCCAATGGTTCAGCTTGACGGCGGAAGGTTCGCCGCAAGCGATCTTAACGACCTATACCGCCGCGTGATCAGCCGCAATAACAGGCTTAAGAAGCTACTTGAAATCCATGCGCCGGACATCGTTGTAAGAAACGAAAAGCGTATGCTCCAGGAAGCTGTTGACGCGCTTATAGACAACGGCAAGCGTACCCGCGCGGTTACAGGTGCAAACAACCGGCCGCTAAAGTCCCTTTCAGAGCTTTTGCGCGGAAAGCAGGGGCGCTTCCGGCAGAACCTCCTTGGAAAGCGCGTAGACTACTCAGGCCGTTCCGTAATTGTAGTTGGACCGGAATTGAAGATGTATCAATGCGGATTGCCCAAGGAGATGGCCCTTGAACTGTTTAAGCCGTTTGTAATGAAAAAGCTGGTGGAGAACGATCCCCAGACCAATATAAAGAGCGCAAAACGCAAGATAGAACGCGTAAGCAAGGAAGTATGGGATGCATTGGAAGAGGTTATAAAGGATCATCCGGTGCTTCTGAACCGTGCTCCGACTCTGCATCGGCTTGGTATACAGGCATTTGAGCCCGTGCTGGTTGAAGGCAGGGCGCTTAAGCTTCACCCCTTGGTATGTCCCGCATATAACGCTGATTTTGACGGCGACCAAATGGCCGTACACGTACCGCTATCCGTTGAGGCTCAGGCTGAGGCGCGCTTCTTAATGCTAGCCTCAAACAACATACTTAAACCCCAGGATGGCAAACCCGTGGTAAGCCCAACGCAGGATATGGTAATGGGATGTTATTACCTTACCCTTCAGCGCGACGGCGATAAGGGCGAAGGCAAGGCGTTTTCCTCGGAGGACGAAGCGCTTATGGCATATCAAAGCGGCGACGTAACGCTTCACGCTAAGATAAAAGTGCGCATTCAGAGGGAAATCGACGGTGAAATCCGCAGCAAGGTCATAAATACCTCTGTGGGCAGGCTTATATTCAACGGAGCTATCCCTCAGGATTTGGGATTTGTCGACAGGTCACAGCCTGAAAGCGCGTTCAAGCTTGAGATAGATGAAAAGGTAACCAAGAAGACGCTAGCGTCTATAGTCGACTGCTGCTATCGCAGACACGGAGCTACCTCTACATCGAATATGCTCGATAATATTAAGAGCCTAGGGTTTAAATATTCCACAAAAGGGGGAATAACCGTAGGATATAGGGACATAATCGTACCCGAGCAGAAAAAGCGGATGCTCGCCGATGCGGAAGACAGGGTCATAGAAATTGAGGATATGTATATGATGGGTGTGATCACTGCAAAGGAACGCCGTGAGCACATCATTAAGATATGGGAGCAGGCTACTAAGAACGTAACCGATGCCCTGATGAACAGCCTTGACGAGTGGAACCCGATTTACATGATGGCAAACTCCGGTGCCCGCGGAAGTACCAACCAGATACGTCAGCTTGCAGGCATGCGTGGACTGATGGCTGATCCCAGCGGTCAGATAATTGAGGTTCCAATTCGCTCCAATTTTAGGGAAGGCCTTACGGTTCTTGAGTTTTTCGTTTCTTCCCACGGAGCGAGAAAAGGCCTTGCCGATACCGCCCTCAGAACCGCTGACTCCGGCTATCTTACCAGGCGGCTTGTCGATGTCTCTCAGGATGTAATCATACGCGAGGACGACTGCTTTAAACTTAGAAATGACAGCATTAAGGGAATACGCGTGGAGGCGATAAAGGATGGCGATAGGGTTATCGAACCCCTAGGCGACAGAATTCTTGGCCGTTATACAGCCGAACCGGTCCATCACCCCGAAACCGGCGAACTACTAATTGGAGCAAATGAGCTCATCACCTATGAGCTGCGCAATACAATAATATCGGCCGGCGTTGAAAGCGTTGTCTGCCGCACTGTATTCACATGCAGAAGCGAGCACGGCGTATGCGCGAAATGCTATGGCGTTAACTTGGCTACCGGCCACCCTGTAAACATTGGCGAAGCCGTTGGAATAATAGCCGCGCAGGCGATCGGAGAGCCTGGAACGCAGCTGACGATGCGTACGTTCCACACGGGCGGCGTCGCGTCCGCGGACGATATAACTCAGGGTCTCCCCCGCGTTGAGGAAATATTTGAGGCAAGAAAGCCAAAGGGCCTGGCTGTAATATCCCAGATTGCCGGCACCGTACACATACAGACCGGCAAGAAGACCGAGGCAGTAATAACAAACGAGGGTGAAACCGAAAAATACCTTATACCGTTCGGTTCAAAGCTTAAAGTTGCCGACGGGGATTTTGTGGCGGCCGGAGACGAGCTTACCGAAGGCTCTGTAAACCCTCATGAGATACTAAGCATTAAGGGAGTTAATCAGGTCCAGTCCTATATGCTTAAAGAGGTTCAGAGCGTATACCGCGACCAGGGGGTTGAAATAGCCGATAAGCATATTGAGATCATCATTAGGCAGATGCTGCGCAAGGTTCAGGTGACCAACGCTGGAGATACCCAGCTGCTTCCAGGCGAGCTTATAGATATATTCCGCTTTGAACAGGAGAACAGCAGGGTTATTGAGGCGGACGGCCAGCCTGCCGAGTCGAAGCGCAAGCTTATGGGCATTACCAAGGCCGCGCTTGCTACAGACTCGTTCCTGTCCGCAGCGTCATTCCAGGAAACCACCCGTGTTCTTACCGAGGCCGCTACGAAGGGGAAGGTGGACCCGCTGGTAGGCCTGAAGGAAAATGTAATAATCGGCAAGCTCATTCCAGCTGGAATCGGGCTAAAGCGCTATCGCAACATTGATATACAGGTAGAAAGCAATGCACACGATAATGTAGCAATAGACCATCAGGTTCATGCCGAGCGTGTTCTCTCTGACAGCGATGAGGATTATGCGGCACTAGCGGCGGAAGCTGCCGGCCAACCAGATAGGCCGTCGTTCTCCGACCTTACCGAGCTTGAGCCACTGGAACTTACCGAGATGCCGGAGATGAGCGCCTTTTAGCTTATGCGTGTTTTTTAGTCATTAGGAGGCAAAGTGGAAAACAAATATACAAACGAAGACTGCCCACTAATGGGCGGAGACGATTGCAGGCTTCTTAACATGCCCGGGTGCAATGAGTGCCCGGTAAATAAACTTCCCCGTGAGGATAAGGTCAAGGCTGGAAGGGAGCTTCGCGATACGGCTATACTCATGCCGATAGAATTGGTGCGTTCCGCAGCGGAAAGTTCCCACTGCCTATTATGCAACGACGACGTAAAGCGTAAGCGCACCTGTTACGCCGTTGCCGATCTAGGTCATAAACACCCTAACACGGATAACGGCAGCGATATTTCAAAGGGCGGCCTTCTGGTGCCTGTTCAAATAGCATCTTGTGACCAATGTAGGCGCAATTTTACGCTGACCAGCTATCTTCCTGACGCCCTGTCAATGCTGATCGCGGGAATAGCGCTTGTATTGCTAAGCATACGAGGTATTAGGGAGCCGCTTATGTCGGTGTTTACGGCCTTGCCGCTGATAGTGTTTATTATTGCCTGTATACTGGCTGTAACCGTTCGTTATACGCTTAGGCGCTGCCTGTTAAAGGGGCTCGGTAAAAGTACTAAATTTAAAGTATCGGACATCGGCATAATCTCACGTATGTACAGCAATGGCTGGTTTGAACTTTATGGCAACAGACGTGGAATTTCAAAGGTATATTTTAACGACGCGCCCCTTTCAAGGGGACCGTATACCGCATATATTCGTGAATCCAATGATGGTCCGGCAGACATAAAGCTAGGCCAGAGCATAGAAGAATAGAGATTAAGCTTATATATAACCCCGTTTGGTGTCTGTCAGACGGGGTCTTTATTATTGCCACGTTAAGTTGATCCTGTTAAGTTGCCTTTATCTATTCTTTGCTGAAAAAAACCAACGCTTAAATCAATCGCTGAGGCTTTGCTTAATAAATTTCTTGTACGCTAATATATCTATGCCGTGGTAGTGAGCAAAACAGCCGCAATAGCAACCCCGCTTTCCCGCATTTAATGGCGTACACCAAAAATATTGTAATATATCTAATCGGCCCATTCCAACGCATTGCTAATCCCCCCTCAATCCCGGAAGAATTTACGGACTTTTTCCGCATACATATATTTCAGAGCGCGTCTTGCTTGACAAGGCGGTAACTTTGAATATAGAATATGTGCGGTCAATCGCCTAAATGAAAGGACAATTATTATGGATATACCTGATATCGCATCCGAGTCAAGGCGTCTCCCAATTAATGCGTTTCACGCCCAAAACGGCGTCGTCTTCGTTGACCCATATAATACATATATTGGTCCGGATGTAAAGATTGGTAAGGGGACTGTGATCTATCCAAATGTATGTATTGAGGGAAAAGTACTAATTGGAGAAAATACAATAATACATATGGGTTGCAGCATTAAGGACACAGTTATCGGAAACGAATGCGTTTTGCGCTACGTAGTCGCCGACACGGCTGTAATAGGTAACAACGTAAAAATTGGGCCGTTTGTCAATCTAAGACCCCATACACAGATTGAGGATGACTGTAAAATCGGTGATTTTGTCGAAATCAAAAACTCTAGTTTGGGTTTAGGCAGCAAAGCGCCGCATCTCTCATATATCGGCGACGCAGATGTGGGAAGCCAGGTTAATATCGGATGCGGAGCTATATTTGTAAACTATGACGGCATAAAAAAACATAGAACGCATATAGGCGACAGGGCTTTTATCGGATGTAACACAAACCTTATAGCGCCGCTGAAACTCGGAAGCGACACCTTTACCGCCGCAGGCTCTACAATTACCAGGGATGTACCGGACGGCGCTCTTGGCGTTGAACGGGGTGAACAAAAAAACATTGCCGGATGGGTGGAACGTATGAGATCCAGAAAAGGGGACTGATAATCGCTTGTACATAAACATCGACGGTATAAATATTAATTATGAACGCATCGGATCGGGTAAACCGGTCCTGTTGCTGCATGGCTGGATGGCTGGGATTGATACCATGCGTCCTATCGCTACCCATCTTCTAAAGCTTGGTAGGGAGGCTGTTATGCTGGACTTTCCCGGTATGGGTATAAGCGAGCTGCCCCCCGTTCCCTGGGGCGTTCCTGAGTATGCCGAGATCACCAGAAAGTTTATCTCCATACTTGGTTTGGAAGGCTGTGACCTTATATGCCACTCGTTCGGAGGCCGTGTTACCATTATGCTTGCGTCAGCGGAGCCTGATTTGTTTGGCAAGTTGATATTAATCGACGCCGCTGGAATAAGACCAAAGCGCGGTCTCATCTATTATTTAAAAACCTACTCTTATAAGCTTGCAAAGAGGGCGGCTAAGGTAAGCGTATTTAACCGCATGTTCAAACTGGATCAAAAGGTAAAAAAAGCCGGCTCGGACGACTACAAGTCGCTTTCAGGCGTAATGCGCGAAACCTTTGTAAAGGTTATAAATCTCGACCTTACTGAACTGTTGGATAAAATTAAAAATGAAACGTTGCTAATATGGGGCAGTGAGGATACGTCCGCACCGTTATGGATGGGACAGATAATGGAAAAGCGCATGAAAAACGCGGGGCTTGCGGTGATAGAAGGCGCAGGCCATTTTAGCTATGTGGATGACTACGCGCGTTTTTGCGCTATGCTGGATATAGTTTTAAAAGATAAATAAGGAAGGAAATATCCGATGACCGATTGGTTGACATACATTCTCACCATTCTCGTTGCCGCAACGTCGGCAGCGTCCTCGCTGAAGTTTATTCATATGCTGCAGCTTGAAAGCTATCAGGGCAGGATGTACCTTAAATGGCTTAAAGCACACCTGTCCGATTGGCTTCCATACCTAAGCGTAGGGCTTTTATCATGCGGAATAAGGCTTTTATCGACAGCGATCAATAACCATGTTATTGAAACCCTTTTATATCGTGCTTCCGATCTCCTCTGCATAGCGTCTCTTTCGATTGTATTCATATTATGGCTAAAAAAAGACCATAGAAAGCCGCTTAAGTATACCGCCAGGACTATACGGCTTATTATCACGCTGTCCATAATCTGCGCCGCGTTTTCGTGCGTCCCGCTTTTGGATATGGGCTATGCCGACGGAACTGTAATCTATATTATCAAATCCGTCATGCATTTTTCGCCATGCATATTTGCGCCCATAATGGTATTACTTGCATATTTGATTACCTACCCTATAGAATGGTTAGTAAAAAGATGGTACTTTAACGATGCAAAGCGAAGATTGGCCGCCAGAACCGACATTGTAAAAATCGGTATAACCGGAAGCTATGGTAAAACCAGCACAAAGTTTATGTTAGCTTCCATGCTAAGCGAAAAGTATAATGTTTTATATACGCCTTCGAGCTATAACACGCCAATGGGCATTACCAAAATAGTTCGAGGCGAACTTAAGCCGGAACATCAAGTGTTTATCGCTGAAATGGGCGCACGCTACAAAGGCGATATAAAGGAGCTATGTGAGCTTGTACGCCCCACATATGGCATAATAACCGCCGTTGGGAAACAGCACCTTGAGACATTCGGCTGCTTTGAGAACGTTATAAGCACAAAAGAGGAACTGCTGGACAGTCTGCCCATGGGCGGTCATGCATTTATAAACGGCGACAGTCCCGTTTGCGTAGAAATGTTCGGGCGCTGCAAAGTGAGCGATAAAAACCTTTTTGGTATAGATGGCAAAGGATTGTTTATGCGTGCTGAGAATATTGAGGTTGGCGAACTAGGGAGTACCTTTGACCTTGTCAGCGCCGATGGATGCCGTGAGAGATGTACTACGGCGCTTCTTGGGCGTCATAACATATTGAATATCACAGGCGCGGCTTCAGCGGCATATAATCTAGGCGTCAGTATGAAGCAGATATCAAACGCCATAGCCTCATTAGAGCCTGTGGAACACCGCCTTCAGCTTATCAAGGGGGCCGTTACCGTTATAGATGACGCTTTTAATTCCAACCCCGCCGGAGCTAAGGCAGCGCTTGAAGTGCTTTCGGCGTTCCGCGGGCGGCGAATAATAGTTACGCCTGGAATGGTAGAGCTCGGCGATGAAGAAGCGGCCCTGAACGAGGAATTTGGCAGGCAAATTGCCAAATGCGCGGACATAGCGGTAATCGTGGGAGCAATAAATGGCGAAAACATAAGAAGAGGGATTCTCTCCGCTGGATTTAATGAAAAAAGCATTGTTATGGCCACCACTTTCGCGGAAGCCACCGCAGCGTTGCCTTCATATACGGAACCCGGGTGCGTAGTATTATTTGAAAATGATCTGACCGATAACTATAATTGACTTAACCGCGCCCATAGCGGCCGAATCAATAGGAGGGAATATGAATTTAGGTATAATATTTGGAAGCAGGAGCGCTGAACATGACGTATCGATAATTACCGGCCTTCAGGTGCTGGAAAATGCGGACAGGGAAAAGTATAACGCCTTTCCCATCTACATCTCACGGGAGGGTGCCTGGTTTGTTGGGGAACCGCTGCGGGATATAAAAACCTATAGATCGTTTGACCCAAATATGAAAGGTTTGACAAGGGTCACCCTTCCCCCTGTCCCCGGCTTAAAAGGGTTGTATACGCTTAATTCCGGAGGGCTGTTTTCCAAGTCATCCAAGGTACAGGATCTTGAATGCGCGATCTTAGCCTTGCACGGAATGCATGGCGAGGATGGGTGCGTCCAGGGCTTGCTGGAACTGGCCGACATACCATATTCCAGCAGCGCTCTGGCCGGATCCTCTGTCGGCATGGATAAAATAATGATGAAAAACGTGTTTAGGAGCATGGAGCTTCCTGTTCTTGACAGCATATTCTTTTATAGGAGCGAATGGCGCAAAAATCCCGATAATATACTTGCAAAAGCTGAAGAACTGGGCTATCCTCTCTATATCAAGCCGGCTAACCTTGGCTCTTCAATCGGCATCGGCCGCGCTGAAAACGCGCAATCGCTTAGGAGGGCTATAGATGTTGCGGCTGAGTTTGACAGACGCATACTGGTGGAAAAAGGACTGGAAAAGCCTGTGGAGGTAAACTGCGCATGCATGGGCTTTGACGGGGAATGTACGGTTTCGCTGTGTGAGCAGCCCGTATCATGGGAAGACTATCTGACCTTTGAAGATAAGTATACAAGAAACGCGGGCAAGGGCATGAAAAGCCTGTCGCGGCGCATTCCCGCTCCGATAAGCGACGAGATGACACGCCGTATACAGACGTATACCACTGAAATCTTTCGCACATTGGAGTGCAAGGGAGTAGTCAGGATTGATTATCTTATTGATACCTCTGAAAACAAGCCCTACGTCTGCGAAATCAACACTATTCCGGGTTCAATGGCGTATTATCTGTTTGAGCCGCTCGGAATATCCTTCAGGCAACTGGTGGATAGGCTTGTGGAGTATGCGAACAAGGCACTGGCGCAGAAACACTTATCCACTTTTGCATATGACTCTCAGATACTCAATAAGGCTCAAAAGAGCCAAAAAACCTTGAACAAGTGAAAGGAAGAGGAAAGACACGATGGCTAAGATCCAGATGCGTACGCCGTTGGTGGAGATGGACGGCGACGAAATGACCCGTATAATATGGTCAATGACCAAAACCGATCTGCTCGAACCCTATGTTGAACTTAAGACCGAATATTATGATTTAGGCCTTAAGCGCCGTGACGAAACCGATGACCAGATTACAGTTGAGGCCGCTGAAGCTGTTAAGAAGTATGGCGTAGGCGTTAAGTGCGCTACAATCACCCCCAATTCCCAGAGGGTTACGGAATATAACCTTAAAAGAATGTACAAGAGTCCAAACGGAACTATCCGCGCGATACTCGACGGAACAGTCTTTCGCACTCCGATTACGCTGAACTGCCTTAAGCCATCAGTGCGCTCTTGGGTAAAGCCCATTACAATTGCCCGTCATGCCTATGGCGATATATATAAGTGCTCTGAATTCAGGGTACCTGGCCCTGGCAAGTCTGAGATCAGGTTCACCGATGCTGAAGGCAATGTATTGTTCGATGAAACTGTTTTTGATTTTAAGACCCCCGGCGTGCTCATGGGAATGTACAACAAGGACGATTCAATTACTAGCTTTGCACGCGCCTGCTTTGAATTTGCTCTATCAACCAAGCAGGACCTCTGGTTCTCAACCAAGGATACCATATCCAAAAAATACGACCATACCTTTAAGGATATCTTCCAGGAGATATTTGACACGGAGTATAAGGCCAAATTTGAAGAAACCGGCATAACCTATTTCTATACGCTGATTGACGATGCGGTAGCTAGGGTTATACGTTCGGAAGGCGGCTTTATATGGGCATGCAAGAACTATGACGGCGATGTAATGAGCGACATGGTTGCCACGGCATTTGGCTCCCTCGCTATGATGACCAGCGTTCTGGTATCCCCAGACGGTAACTACGAGTACGAAGCCGCCCACGGAACTGTAACGCGCCATTACTATAAGCACCTTGAGGGTGAGAGCACCTCGACAAACTCCATGGCAACCCTGTTTGCATGGACCGGGGCACTGAGAAAGCGCGCGCAGCTTGACGGCATAGAGGAACTGGTAAAGTTTGCTGATGATATGGATAAAGCTGCGCTTACCACCATTGAAAACGGCTTTATGACCAAGGACCTGGCACTCTTATCGGATCACGCCAATAAGACGGTTCTTGATACGGAAGGATTTATCCTTAAGGTCAAAGAAACTTACGAATCAATAGCTGGCTAACCCACGTTTGAGTAATTATCGCTGGGTTTGCGCAGGACATGTTTGATGGTATTTCAAAGCGTACGGAAAACCGTACGCTTTATTTTTTCTTTAGATGTGCCATACCGGATGCATTGTCCAAACACTATAAGATCCGTTCGGATATTCTCTAGATCATATGGGTTTTGAATAACCCGACCGATGCGGTTCTTTTTGTTTTTCACTTCTATCAGCTTTTATTAAGTTTAACTAAAATGCTATGATTATATATTCATTATCATGCAGTCAAAGGTGCAGCCAATTCGTTATATTTATTGAATGGCAGACGGACTACTAAAACTTTACCAAGGACGGTGAGACCGCCACGAATGACAAACAATTTAACAGCATAGTGATGACCTACGAAAAACTGGTGTTTACCGTCTGCTACCGGCTTGTTGGCAATTACCACGACGCTCAAAACCTAACCCAGGACACCTTTATTGCCGCCTTCAACCACATTGACGAAATGGATGGAAGCAACATTAAGGGATGGTTGGTAAGGATAGCGTCAAACAAGTCAAAGGATCTGCTTAAAAGCGCGTACTACCGCCGTGTGTCGATAACGGAAGATATGACTGAATTGGATATCCTCCGCGAAGAGATGTCTCCGGAACGCATTCTGATTGAGGGAGAAACGGGAGAAATAATACGTCAAAGCATAGACAATCTTCCGGAACCATATCATGACGTTGCAGTCCTATTCTTTCTTGAAGAAGCATCTGTGGAGGCAATCGCCACGAGACTGTCAAGGCCCAAGAAGACCGTTCAGTCGCAGCTGTACCGGGCAAAGCTTAAGCTTAGAGATAAACTAAAGGAGGTGCTTAAGTTATGAATGGAAATGAATATTTCGACGGTAATGGGCATCTGACCGATGAGGCCTTCAGAGCTCTTGCCTCGGATAAACAGCTTGACGAACTTACCCGTCTGGAAATAGCTGAACACCTCTCGTTCTGCGACAAATGCGTTGAGAGCTGTGTTGACGCGGCACAAGCCGGTGAACTTGAAGAACTTGACGGCTCATGCCTATTGGGCGTGCGGAGCGGGCTTCGCCGTATAAAACGAAGCAATCTGGTTCACCGTGCGGCAACAGCGACGCTTGCGGCAGTATTGGCCCTTACCCTTTGGTTTACAGGCATGTTTGATATTGACGTTAGCAAGACCAGCGGGGTTTTTAACAATATCGACAGCGGGCTTTCAAGCGTTTGTGATTCTATCTCTGACTTTGGTAAAACTTTGATTGATGCACTTGGCAATTTTACCGATCTAATTTCTTTTGAAAGGAATACTGACTATGAAGAATGAAAATACGTTCCTCACGTTTGTTCTTGCCATGATACCTGGGGCCGGTATGATGTATCTGGGGGCAATGCGGCTTGGCACCTTAATAATGTTTATATTCTGCTCTGTTATATGGCTGGCCTCCGCAACCTCCTTCTCCCTTATGGCGTTGATATTGCCAGTGATCTGGTTTTATGCGTTTTTTAAAACCTTTCAGCTTAAAAGCCTGGATCAAGACGGCCGGCTTAGCGAAGAGAAACGTCTAATCAGCGTTGGTGGGAAAAATACCGGCAGCTTGAAAGCGGTATTTAGCAAACGCCATCTTTGGATTGGCGTACTATTATGCCTGGTTGGTCTATGGCTGACCATCGACTCAGTTATACTGCCGATACTTAGACAGTATGGCATTGATATTGCATACCCGATATATAATAGGGTTCCGGATATGTTTGTATCCCTAGCCCTTATAGTGCTGGGCGTCATGCTTGTCAAGGGCAGAAAAAAGAGCGGCAACGGTGAAATTAAAGGGTACGGAGGAAAGAAAGATGAATAATGAAACCCCTTCATCAGCCGAACCAACGTCTGTGCGGATTGAAGCCAAGCGGGTGAGGAGAGTGGGCACTATAACAATGGGTTCTACACTGGTGCTGGCGGGAGTTGCCATGCTTCTGTATATCTTTTATCCAGGTTTCAATATATCATTTCTGCTAAGCCTGGCGCCCCTTGTGCTGATCGCCCTTGGCCTTGAGATGATAATTATGTATATCGTCCGGCGTGGGGAACGCCTGCGCTATGACTTTGTTTCGACACTGTTGAGTATATTGCTTATTGCTTTTAGCATAGGCAGCGTATACATGTCGCAGTTTTTTAATGAGTATGGTCCTTCAAGCAGAGCAAGGCAAGAGGCAAAGTTCTCCGTTGCAAGAACCATCGAAAAGAACCTGAGCGACGCGCTTAAGGGAAACGAGCTTGTAATTGGGATTGATGTCGACAGCTATAATGGGCTGATTGTGGATGAAGCCGGAGTGTTTAATGCTGAGAACTCATACATAGCTTGCACTATTATCATGGCTGAGAGTAAAGATGTAAAGAATCCTGAGAGCTTTGCCAAAGCAGTAAGGTCGATAATGGATAGGCTTCTCGCTTTGGATTATGATTTTGCCGTAGTCAGGTTTAACAGCATGGAGGGATACTCGGTAAATCTGGATGATCCAACTAAGATGAATCTATCGCATCAGCTTCTTTCACAGCTTGTAAACGGTCCGGATGGCAATGAAAATGCCTTTATACCCTATTGAACGAGTTGCGAGGTTAACTGATGATGCGCGAACAGAATCATCAAAAAGGGAAAGTACGTCTGATGCCAAAACCAATAATTATTGCAGCCCTGATGCTTGCAGCAATGATTTTGTCACTATACTTGGGTATTAAAAGCGTAGACTGGCTGCCATCACAAAAAGAGGGCGCTGCAACAGGAAAATACGCTGAAGGTGAACCAGACCGTGAACTGTAGTTATGTATTAAGGCGTTTAGGTTCCCGACATGATGGCGCCTATGTATTCGACCGCTCTGGATAAAGCCTTGGTAAATTTTCCGCCGGTACTTGAAAAGGGAGCGCGTATAATTCATCTCAATAAATTAACAAGTGATCTTTTATGGATAATTAAGCGTTCAAAAAAGGGACGTGGGAAGGACGGGCTTAAATGTCCCTCCCCCGTCCTTTTGTTACCCCGCACATTTTTATGACTGGATCCCGCAGGTTCGTTTTTATAAGCATATCTTCGCTGCATTATCATATTGTGCTTTAAATAGGATATGGAGCATAAACATTTGTATACACCCATGCTTGTTCATAATGACGTTGGGAGGGTTCGAATTTGGCTAAGCGTAAAATTAAGCTCCGCAAAAGAATGGCGGAAGTGCTTGATCTGCCGGAAGATATAGTGCTGGATGTTCCAAAGTTAACGCTGATAGGTAATGAAACCATGTTGATTGAGAATCATAGCGGCATATATGAATACTCCGATGACGTTATTAGGCTCAACACACCCATTGGACTGCTGAGCATTATAGGGCTTGACCTTGTACTCAAGGAGTTGAGCCTGGAACGCCTATATGTGACAGGAATCATATACGGCGTTAACTTCGAAGGTAAGAAAAAGACTAAAATGTAAATATTTCGAGGGATTATTCATTATGCAACCTTCCGTATGGAATTATCTGTTGGGATATGTTATGATACAAGTCGAAGGGCAGGGAATTGAGCGCTTCGTCAATTTGTCTTTGCAAAACGGCATAGGCATTTGGGGCGTCCGCCGGAGAGGCCGTCTCACGATTACAGCTTATATCACGCTTGAGGACTTTTATAAATTGCGCCCTTTGGTTAGAAAACTCCATTGCAAGGTGCATATTGTCCGCAAACGCGGCGTTCCTTTTGCCCTTATCAGGCGGCGTTCCAGAGGTGTTCTGCTTCTGGGGTGGATATTGGTATTAGCGGCGCTATTTGCTGCATCCCGCTATGTATGGTTTATTGACGTCGAGGGGTGCTACCAGATAGAGGAAGCGGAAGTACGCAGAATGCTTGACGATATGTCGGTTAAATCCGGCATTACCCGAAGTGGATTAGTAACAGCTGATATTGGGAGCCAGCTCAAGGCTATGGATGGCCGTATTGCCTGGGCGGGCGCAAGCATTAGCGGCGTTGTGCTTAAAGTTGAGATCGTTGAAGCGGACAAAGAGCCCGATAACACAAAGGATACTTCCCCTGTCAGCATATATGCCGCAAGGGATGGAGTAATAACAGAGATTCTGGCCCTGAAGGGCAAGCCGCAGGTAGAGCTAGGCCAGGCGGTGCGTGCCGGCGACCTTTTGATAAACGGCGACCTTAGGACCGAGGGCGCTCCAGGATATATGGTACATGCCGATGGAACGGTTAAGGCGAAGGTAGCGTACAGCTTTTCCGTTAAAGCCGGACCAGAGCTTACCAGCCTTGCCCGAACCGGCCGTATAATCGAGTACACTGAGATATGGCTGTTTGGCCGATGCGTTAAGAGTAACACTGGGGAGTTTCAGGAGTATGAAACCCAGGTGGAACGGGAATTACCTATAAATGGATTGTTTCTTCCGCTGGTGATTAAAAGCGGAAAATGCTATGAATTGCAGGAAGCGGCGCATACCGCGACAGAGGCTGAACTTCGGGAGACCGTAATTATTATGGCCGACCAAAAGCTCTCGTCAATTATTCCTAAGAATGCGCGCATACTATCTAAGTCGAGCGAGCTCACCTTACAGGAAGATGGATCCATGGTCGCGGTGATAAATGTTACGACAGAGGAAGATATAGGTGAGGTACGTCCAATTACGGATTTGCCTCCGCCATAAAGACTTCTTTTAATGCTTTTATAAGGAGATAATATGCCTATATCGGGCAAACGTTCAATATGGAGGATAATAACGTATTAGATAAAGAGGCGGTTGACAGGCCCGGTGAAAAACCGGCTGTAATAACCGACCGTATTGAAGCCGAATCGATGGACGAGCTTATCAGGCTGTTCGGCGTATTCGACGAAAACCTGCGCATAATTGAAGAGGAAACAGGGGTGCGTATGACAACCGAATCGGATTACGTGAGGGTAAGTGGTAACGGGGAGTCGGTTAAGCTGGCCAAAACCGTAACAGACAAGCTGATGACCATGCTTAGGCGCGGCGAGGCAATAGACAGGAGCAGAATTCGCTATGCTATAGACCTTGCGAAAGAAGGGAACGCCGATCTTATTGAAGAACTTATGGACGACGTTGTAGCCTTTACCAATAAGGGAAGACAAATTAAATGCAAGACCCTTGGACAGAAACGCTATGTAAGGGCGTTAAAGCAGCATACAGTCGTATTTGGCATCGGCCCCGCCGGAACTGGCAAGACGTATCTTGCGGTAGCTATGGCTGTTTTGGCCTATAAAAATAAAGAGGTATCGAAAATAATCCTTACGCGTCCTGCTGTTGAGGCGGGTGAAAAGCTGGGCTTTCTCCCCGGGGATCTGCAAAATAAGGTCGATCCGTATCTCAGGCCGCTATATGACGCCCTATATGATTTTCTTGGATCAGAGGGCTTTAAAAGCCTGAGCGAACGTGGAGTAATCGAAGTCGCTCCGCTTGCGTATATGCGCGGACGTACGCTGAATGACGCTTATATCATCTTGGACGAAGCGCAGAACTGCACGATTGAACAGATGAAGATGTTCCTTACGCGCTTTGGCGAAGGATCACGAGTGGTAGTGACCGGGGATATAACGCAGATTGACCTCCCCAAGGAGCGCAAAAGCGGCCTTGTCCACGCTTTAGGAGTTTTAAATGACATAGAGGGCATCAGCATGATATACTTAACCCACAAGGATGTTGTCAGACATGAGATGGTGCAACGTATTATAAAGGCATACGACAAGGCAACTAAAAGGGAGCCGCAAAACCAATAAAATTGTTTGGGGATGTATAGGATGGTAAAAAAAGCGGGGGCAAATAAGCTATTTACACGCTATAAACCGTTAGTGTCGATGTTGCTTTTGGCAACGGCGCTTGTTTTGAGTTACTTTGTTGCTTGCTTGTCGCTTACGCCCCCGCGCTATGAGCTCGAAGTGGCGGACACGGTTACAAGGACAATATACGCCAACAGGGATATAAAAAACGAGGCCGCTACGGAGATACTCAGAAATGCCGCCAGGGAAAATACCCCGCCTGTATACCGCATTGATGAAGAATTAAAGGACAGGCTTATTTATGACACTGAGGCGTTCTTTGATTCAGTAAAATCGATGCGCTCAACAGCCTTGCTAATGCTTTATGAAGATAAACGCGCCGAAGCGCCCAACATGAGCCCTGAAGAATGGAACGAAGCTATAAGCGATACCGCAAACATACAGGAGCTTATGAATATACTTACGATTCCAGTTAGCCAAAACAAGCTCTTTGAACTCTTGGCGGCTTCAGACTCGACTGTGCAGCTTTTATATAACGCCGTAGTACCAAAGATCACCACGAACCTGGCCATGCTTTCAGCTGAAAAGGTAGATTCTGTACGGGATTTATGCATGAGGGAACTCAATGCGTCGGGAGGCATTACCGAAGAACTTAAAAATGTTGGCGGACTGCTTTTTGACAGATACATTCAACCCACATATCTTATTGACGAAAAGGCCACTGAGGACGACCGCAATGAGGCGGCGCTGGCCGTTACGGATGAGGTAATAAAAAGCGGTGAAGTGATAGTATCCGAAGGGAGCAGGCTTACCGCCATACAATATACGCTTTTGTGTGACCTTGGCATTATAAGAGACGCTAGCGAAGACATTTACACGCACATCGGCATAGCTGTGTATGTCCTAATAGCCTTTGGAGCATTTTTTGCGTATATGTACTTCTGCTGCAAAAGCGTTTTAAACAATTTGAGGCAGATGTCAATCATAGCAATCGCGCTGTTGATGATGCTGTTGTCATCGTGGGCATGCCGTATGTTATCCGTTCATTTTATGCCTTATATAATTGCTACCATGATGACGGCCTTGCTTATAGGCGAACGGCCCGCATACGCTGTATCCGTGCTTTCGGGGGCTATTATGGGCCTGATTGCCGGCGGACAGGGAAGTGAAATATTTAACAGCAATACTGTAATTGTATTCCTTGGCGCTATTCTTGGCGGCATTGCGTCCACGCTGATTCTTAGAAAGGCACAAAAACGCGGTACTGTTATTACCGCTGGACTCGTCGGCGGAGCCGCGGCCGCGCTAATGGTGTTATGCGTATATATTACTCTTGGTTCGACTGCTGTTGACGTATTAAAGGATGCGGCGCTTACGGTCGGCGGCGGTCTGTTGGCCGCAGTGCTGTGCGCGGGTACCTCTCCTGTTTGGGAAAGCCTGTTTGATATATCTACCGGTGCCGGGTTAAATGAGTTGACAAACACAAACCACCCGCTTATAAAACAGCTTATGACAGAGGCACCAGGAACCTATCACCATTCGGCATTGGTTGCTTCCCTTGCCGACGCGGCCGCTGAGGCAATTGGGGCCAACGCTCCGCTTGCGCGCGTAGGCGCCTATTTCCACGATGTTGGCAAGCTTAGAAGGCCCAAGTACTTTAAAGAGAACCAGGATCCAAACGAAAATATCCATGATACGCTAAGCCCCGCTGAAAGCGCGTCAATAATAATAGCGCATCAGCATGACAGCGTAGCTTTACTTCAAAAGCACAGGCTTCCTACGGACGTTATACGGATCGCCGGAGAACATCATGGCAACTCACTTATGGCCTACTTTTATTTCAAGGCCCAGCAGCATTCCGATACGCCTGTAAATCAAAAGGACTTTCGCTATTCGGGTAGCCGGCCCTCATCTATTGAGAGCGCCATCGTTATGCTTGCCGATTGTTGCGAAGCCGCCGTGCGTTCCATCAACTCGGCCGATAAGGCCAAAGTGGAAGAAATGGTTCATAAAGTAATAGCCTCAAAATATTCCGATAAGGACGGTCTGCTTATGAGCGCACCACTTACGCTTGCACAGATATCTATTGTGGAACGGTCTTTCCTTAAGACGTTTCTAGGACTGCTGCACGAGCGCATAGAGTACCCTGAATGATCGTGCATGAGAATTCAAACATGCACTGGAGGTTAGAATATGCTGGATATACTTGTTCGCGTTGAAGGCTTTGATGGTAGCCTTCAATACATAATTGCCTTGGCTGTCAATGCGGCGCTTGATAACAGAGGGCGCGAGGGAGATGTTACCATAGCTATAGTTGACGATGCTGAAATAAGGCGCATGAACATGGAATACAGGGGGATAGACTCCCCAACCGATGTGTTGAGTTTTCCAGCGCACGAGGGTTTTATGCTATTGTCTCAGCCGGACGCCTTCTTAGGCGATATAGCCATATCGGTTGATAGGGCCAGGCTTCAAGCCGATGAATATGGGCATTCTATTGAACGTGAGCTGGCGTTTCTTACAATACATGGAATGCTTCATCTGCTTGGCTTTGATCACATACTCAAGGAGGATGAGGAGGAAATGACTGCTCTTCAGGACCAAATATTACGTGAAATGGGGTGCGCAAGATGAAGCCCATACACGATCTGGAGATAAAAAATATGCTGCGAATGGCCAACGATGCGCGCGACAGGGCATATGTCCCGTATTCAGGCTTCCGTGTCGGCGCGTGTATCAAGGGCGAAACCGGGGCATATTATCTCGGGTGCAATGTGGAGAACGTTTCATACGAGCGCGCCTTTGACGCTCTGGCCATAGTGTCGGACAGCCACAATTTTACAGTACCCTGCGGAATATGCAGGCAATCGTTGTCCGAGTTCTGCGATGACGATATGCCCGTGATATGTTCAAACGGCGTTGGCAAATATAAGGTTATGCGATTTGGGGAGCTTTTCCCATATGCGTTTGCTCCACAGGATGTAAGACCATGAGCGGGCAATGCTATCGTTCGGGGTTCGTGTCAATAGTCGGCTCTCCAAACGTTGGTAAATCAACGCTTACCAATGCCTTTGTAGGACAGAAGGTATCGATAGTTTCCGACCGCGCCCAGACAACGCGCAACAGGATAATGGGGGTTATGACCAGATCAGGGTACCAAATTGTATTTTTGGATACTCCTGGGGTAACTACACCTAAAAACCGGCTCGGTGAATACATGCTAAAATCCGCGTATGAAACGCTGAACGAGGTGGACGCCGTTTTGCTTGTTATAGATGCGGCAAGAGGCATAGGCCCTAAGGATGACGCGCTGATAGGCAGGCTTGCCTCGGCAAAATCGCCTGTTGTCGCCGTAATAAATAAGGTTGACGCTTCCAACCTGGCGGACATAGAGGAAATTGAGGAATATCTGTCATGTCAGGACTTTATAAAGCGCATGTTCAGGATATCCGCGATGAAGGGTACCGGGTTGATGGAACTGGAGCGCACCCTTAGTGAAATGCTCCCCGAAGGCCCCCAGTATTTCCCTCCCGACATGATAACCGACATGCCTGAGCGCGTAATTCTTGGTGAGATAATAAGGGAGAAAGCCTTAAATATGTTAAGGCAGGAAATTCCGCATGGAGTAGGCGTATGCATAGACAGGGTTGAAAATTCGGATACGGGCATCTGCAATGTATGGGCAACAATATATTGCGAGAGGAACAGCCATAAGGGGATAATTATTGGAAGGCAGGGGGCAATGTTAAAGAGGATTGCCTCTGATGCACGAAAGGATATGGAATGGCTGCTTGGGTGCAGGATTAACCTTCAGGTATGGGTTAAGGTCAAAGAGGATTGGCGGAACAGCATAAGTGTGATGCGTGAACTTGGATATGAATAGTGAGAAATGTAGAGGCATCGTATAGAAGAAAAAGGCGTCAAGGACGCCTTTTAAACCAGAAGGTTGCTTTTAAAAATTCAGCTCTATCTTAAGCCTTAACTTTTTATTTCTATACTTGTGTCCCCCGTGTCCTTCCGGATGTATCAACGGATTTAACCGCTTTATACATCAAATATGCTCCTATTCTGCCCGTATCTGAAAACTCCTTCCATAGCTCCTCTGCAGTACGCTTTATCGTATCCATATAAGCCCTCCCTTATGTGATCTGTACGTAAATATTATCCCTCACGCAAAAGCGCAAAATACGATGCAAAATTTGGAGAAGCAAACGATGAACGTGACCTTAAGCGGAATAGTGCTAAGATACGCCGATTATCGCGACAACGACCGGATGCTTACGCTTTTTACAAGGGAAGCCGGAAAGCTAGCCGTATTGTCGCGTGGGTGCCGCCGCTCTGGAAGCCCCCTGTTGTCCTCATCCCAGCCATTCGCATACTCAGAGCTGGTATTATTTCATAATAAAGGCCGTTACTATCTTGATTCGGCCGACCTTCGTGAGAGCTTCTACTCCATAAGTTCTGACGTAGATCGATTCGCTTCTGGGTCATACATGGTCTCGTTAATTGCTGCTCTCATGGCTGAAGGTGAATCGAACGAGAGCATATTCACCTTGCTGTATCACTCTCTAAGCTTTTTATCATATTCTGATAGTTCGCCGCTGGATCTTGCATTGTTCTTTACTGTCCGGTCGCTCTCCATAGCGGGGTATTCCCCCTCCCTTACGCACTGCGCCATCTGCGGCAGGGATTTAAGAACGATGAGAAAGGCCGGGTTTTCAGCTGCAAACGGCGGTGCCGTATGTGACGCATGCAAGGGTTCAGGCTTGACCTACATCAGCGCCCTTTCCCTTGAGGCGATAAGGCGTATGATACAACTTCCCGAAGCTGATATACAAAAGGTAGTTTTGCCTCAGACGGTTCGTGAAGAGCTTAAACCCGCTTTGAAGGGCTATGTAGAGTATATACTGGATAAAAGGATTAAGGCGTTTGACATGCTATAATATGTTATTACGCCCATCCTTTTGGTACAAATTTAATCTCATAATCGTTAACAGCATATCTGTCCGTCATGCATGCAATATAGTCGGATACGATGCGTTCCCGCCCGTCCGATTCTATATGCATTTTAAATTCGTCCGGTAATGAATCAATATGCTCTATATAATATAGATATAACTGCTCAATTACACGCGCCGCCTTTCCCTCCTCCTTTTTAGCTATCGGGTTATAATATACCATTTCAAACATAAAATCCCTTAGCCTTTCGAACTCCCGCCCTACCTCACCGGACATTGCGATGTGTGGTTTGTCCATACTGTTTAACAGAACATCCGTTATCATTGTATTTATTCGGTCCCCATGGGTGCCACCTAGGACGGCGGCGCAGCTATTAGGTATAGCCTCAGCATTTAAGACATTTGCCCTCAGGGCGTCGTCAATGTCATGGTTTATGTATGCTATACGATCCGCTATGCTTACAACCTCGCCCTCGATAGTAGCCGGGCGTCCGCCCTTTTTATGATTTACTATGCCGTCTCTTACCTCAAATGTCAGGTTAAGCCCCCTTCCCCCGTTTTCAAGCAGGCTTACGATTCTTAAGCTCTGCACGTTGTGCTCAAAACCGCCCGGCACCAAACGGTTCAATACGGCCTCTCCCGCATGGCCAAAGGGTGTATGCCCTAAATCATGTCCAAGTGATATTGCCTCGGTTAGGTCTTCATTGAGCCTAAGCCCCCTTGCTATTGTCCTGGCGATTTGCGATACCTCAAGCGTATGCGTCAAACGCGTCCTGTAATGATCGCCTGCCGGAGATAGAAATACCTGCGTTTTATGCTTCAGCCGCCTGAAGGATTTGCAATGAACGATTCTGTCCCTGTCCCGCACAAAATCGGTCCTTACCGGACAAGGATCCATTGGCCGTTCCCGTCCCTTCGTTTCACATGACAGCGACGCGTATGGGGAGAGCAGCTTTTTTTCCAGCTCCTCAACCCTATTCCTTATCTCAGTCGATATACCTATATCCATGCCGCCTGCCTCCTTGTCAAAGCTGGGTGTTCCCTATAATATTCCAGTCGCTCGCCTCGTTTCAGCGATAATATGGCCGATAATGCTACAGGATTTTGATGCAAGTGCGCTCCAATCGTCAGGTACACCAAAAGCTTTTGGATGTGCTTGACCGGTTATTAAATCAGGCTTTCGGGTTAGTAAGCCGGCATCGTTCATACTGCCTAACCTTTAATAACTGCCCGCGCAGAACGTTGTTACGCAATACGTCTTGGAAACTGAACCATACCCTAACCGTTCGGCTAACGACTCAAACGACCACTTCCCCCGTTATTTACCCTTAACGTCACATTTAAAAAGGCGTAAGTATAATGCAGGGTTGTAAACTAATTATACTCATAAAACCAATGTGAAATATAGCTTTTGGTTTTTGTCTCTGATACATATTATATGGGAAGCCTTCTGTGAATACAAGCGGCTTCTACTATACTCATATAACAATTTACCCATGCTTTTTCTGCTATTTGTGATGCATTGGTAAAACATGTCCATCTACATCAATAAAAATAGTGGAATGGCCCGTTTGCTGTGGCAACGAGGAAATGTTGCAAATCCGTATAAGTACTATCTTTCTGCTACTATGGTTATTCTTGTGTGAGCGGCTTCATATGCCGTTTGACGCTTTTTTCACGCCCTGTAGGTTTGTCAAACATGTTGGACAGAATAGTCACGAAGGAAAGTGTTGGGAGAGATATACTTTAAAGGACGCATA
>URFJ01000006.1 GCA_900547135.1 uncultured Eubacteriales bacterium | reverse complement strand
TCTGACATGGAAGCGGTGATCTATCTTCCTGATACAATCTGGAAACAAAACGGGGTACTGCAAATAGAGCTGGAAGAGTGTCTGGCAGAGACGAACCCGTGGAAACAAGAAGGTGTGGTAAATGGCTCGATCATAAGCGTGCACCCCTTATCATGGCTGCTTGACCATTGGGGGGGAAAAATTCTATCCAACGGCGGCTGTATCCAGTGGGAGGAATTGTCGTTTGAATCCCTTTTTACGATACAGGAAAACCTGATTTATTATGATCCCAAGGATAACGCGCCAGATAAGATGCCGGATAAGCTTTGGAAAAAAGCAATCTATACAAAACTGAAAGACTTTGTAGAGGATGGCGTCCGTGCCATACAAATAAGCGTTAACCGCCATTTGTTTGCGGCGGCTCATATTCAGTTCGGACGCACAGCACAAACCCTATATGAGCTGGGTTTTTTGATCTGCCATGAGTACTATCCGTATCTTAAGCATTTGCGCTGGGCCTTGAGCAGATTGCCCGAACCGATTTCGGCGTTGAACTCTAATTTTGATTTATTGTCTTTAACTACGGATTGGTGTAAAAGACTGAGCATGCTGGAAGCCATATATGATGCATATAATACGTTTATCATTTCGAATTACATTTTTCCGGAAATTGATTTCGATCTGATTGATTTACACGATATGCGCATACATACGGATTTGGGTCATGCCAGCTGGTTTAAGGCATGGGAAAATCCGGATTGGCAGGAGAACTTGCGTGCGCTTAAGGAAAAGACGGTCAAATTAGGCTATGCGCCTGATATGTGGTGGGTCGTCGATTGGTACAATTTAGGTTAGCCAGATGAGCGCTGTTCGCTTCATCACTGTGTCCCTGTTTATGCGATACCGGCTCCATTTCGGGGCCGGTATTCTTTTTCGGCTTAAAGGGTAACAGAGGGTATATCTGAAGATATACCTACCCTCAGTTGACAAGGGTAGGCTTTTAAAGCTAAAATACATTCTTATTCCATCGGGGAGTTTGGTTCATGACATTTAATTCCTCATATTTAGCGGCAAATCATCGTACCTTTCATTATAATATTATATTGCTTGAATTTTACACCAGATCATGCTATAATAAAAAAAACAGTAAGGCTGACCGTATTGAACATCACTCGGCTGAAGCTATCCAATTTCAGAAACTATGAGGCTGCATCCATCGAGTTGTCGCCCGGGCTTAACGTGATCACTGGTGAAAACGCCCAGGGCAAGACCAACTTGCTGGAAGCGGTGTTCTTTTGCACCTTTGCCCGCTCGCACCGCACTGCAAGCGACAGCCGGCTGATAAGGCACGGCGCCCCTGCGTTTTACATAGGGCTTGACCTGGAAAGCGGGGCGGGAACGTCCCGAATAGAGGTCAAAAACCCATCCGACGGACCCAGGCGCATGTTTGTCAACGGGAACCAGCTGAGGCGCGCGGGCGACCTCATGGGCACGCTTAATTCCGTGATGTTCGCTCCGGAGACACTGAACATAGTGAAAGGGCCGCCTGCCGAAAGGCGCCGATTTATAGACATGGCGCTTAGCCAGCTGTATCCGGCGTACTTTTTCAAGCTTCAGCACTATAACGCCGCGCTCAAGCAGCGAAACGCGCTTTTAAAGGACAAAAAGCTCAGACTGGATATGGATAATCTGCTGATGTGGGATGTTCAGCTTGCCGCCCTTGGCGCTGATATCATGGCGCGGCGGGCGCGGTTTATGGAGGGCCTGTCCATGGAGGCGGCCCGCCTTCACTCATCCATATCGGGCGGCGAGCAGCTGCGGCTTGAGTATGTGCCGTCGGTGGAGCCGCGCTCTGACGCCGAGCAGGCAATACTCAGCGCGCTGAAAGCGGGCGCTTCCGAGGACGCGCGCAGGGGCTTTACGGGCTTTGGCCCGCATCGCGACGACATCGCGGTGATAGTGGATGAAACGGACGCGCGGAGCTTTGGCTCCCAGGGCCAGCAGCGCACCGCAGCGCTGTCGATGAAGCTCAGTGAGATAGCGGTTGCGCTCAGCGCCAGGGGCGAGCCGCCGGTGCTGCTTTTAGACGACGTGTTTTCAGAGCTTGACTTTGGGCGAAGGCGCGCGCTTTTAGACGCGGCCGAAGGCTGCCAGTGCCTGCTGACCTGCACCTCCCTGGAGGGGCTTGATGGCAAACGCTTCGCCGCCTACGACTGCCTGCGCGGTTCGCTCAGCCTGCGCCGGGGCTGTGACACGGCCCCGCATGCGCTAAAAACGGAATTATAACGCTAAACAACCCATTTTTATAAGAGGAAGGTATATCATGAACGAAACACAGGGCTACGACGCTTCCCAAATACAGGTGCTTGAAGGGCTTGAGGCGGTTCGCCGAAGGCCTGGCATGTATATTGGCTCTACCGATCTAAGGGGCCTTCACCATCTCATCGCGGAGCTGGTGGACAACTCCATCGACGAAGCCATGGGCGGCTTTTGCAGCGACATATTGATAACAATTCATCCCGACAGCTCGGTATCGGTCGAGGACAACGGGCGCGGCATACCCGTGGACTACCACGAAAAGATGGGGAAAAGCGCGCTTGAGGTCGCCATGACCGTGCTGCACGCCGGCGGCAAGTTCGGCGGAAGCGGCTACAAGGTGTCGGGCGGCCTTCATGGGGTGGGCATGAGCGTAGTCAACGCGCTTTCCGAATGGCTTACCGTGGAGGTGCGCAGGAACGGCCACGTCTATAGCCAGAGCTACACGCGGGGCGACCCGCTTGCGCCGGTATCCATAACGGGCGACTGTCCGCCCGACGTTACGGGAACCAAGCAGACATATCTTGCCGACTCAAAAATATTCGACTCGGTAGACTACAGCTATGAAACCATTGCGGCGAGGATGCGCGAGCTGGCCTTTTTGAATAAGGGCGTGTCCATAACCGTGACTGACGAGCGCGAGGGCATGGAAAAATCGGAGCGGTTCTGCTACGAAGGCGGCATCGTGTCGTTTGTCGAATACCTCAATACCAATAAAGAGGCGCTTCACCGCCCTCCCATATATTTTGAAACCAAAAAAGAAGAGGAAGGAGGGGAACAGAACGCGTCTATTGAGATAACCATGCAGTATAACGATAGTTACAGCGAAAATATATTCACCTTTGCAAACAATATACCAACCATTGAGGGCGGAAGCCATCTGGTGGGGTTCAAATCAGCGCTCACCAGGGTTATGAACGACTATGCGAGAAAGTACGGCCTGCTCAAGCCCAACGACCCCAACCTATCCGGCGAGGACGTGCGCGAGGGGCTTACCGCTATAATCAGCGTAAAGCTCACGGAACCCCAGTTTGAGGGGCAGACAAAGGCAAAGCTCGGGAACGCGTACATCCGCCCGCTCGTGGATTCGGCCGTGGGCGGCGGGCTTTCGGTGTATCTTGAGGAAAATCCACAGATGGCCCGCACGGTTATTGATAAGTGCATAACCGCGTCGCGCGCGCGCGGCGCCGCGCGAAAGGCCAGGGAGCTTGCAAGGAGAAAGACCGTGCTCGATTCAACTTCCCTGCCAGGGAAGCTGGCCGACTGCCAGGAGAAGGATCCAGCCCTGTGCGAGCTGTTCATCGTGGAGGGCAATTCGGCGGGAGGCAGCGCGAAGCTTGGCAGGGACAGGCGGTTTCAGGCGATACTGCCGCTTAGGGGCAAGATTTTAAACGTTGAAAAGACACGGCTTGACAAGATGCTTGGAAACGCCGAGATAAAGGCCATGATTACGGCCTTTGGAGCGGGCATGGGCGAGGAATTTGACGAGACGAAACTCAGGTACCATAAGATCATATGCATGACGGACGCGGACGTGGACGGCAGCCATATACGCACGCTGCTGCTCACCTTTTTCTACAGGCATATGCGCCCCATGGTGGAACACGGCTATGTATACATTGCCCAGCCGCCGCTTTTTAAGGTGACAAAGGGCAAGCTGCAGCGCTACGTATATTCGGACGAGGAACTCGAGGCGCTGCTCAATGAGATAGGGCGCGAACCTAAGCCCGTGATTCAGCGCTATAAGGGCCTGGGCGAGATGAACGCCGAACAGCTCTGGGACACCACCATGGATCCTGAAACGCGCATAATGATGCGCGTGGAGCTTGAAGATGCCATGATGGCCGACGCTATATTTACCGTGCTCATGGGCGACAAGGTGGAGCCAAGGCGCGAGTTCATAGAGATGAATTCCAAGCTGGTGGCTGATCTGGACGTATAGCTCTAATACCGGCACGTTTAATTATCTATGCATAATGAAGGGAGGTTTATTAAAATGAATTATATCTGCAAGGCACTGTATAAAAAGAGAATCAGGGACACATACGAGCAGCCGGAAACGGTGTATATCATGCAGTTTGTGTATGAAGGGGCCAGCGGCTCTGCCATAATCGCCCGCGACGACGGAAAGCTGAGCATGTGCGGGCTGAGGCATCTTCGCGTAGCCACGGAGGGCAGCGCGGAACTTAGCTGGTCCGAATAGGGAACGTAACCGCTAAAAAAAGCGCAGGCGCGGCTTTTTGTGGGATGGGCGCGCCCTCCCCCCTGCCGCATATAAAATTACCTTAAAAGTGAGGTTTTCATGAGCGATACACCCAATGATTCACGGATATTGCCCGTAAACATAGTGGACGAGATGAAAAAATCATTCATTTCGTATTCCATGGCCGTTATCATCAACCGGGCGCTCCCCGATGTGCGCGACGGACTAAAGCCTGTCCACAGGCGCATACTCTACTCGATGGATGAGCTTGGGCTTCAGCCCGATAAGCCGTTTAGGAAATGCGCCCGCATAGTGGGCGACGTGCTGGGCAAATACCACCCCCACGGCGACACTGCCGTGTACGACGCGCTTGTACGGCTGGCCCAGCCGTTTTCCATGCGCTACATGCTTGTGGAGGGCCACGGCAACTTCGGCTCCATAGACGGCGACGGAGCGGCCGCCATGCGTTATACCGAGGCGCGTATGGCCAAGATCACCTCCGAAATGCTTCGGGACATCGAAAAGAACACCGTTGATTTCGGCCCCAACTTCGACGAAACGGAAACCCAGCCGCTGGCGCTGCCCTGCCGCTTTCCCAACCTGCTTGTAAACGGGTCCGGCGGGATAGCCGTAGGCATGGCGACCAATATACCCCCGCATAACATGGGCGAAACCATTGACGCCCTGTGCGCCATGATAGACAATCCCGAGATAACCGTTGAGGAACTTATGGCATATATCAGCGGCCCGGATTTTCCAACAGGCGGCATTATAATGGGTTATAGCGGCATAAGACAGGCGTACAGGACCGGACGCGGCCGGATAGTCGTCCGCGCCAGGGCTGAGATAGAACAGTACAAGCCAAGCCATGCCCGCATTATCGTAACCGAGATACCGTACCAGGTGAACAAGGCGCGGCTTGTCGAGCGCATAGCCGAGCTTGTGCATGACAAAAAGATCGATGGCATCAGCGACCTGCGCGACGAGACCGACCGCGCCGGAATACGCATAGTGATCGAGCTTACGCGCGACGTAAACGCGAACGTGGTGCTTAACCAGCTATATAAGCACACGTCGATGCAGGACACCTTCGGCGTGATCATGCTGGCGCTCGTCGACGGCGAGCCAAGGGTGCTTAACCTCAGGGATATGCTGTATCATTACCTGGAGTTTCAAAAGTCTGTAGTAACCAGACGCACGCATTTCGACCTTGAGAAAACGCGGGAGCGACTGCATATCATAAACGGCCTTATCATTGCCCTTGACAATATCGACGAAGTCGTGGAGCTTATAAAATCATCGCCAAACGGCGCCGCGGCCAAGGAACGCCTTATGCAGCGCTTCAATCTCTCAGAAAGACAGGCTCAGGCAATCCTTGACATGCGCCTGCAGCGGCTTACCGGCCTTGAGCGCGAGAAGCTGATGAACGAGCATAAGGACCTGTGCGCTTTGGTGGAATACCTTGAGTCCGTACTTGCGGACGAGGGCAAACTATTGGGTATAATCCGCGACGAGGTAACCGGAATTCGCAATAAATTCGCCGATCCCCGCCGCACCGAAATTGCGGAGCTTTTGGACGACATTGACCTGGACGATATAATCCAGGAGGAGGAGATGGTAATAACCCTCACGCACCTTGGCTATATCAAGCGTATCGCTTCGGACACCTACCGCAGCCAGCGCAGGGGCGGGCGTGGGATAGCCGGACAGGCGACGCGCGAGGAGGATTTTGTAGAGCGCATATTCGTTACCTCCACGCACTCCAATATAATGTTTTTCACCAATAAGGGCAGGGCTTTCCGCATGAAGTGCTACGGCATTCCAGAGGCGTCGAGAACAGCCAAGGGCACCGCTATAGTCAACCTGCTTCAACTCCAGGGCGGGGAAAAGGTTACGGCTGTATTCCCGGTTACGCCCGAGGTTGAGGGCGAATACCTGATCATGGCTACCCGAAACGGGGTAATTAAAAAAACAGCCATGAGCGATTTTGACAATATAAGAAAGGGCGGTATTATCGCGCAGAACCTGCCCGAGGGCGACGAGCTGATAAGCGTGATGATGACCGACGGCAACGAGGACGTAATGCTTGCCACAAAGGACGGCAAATGCATACGTTTCCATGAAAGCGACGTGCGGGCCATGGGACGCACAGCCACCGGAGTGAGATCCATCGACCTTGACGGCGACGATGCGGTGATAGACGCCGCTACGGTCGTCCCCGGGGGCTATGTGCTGTTCATTACGGAAAACGGTATCGGCAAGCGAACCGACGAGGCCGCGTTCCGCGTACAGCGCCGCGGCGGCAAGGGGTTAATCGGCATAAACATTACCGATAAAACCGGCCCCTTAAGGTCCATGCGGCTGTGCGTGGGCGACGAGGATCTTATGCTGATACGCGACGACGGCACGGTGATACGCACTGGAATTGAGAACATAAGCGTTATATCCCGCTATGCCCAGGGCGTAAAGCTGATGCGCGTGGACGAGGGCACCCGCGTGGCCAGCGTGGCGCTGGTGGCAAAGGCAGAGGATGATCCCGAAGCCGAAGCAGAAGAATAAAATCGCCTTCGGCGGTTCGCGCCGCGCTTGGTCGGCGCGGCCGCTTGGGGCTTTGCCCCAAACCCCACCAAAGGGGACTTTTTGTAAAAAGTCCCCTTTGGAATCCCGAAAAACAGCGTTTTATATTAGGATTTTAATCGTTTGCTCTAAAGGTATCAAAAGACCGGCGCGTTGCGCTATTAGTTACACGTATATGGGGCGGAGCCCCTAAAGCAGGCCTTTAGCGCCCGCTCTTCCTGCGCAGAAACATTGCCGACGCACCGCCCGCGGCAGCAACCAGCCCAATGCGGATAAGGCTTATCGCGCCGGTAGTCGGGGGCGTAGGGCTATCAGGATCAGTATCAATAGGCGCTTGTGTGGGATCGACAGGCGCTTGTGTAGGTTCTACGGGTGTGGGCGCCTCGGTGGGATCAACAACGGGCGTACTCGGCACCGGCGTCGGCGTCGGTTCCTCGCTGACGCTGAACCTTGCATAAAGAACACACTCCGCGCTGTCAAGCGCAAAATTAGCCGCTTCGCTTACAAGATTGCCGCCTTCGTCATACCAGCCCAGGAATGTTTCGCCCTCGCACGCTTCCGCCATTGCGGTGTATTTCATTACATCATAATCATAATAAGCCCCTATCGCTCCATTGCCTTGTGTATACAGCTCAAAGCTTCCAGAGTCGTGCCACAAGCCCATGTGCTTCATAGGGTTGCCGATGCAGCTGAATTCAGTTATGCCGCCTCTGATAAGCAGCTCCTCGAAAAGATTGCCGTCGCCGTTGAAGGCATTCAGGTTCGGCATGTTTTCAATATCAAGAGAGCTTAGTCTGTTGTTCTGGCAGTAAAGCCACTGTACGTTAGAGTTTTCCGGAACGAGAATCTCCTCAAGCATATTGTCATTGCAGTAAAGGTCCTGTATGCTGGTATCCCTTAAATCCAATGAAGCCAAGTCATTTTCCTGGCATTCGATCATCCAAAGCTCGGTCAGGCCGCTTACATTCAGCTCCTTCATACCGTTTCCAGCGCAGCCCAGGGCGGCTATTTCGGGGTTTTGGCTTAAATCAATGGACTTGACATTATTATAATTAAATTGTAGATTGTAAAGTTGGGGACATTCGGAAGTATTTAGTTCTGTAAGCTCATTATAATTGCAGTGAAGCTCTCTAAGCTGGCTATGGCCCGTTAGGTCAATCTCTTTAATGCTGTTGCGCTCGCACATGATAAGGGCGAGCTTCGTGTTGTTGGAAATGTCCAGCTCCGTAAGGTTATTGCCTTCCACAAGCAACAGGGTGAGATTCGGGTTCCCGCCCAAATCCAGCTCTGTAAGCGCGTTATCATTAAGTATAATACGCGTCAACGCTGTATTGGCGCTTAAATCGATATGCTCAAGCGGCACTTCAGGATAGTACATAGTCAGTTCACTTAGGGAGGTACATCCTGCGAAGTTCACTGATTGTATGGCCGCCCCGTAGATATTTACATATTCAAGCGCGTCGCAGCCTTCAACATCAAAATCCCCGTAAACTACTCCGTTGGTATAACCGTCGCAATAGAAGGCGACCGCCCTTCCATCCTCGCTCCAGTTAACGCCGTATTTGTATTTGCTGAAACCATCGCCCTCTCCGGTCCAGGTAGAGGGATCGTGCGGATCATAGAAGGCGCTGAGCTTCGAACCGTTTGTAATGCCGTCAGCATCCGTTACCTCAAGAAACGCGCGGAATTTTTCTACATCGTGCGCGTCGTACTTAACGTCGGCAGTCGCGCCGAAGGAAAACACGCTCAAAAGAAGAATGATGAGCGCGAGCATGGCGGGAAAGAGTTTTGACCGAGTTTTCATAGTAATTTTCCTCCTGTTTGTTAAAAATATTTAAAACATATTGTTTTAAAAATCTTTACATGATATAATGTATACACCATATAGCGAAGATTGTCAAGAAAAACTTTTATTTGACAATTTAAATAAAACACAGGATAATTTTAAATATCGGAGGTTTTTAATGATTAAGCTGTTTAATATAAACCCGGTTGCCGAGGCAATGATCTACTATTCAAGGCGCGCCAACGGTGAGAAAACCGAGAAAAGGGCGATTGAGCTTATAAAGCGGTACCCTCAGCATGAAACCGATATCGAAGCTTTGGTTCGTCCTACCATTGAGCTTGAAAAAAAACTGGATTCTGAGCTTTATGCAGACAATGAATTGCTTGACAAATATTTTAAGCGGCTTGGAAACGGGCGTGACAGGGACCTCTTTGGTTTTAACCTTTGTTCGGTTTTAACGTATTTTCCAATACTTGACCATCTTGAGTATTCTCCGGACGAACTTTTCAATTACCTTCGCGAATGCAGCGGGCCTGAGAGGATGTATAACCTCTGTTTTGGGCTTGCAGACGGCTGCGAAACGCTGTTTCGCAGCGAAAGCGGCATGGAGGGGCTTTCACAGCGCATTGGAAAGCTTCAAATTCCATTTGAAAGCAAATGGAAGCTGGCCGACGCCGTACTATCCTACGAAAGGCATATAATCGAGCTTTCCTCAATCCTTCTTCCCGCCGCCGAAATCATATTGGCCGTGCATGAGAGGTACGATAGGCTTGTCGCTGACTTTCATTCGCGCTATTCAGAAAAAAACGGGACATTGCTTGAAGAGCGGTGGCTTGGTAATATATTGGATTCCGTTGACATAATGAAGATTGCGCCTACGATCTTTGGATTTGACGGAAGGTGCGCCGTAACCGAGAGCGACGATGGGAGCGGGCCTGAAGAGGGCGACCCTCCCGCTGATTCACCCTTTATGGGGCGCATGTATCTGGGAATATGCCAGCACATCCTAAGCGGCGGACCCCAGGGTGCGTTTGCTAAACTCAGCGAAAAGATGAAAACGCTTTCCGACAGCACTCGCCTTGAAATCCTGTTCTACCTCTGCTCCCATACGGCCTATGGCCAGGAGCTTTGCGATAAATTCGGCTTACAGCGTCCCGCCCTTTCATATCATGTGTCAAAGCTGCTTTCAGCAGGCTTCGTCACGGCCGAACTAGCCGGCGGGAAAACCTATTACAGCGCGGACCGCTCCGCTATCCACAGTTTCATAAAAAGTTTTAACGAGCAGCTGGTCTGATATAGTTTTGGAACGGAACCTAGCGGAATCCACTGCTATAAAATTGATAAAGTGATATTATTTTTAGCTGAACCTTCGCTAAAGGAATGTTTGAGCATGGACTCTCAAATTAACTACGTTGTTTTCGCGTTTCACTCATTATTGCGGGTATGCTTAGCTTGCGCTGTCTCCCTGTCAGAAATGTTGATTGACAGGTGCCTTTAAACAGATTCGCGCCGCACCACGCTGAACAAGCGTGACGCGAACCGCCTTTAGCGATAAATAGCAAATCGAAGAAGACACTATAAGGCCAAGGCTGAGAATGTGACAACTACATTTACCACCTCTTGGTTACTAAAAAGCGCAGGCCCCTAAGGGGTGAGCTATGCTCATTTACCCACACTTTGGGGGTGACGTTCTAAACAAAAGTAAGGTTTATTCCCTATATGCCCAGCTTCCAATTCCAAATACTTCGTTTATATCCTTTAACTGCTCAAACCAAAATATCTCGTTTTCACAATAGTATATCTCATATACGCTATACGGCTCGCCAGCTTTTTTTACATCCGGTATAATACGTTCATAATCATATTCGATATATTCTCTCAGCGAATATGCTGTTCCGCTATCTGAGGCTATCGGGTATGCGACCCTTGACATTCCATAGCCGTTAAGCAGCAATGGCGCTTCGTCTATAAACACCATCAGGGTCAATTCATCATCAACCAGATATGTTGGTACATTTTCATCGTTCTCAGATGAATATTCAGGGTTTCTTTGTATGAATCTCACATTTACGCCATTTCTACCAACTCGATGCTCTTCTCCGCCTGGGATATCCGTATTCATTGCTTTAAGCATATCTTCATCCGGTGTTTCACAGAGTAATACATATGCCTGCTTTGGCGGCTCGTTATAAAATGAACCTTCTCCAAAGGCCGTTTTTCAGTTGTGTTGCCCCAGATTCCAAAATGGTTTCACCCTCAAAATTTTCAGCGCCAAAACCAAAGTCGAATAAAAACTCCTCAAGCTTTGCATATTCATCTGGAAAGTAACAATACCGTATCCCATTTGCGGGTGTTGGCAATGGCTCTACAGAAGGACTGGCCGTTTGCTCAGGTGTATTACCTGCTTCTTGATTTCCTGTCGGCTTAACGTCAAGCTTTTCGACTGGAACAGCCGGACCGCTTGTACAACCGAACAAAAAAATCAGACATATTACTATTGTAATTATTAAGGTTTTTTTCATTGCCCTTTTATGACTTGGTCGGCTAAGCGGGTAAATTAACAATAATCATTGGCGTTCAGGAATGCTCATCACAGTAATCGAAAAGCTGCACTTTGTGCATACCTGGTCATTCCCCTGCAATTTCCAGACATGGCCTTCAGTGATATGTACTTTACATGTTGTGCAGGCTTGTACGGTATGCTTAGTGGGGGTTACATTGACATAGCTTCCAGTATGATTGCGGCAAACCCTGATTTCACCAACGGAGGTTCCCGTCCCATCGCCTCTCGAATTATAGCTATAGTAGTATTTTAGCACATCTATATAATTCATGCCTCTTGGCACAAGCGTTTTCCATACCTGCCATTCATACATAATTCCTTGATATTTCTTTTCTCCGTATGCATAAAGATTTGCCTTTTCATTCCTATATTCAGGCTTAAATATCTGTCTTGAGGAATTAACCATAATAGTATTCCAGGTATCAAGCATAGCTTTATCGCATGTGGGCCAATCCTACAGGCTTTTTCCTTCTGGTGTATAAAGCTGGTCGTCTATAGTGTCCCTCACATCACAACCCCTATCTCCCTGAGGCTTTAGCACTCTATACCAGCCAAAATGCTTAATGGCTAACGCAAATGCCTGCTTATAGTCATTCTGCCTGCTTTCATAGCCTTCCTCACATACCATGACCACACGGCAATACTGCTTAAAATCAGGGGTTTCTATTATGTTTTTTGATACTCGCAGTACTTTTATGCTGGTAGGCATAATCCCATTATACGATGCAACGTGCTTAAATTCTTCACTAAATTTATCCGATATCGAAAACCCCCTGCTCTCATCCGGAAAACGGACTTTAAAGTAATATCCTGTCGGACTCAAACTCAGCTACTTCATCAGGCAGAGGTAGTTTATTGTCTATTATTTTTAATTCTCCATCGATCACTCCACATACAATACTCGCATAATTAGTCCCGTTAAAGAAGCACTCATTATCATTATATACCTCCATATTGCATTCAACAAGATTTCCTCATGTCCTTTATCTGCTGTAAAGCTGTCGTATTTTGCATCTGCAAGTCTGGAATTTCCGAATATTCGGTTTCGGTTATATCGGCAAGTACCCGCACCGATTTCAAATCAACCGATTTTATTACGGCAATACCAACTTGTTCTTTAATGAGCATGGGCAATGCCATTATCATATCCGTTTTGAAAACACCGCCTAACGAGGCAAGATATGCCTCATAGTCATTATCGTTTATCGCGCTATAATATTTATATATCAGGTCGATATGGTTTTTCGTACTGATTTGCTCGTCAATAGCGCCGGCTAGCGGCGCCGCCCCAGTAAATATGAAGGCCAGCGCAATTAGCATGGAAATTAGCCTTTTCATATAATACCTCCAATTTTTTCTTACGTACAGCATAGCAGTAAACAGAGTTCATTTCTATGTCACTTTTTGCAAATAAGGGTTATTATACGGTTTATTCAATCCCACTTCAAAAATATGCTTTTATAGCGTACATTGCGTCAGGGGCTTTGCGATAAATTCGGCTTACAGCGTCCCGCCCTTTCATATCATGTTTAAAAGCTGCTTTCAGCGGGCTTCTTCGCGGCTGAGCTGGCAAGCGGTAAATCCTACTCATAGGGTGGAAATTTCAATTCACGCGCCCGCATGGGATGCGAAACGCAGGCCGACAGCTTCCCCGATCATCTGCCAAAATTTCAATCCACGCATCCACGTGGGGTGCGACCGACGCGCCGGTGCAGATCGTTAACTTGGCGTAGGGCATTTTAATCCACGCACCCTGGAATAAGTTCGCACCGCGCTGTAGGGCGCGGTGCGAAGCGTACAAGCCTAAGAGATTATTGATCCTCGCTCTTTTTGGCCTTAAAAAGCCGATTAAGCGCCGCAACGGCGGCCATTATCACCGCCACCACCACAAAGATTCCTACAAGCCCCTTTGCCGTAAGCAGCAATGCCTCTGGAAGCGTATCGGGCGAGAATTTCAGGGCGAATAATTCTGAGCCGGCTGTTTCCTTCTCGGTTGTATTCATAGGCTCCAAGCCGTTTGTTTCAGTATTCAACAGATATCTCATTATATTGCTCCTTCCCATCATCCAATTATGGTTTCTACAAGCGTTATTATCAGTCCGCCCGCGATTACAGACGCTATCTGGCCGCTTACGTTTGCGCCGGCGGCATGCATCAGAAGGAAGTTATGCGGGTCTTCCTTAAGTCCCATCTTATGCACAACCCGCGAGGACATTGGAAACGCGGATATGCCGGCAGCGCCGATCATGGGGTTGACCTTGTTACTGGAGAACAGGTTTATGAACTTCGCGAACAATACGCCGCCCACCGTGTCAAAGATAAACGCAATCAAACCGAGGCCGATTATAGCCAGCGTAGCCGTGGTTACGAACAGCTCCGCGCGCATCTTGAAAGCCACGGATATGCCAAGCACCAGCGTTATCAGGTTGGCTAGCTGGTTCTGCGCGCTGTCGCTCAGGGATTTTAGAACCCCGCATTCACGTATGAGGTTTCCAAACATCAAAAAGCCGATGAGCTCCGCGGATTTTGGAGCTATCGTACCCGCTACCACGGTTACGATTATGGGAAACAGTATTCTTGTGGCGTGGGATATTGAGCTTGGTTTATACGGCATTTTGATACAGCGTTCCCTTTTGGTGGTTATCGCCCTTATAACGGGGGGCTGCACGATAGGAACAAGCGCCATATACGAATATGCAGCCACCATTATTGGCCCCTGGAACCTGGAATTAAAATAGTTGGCCACATATATGGAGGTAGGGCCGTCGGCTGCGCCGATTATCGCTATCGACGCCGCGTCGTTTAAGTCAAAGCCGATAAGGCGCGCCATGATAAGGGTAAAGAATATTCCAAACTGGGCGGCCGCGCCGAACAGGAACATCTTTGGGTTTGACAACAGCGGCCCAAAGTCGATCATTGCGCCTATGCCTATAAACAACAGCAGGGGAAACAGCTCCGTCGCGATTCCCGCGTTAAACAGCGTTTCGATAGCGCCTATGTTTACAAACGGGAGGTTGACTATAATCGCGCCAAAGCCCATCGGAAGCAGAAGCGTAGGCTCCATGTCCCGCCGTATAGCAAGGTAGATCAACAGACCGCCAATCAGTATCATAAGCCCTTGCTGCCATGTGAAATTGGCAACGTTTGAAAACAGGTCGAGAAATTCCTGCAAATGAACCACGTCCCTTCAATTATTATAATTGTTATCCTGTTCCTCACGCCCGATACCGTCCGGCTAATAAAAAGACCTTTGCTTTGGGCGTTAATAACAAAGCAAAAGTCTCATCATTGGACAAACGCATCCAAGGCTGGAGCGGGCATGCCGCCGTACTGACGCCCCAAACCACGTCGCATTAAGCAACGCCAATTACTCCCCTTTACCGTATAATTATATTGGCCTAAAAAGGAAACGTCAACAAAAAATAGTTTACATTTAACGTTTCCAGTTCAGCCTAAATAAAACAACAAAACAAAGATAATGTGATTTCAATCATAATAGCCCTATAGATAATATATCAATATTTTTCATTCGATCTTCTGCATGTTTTGTTTCTTGCCGTCGATTAAATAGTCATATGATACCCCAAACACACGGGAAAGTGCCCACAACTCTATATCAGACACGTATCTCTTATTTGTCTCTATACGAGTAATAACGTTTTTATCCATATCCACGCCAATTAGCTGCAATTTTCTAGCCAGTCCCCGCTGCGATAGGCCAGTGCTTGCGCGCAGCTCCTTCAATCTCTGGCCTATCAGATTTTTGTTACCGTTTTGGCTAACTGGTTTTGGCATAAAATCCCCCTCCCTCTTTTGTAATCATAACAATAATATTGATTTTATACCCATAATATGGTATAATAGGTTGTAAAAGTGATACAAGATGGCGCGGTCAAGCATTCCGCAAGAGATGGAGGTGACTGATATCAAAACCACGGGCATTGTAAGGGAAATTGACGACTTTGGACGAGTAGTTCCACCGGCCGAATGGAGAAGGATCAATGGAATTGAGAACGGGAGTAAGGTTGAAATGTCCATCATGGGCGAGTGTCTGGTGCTTCGCAAGTTCGCCCCGGGCTGCAGCCTATGCCACAGGGAATCCAAGACCCTGGTGGATTATCGTGGATTCAGCATATGCAAGAAGTGTATAGCTGAGATTAAAACGCTTGAGTAAAAAGCGATAGGTACAGGAGAACTGCGCGCGGGCTTATCCGGCAGCTATTAATCAAAGGCACGCGCCGCCATATCCTGTATACTACGACATGCAGGGAAAAGGGCTGTTGCATTTCCATACAGCATGCCAAGCCTATGCAGGAAATTTCAATAGTCCTTTTGCTTTCTTTTTATAATAATCAAAGTGTTTTCATTAATAGTATAAATTTTGTTACGTTTTACAAAATAAGTGTCACAGGACGGAACAGCCGCCGCAAATATGGTAAAGTTTACATATTTATTTTATGATAATACAAATAGCATATTACTACGGAATATCTACATAAAAATAGGCTAAACCCGCGTATCTATCGGTATACGCTTGTGGTTTGTTTTTAGTCAGATTATACATTCACAATTTTAGCCAGCCTCCAATATCTTAGAGAGGGAGGTGTTATAATGTATAAAACACATAAAAATTACAAATATGTACAACTAAAACACAAGTGCATTCTATTCTTTAAGGATGAGGCCGAAATCATCAATGGCCGCTCAGACCGCTTTGAAAATGAAAGTTATGTCTTTATTCCAGACGGCTTTATAGCGGATGACCCGCTTATAGATAATCTGGTTTATATCCTGAACCAGATCGGATGCGGTTCAATTATATGGATAAAAGATCCGCCCGTTGAATCCGGATATTCTTTTATCAGTTTTAAAGGCCAAGACGCTGAGGAAAGGTTTGTTGAAGGCTGCGATATAAAAGTTGGTGAATATGCGCTGGTGTTTCCAAAAAACGCTAAAGCGCTGTATAGGGACGGAAGGATTACCTTTACCGCGCCCGGCGGCCTGAGCGTTTTATCACTGACAAAGGAAGAGCTTGCCTTTAACGCGGTTTCCGCACATTTGGAGCTGGACGGCGAGTTGGCAGGCTCTATTGTTTTTTCACTTTCAAAGAGCGCTGGATTGCTCGACGGTTTGAACCCAGGCTTTGAATACGCCGTTGACAGCGGCGGACATATCCATTACCCGCTGTTTAAAAGCGGCCAGGACGCATCCGTAAGCGCTGCTGTAAACCCGTCTGCCCCGTTAAACGGGAGTGCTACGTTCTTCAAGCTTGAGGCACAAGCACCCCTGGTTACGAACTTTAATTCCATATACGGGCATGAGGTAGCCATCTCCCCTGAGGGGGAACGCAGCCTCGTATTCGAGCAAAAGGGCGATAAGCTGTACATCGGGCCGTGCGGGAGGTATTCCATCATCCGCGGTGACGGTACGCTAATGCTTGATTTTAATGGGCGTGAGTATCTCACATACGAAAAAGGAAGAGGCTCAATTATATTCCATCCGCATTGCAAGTCAAACATCTCGGTACGCGGGGCGTCGGAACAGCCTGGCAAAACCACGCCCAACGACGCGTTCACAGCGGCATGGGCGGAGTTTACGGCCGGTACAAAACATACACGGATTTGCAAGCCGCTCGCCAATGGATCGGACCAAAAAGGTTTAAACGTCGATGAAACAACCCTTGAGGGAAACTTAACCGTACCCGTTGTTCCATATTGCGGGATAGGCGCGGCATTACAAAAGAAGTTCATCAAAACCGTGGATAAAGGCATCTCAAATTTAAGGAATAACGAAATCATTCTGAAATACGCTGGCCATGGGGAGAAAGCCGCCCTAAAGGGCGCCGCAACGTGCTCAGGCGGCCTCATGTACAGAATGGGCGCCAACGGCCAATGGGACCGTCTATATCTGGCCAACACCTATCAAAGCGCGGAACCCAATGTATATATATCCGGATACTGCGAAGGCCTTAACGGCATGTTGAACCAACAGGATATATTCATTTATTACACGGAGCCCGATATCTCCAACGGCTCATCTGAAGAAACGATCAGTAAAGCGCTATTCGTTGATGAGTGCCGTGTTGAAACGAACGCGTTTGACTTCGTGCTTAAAGAACCGGCTAACGGGTCGGGCGTGGAGGCCGAATCCAGCTGGCGCAGCTCGGGTACGACCAGAACCGCGTTTATGTTTAAGCGGAGGCATACCGGCAACAGCATACTGGATCTGATGAACTCGGGGGGACGAAGTTATGGAAACCATACTGTTTTCCAGGCTGCCTATAGACGGGCATTGGACGAAAACGGAAATCCCAGGAAGGGCTTTGAACATTTCATCAACACAATCAACGACCCTGAATTTGAAGGGACTATAATTCTCAACTGCCCTGTACAAGCAAAAGATATGCCCCAAAAACTTAGCCTGATCGTTAATAGCATGGATCCGGAGAAGATTTACGCTCATCATCTCATACTTCCCATGGGCGAGCTTAGCTCTGAACAGGGCGTATGCCAGCTGTCGTGCTCGCCCGTATTCAGCGTGGTGCTGTACGAGCCGAACTCCATGATCGTAAACACCGAAGAAACGGACGAGGTCGGCTTTGTAACGAACAACGCCGTCATCTGCATGAGAAATGGGGCTAGCGGAGAGGACTCAAGGGTGGATATGATCTACTGCGCCTGCGAACTGATGGTAAACAGGCTGTTTGGCTCAAATTGCGTCGTTGAGGGAGCCAAGAGCGGAAACTGCATGCTGCTCGACGGCGTATATCAGAACAGCGGCGATCTTCACAACTATTCGTTTACACTTAGAAACCCTGTCAGCTACAGCCTTGATTCAAGCGCTATCTCCAGCTTATCCGTTGAGAGCGTTCAATGCAGCTTTGACACTGACGGCGGGGGCGGGGTATTCACATTGAGCGGCAAACTCGACTTTATCAATCCAGACGGCTGCGACCTGTTCAGCTACGGAAGCAGCGGCCAGGAGGGTGTTGAGGGCCTGGCCTATCACGGCCTTCAGATAGCCATAGGCAGTGATATGAAGCTTAGCGTGCTGTACGGCTCAATCTCATTTGACATAAAAGGCAGCTCCATGCGCCCCAATTCCTTCAAGGACAGGTTTGTCTGCGAATTTGAAAAGATGGTATCTGGGAACAACGATTTAACCCCAGAGGGCATGGGCTATGGCTCTATAACGTGCCCGGTAAAGCAGGGCAAGCTCAGCGGGGACTGGTACGGCCTTGTATGGAAGGTCCATCTGGGCGACTTTGGAAGCGGGCAAAAGGGGGTTCCCCTGGACATACGCCTGCTTACCGCCTGGAGCTCAGGCGGCAAAGCCGGAGAACCTATGCTGTTCATAGGGATGCAGCTTCCTATGGGGCTCAACACCGAGGGCTTGGACATTATGGGCATATTGAACCTCGGCTTCAACTCAATCGAACTCATCGCGCGGGACAACGTGGAAAACGGGGAGCGCGACTATATATTGCAGCTTCACCACTTTGCACTCAAGCTTTTGGGCATATCGCTGCCGCCAGGTTCAAACGACATATTCATTTTCAGCGACGGCGAAAGCCTTGGCTGGTACGCCGGCTATCTAAAATAACTAGAAAAGGAGAAAGTATATGTATACTGTTACAAATTCGATAATGACCGTGCTCCCAATGGGGCAGGGCGCGTGCAACCTGATAGAGATATATGGGAAAGAGAACGCTACAAGTGAAGAGAAGCTCGTATATTTGGGCATGGTGGACTGCGGCGGTGATAATTTTAAAGATAGCAATGGTGAAATAATCACTTATAATGAATCCTATGAATATTTGAAAAACATAATGCTTCTAAGGGGTAAAACGGCTGGAATGGTTGAACCATATCTTGATTGCGTTATACTTACGCATCGCGACAAAGATCACCATGATAAGTTCAAGTTTCTTGATAACTATATAATGAACACTGTTATAGAGTAGGACCCAATGGGTCAGACTAAGGGCAGAGGAACAAAAAGGACATCGCTCAACAGGGAATATAAGAGTATAACTTCATATAATGCATATTTAAAGGACTATAAAGGTGCCCATACATATATTCAAAATAAAAAAAACATTCAAAGAAAAGCTCTATTTCGTTTAGGTAAAGCAAAAATAATTAGTGAACATAGTTTGCGTTATGAAAAGGGAGGGTTTACTGTAAAAGTACGTCAACACAATAATAGAGCGAAAACCTATACAACCTATATTAACGATACAAAGATTAATGAAAAGCTTAAGGATAGAGATGGCGCCATTAAGTCAATATATAACTATGCTTTAAGTAATTTTAACGGCAAGGCAAATAACATAAAAAGCGATTTAACTGAATTATTAATGGATCCTAATATTACTAGTGATGGAATAAAGACAAAATTAACTGAATGTCCTATAGGACGTCCGATAGTAGGGTCATTTTATTACGGTGGAGAAGCTAAATCCTTGGGAGGTATTAATATTTTCGAGGTGGCATCTGGGCAAAACGTATACCTCACTGGGACAGCTCATATGCAAATAAAAGATAATTATATAGACAATATAAGTGGAGCAAGTATATATATATTGTGCGCTATAGGAAAATCCGAACTAGGGAATTCGATCTTTGATAAAGGCAAATTTAGCTTTGAAAACAGCGCTTCCGTAGTTTCATTATGGAGTGCAGGAACTGGCAAATACCTATTTACAGGCGATTCTACTGTAGACACGATGGTTCATCTAAACAACCTTTATAAAAAACTCGACAAAGATAGCAGGGTTTTTTATGAAGCTCCGAACGTTATGACGGCACCCCACCATGGCTCCGATCTAACGTCGCGCGGAAAATTTAGCAGCAATGGACAAAACAAATGGGAGATATATAGCCAATTTCTAAATAACTATAAGCCACAGGGGGTTGCTATAAGCGCTGGATATGGTAACAAGCATGGCCACCCGGGGTGCAACTTCCTCGATACCACATATTGTTACCTAAAGAATTCTAAAGTAAAAGATCATTCCATTTATGCAAACCTGAATAAAAGTGTAAGTACTAATGCTATAGACTACGGTCTATATAAGACGGAAGCACCCATTTATAGTACTTTGGAGCAAAGTGATAAAATCTTGCGCCTTAGATTGCTTCAGTATAAGGACCGTTCACATCAGCCCGAAGAAGCTTGGAGCAATATTGCTGTTAATATACCGGATGGAGTAACCGAAGTTGACTCATCCACAACAGACTGCACAAACATCAAAACAAAGCAGTCCCCGTTCGATTATAGGAAAAGCAACAAAAACAGCAGCAAATCCCCTGCCGCCAGCGCGGACCGCCCGCGCGCCATTAAGCGCGGCAGAGCAAGCTAAGAAAGGAGCTAACACATGAACATATTTGAATTTAGAAGGTTATTAATGAAAAATTGGATGAACGGACAATCGACACTTGACCGGTTCGCCGAATACCCTGGCTATAACCTGACGGATATAGACCCGCTGTTCGACATGACGCGCTGCGATACCATAACATTTATAACCGATCAGCTGGGAAATGAAGGAGATGCCTTCGACGCGACGGCCAACCTGAGCCTGCCGCCTATTACAAGCGCCGAAGACGTAAATGATACCATAGAGGTCAATATGCATTTCAGCGAAAGGGACGGCCGCGTGTACTTTGAGCTTTGGCTGGAGCTTGACGGAGGAGTGCCGCTTGAAACGTTTTTCGGCGGGCTGCCGCAAAGCCGTGTGGTTGAAGAGGGTTTCTATGCATATAAGGACAGCATACTAAAAGATTTCCAGCTTATATCCGCCCCAAACAATAAAATCAGGCTTGCGGCCAATTCCGATACGGCGTACTCGGATATGCCCTTTACGATTGAGAACGCGATGATATTCTTCACAGGCGGCACGGAAACCGTTTGGGGGATCTATCAAAATCTTATTGAAGGCATTTCGGGCAGCTACTATGACTCAGTCAAAATATCCGGCAGGGCGGGCCTGCCGGACGGCTTCTCGTTTGAGGATTCCATGCCGTTCGAGCTTAAGGTCAACCTGGGCGGGGTAATTAACGACATGTTCCAGGCCGTTTCGGGAAGCGCGTCCCCCCTCCCGTGCGACGTGGATTTATACCTGGTAAGCGGCGAGGAGGACCCTGACGGTGAATCCTTCGACCGAATAAGCCTTGCCTATATAACCATACAGATGCAGCCTGGCGGGTTTACAACCCCGGTTAAATTTACCGTGCCGCTGTTTGGCAGCAACAGCTACTGGCCGCTTACGGCCGATTTTGAAACCGGCCTTGGGATTTCTGACATAATCAACTTCTTTGGAAGCCTTGCCGGGCTGGACGAAGGCGGGAGCGAACTCCTGCCCACGGATTCCATGCCCGCCGATATCCTTGACTTTTTCGAGCTGTACAGGCTGAGGGTAGGCACGAACGTGGGCGACAATTTCAGCATGTCCCTGTCCGATATGCAGGCGCTGTTCAGCATATCCAAGCCGTGGGACCTTCCGATACCAAAGGCTAGCCTTGACTCCCTCAACGTATTGTGGCAGGTGACCTGGGGCTCGGGCCTGGACGAATACCTTATGACCGCTCACGTTGCTGGCCAGCTGAGCCTTGGCATAGGCGATACAACGCTTAAGCTGAACGCGTCGGCCGACCTGCCCGACATGGGTATGGAAGCGCATCTAGTCTGGTCCGACGATCCATGGGAAAGCCCTGAGGAACAGATCACGCTTTCACAGCTGGCCGGTGAGATGGGTGCTGACATTCCGCAGGAGTGGGGTTCTGGAAACGCCGACGCCCATCCGGCCGCCCAGAACCAGCTTGGCCGGCTAGACGTATACGCCTCGCCAGGCAGCCGCTCCTTCAGCATATACGCTGAGCTTGACGACCTGATCCAGTTCAGCATAGGCGATCTTCCCGTCAACCTTAAAAAGATATTCGCAAGCGTCGACATAAAGCAGGGGAGCAAAGCCTTTTCATTGGGAGGCTCCTTATCGTTCAACGAAGCATCGCCCGACGATCCGCCGCCTGAGGGTGCAGAGCAGCCTCAGGCGTTCTCGTTTGACCTTGAGGCAGACTATGATAACGGGGATTGGTGGTTTGAAGGCGGCCTTGGCAGCGGAGAGGTAAACCTGCTGCAGCTTGTCGAGCAGGTGATGAGAAGGGAAATACCCGACGACGACAAGGACACGGGCCTTAACGAGCTTAAGCTGACCGACCTTTACATGGGCATAAGCGGCAAGGGCGACAGGTTTAAGATCGAAGCCGGCATTGAGGGCGGCTGGAACATGGAGGTGCTGGGCAAAAACCTTTCAGGAGGAGCAAAGGGTTATATCCATCTTGAAAAGGAAAAAACAGAGGATAACCAGTCCAGCCTGTTTGCCGCCGCTATGCTCATGTTCCAGCTGGGAACGTTCAAGATAGCGGCCCAGGTTGACGATTTCTTTGATAAAAACAACAGGGAGTTCCAGTTTCAGGTACAGTTTAAAGACCTGTACGCGCAGGCGACCTATGGGACGAGGAAAGTGGGAAGCGAGAACCACCATATACTCACCCTGTCCCTGGGCGGCATGAGCTTTGGGGAGGTCGTCGAAACCCTGATCAGGCAGGTTAATCCAAACCAGGGCTTTAAACTTACCGGTCCGTGGGCGGTGCTGAACGATATAAACCTCTCCGATGTCTCCTTGCAGTATGATATGACCGACGAAAGCGTATCCCTGCTGTATCAGGTCAATAAATCCATACCAGGCATAATGGACATTGAGAAGGTAGGTGTTACCTACAAGAAGGCGTCCGCCTCGTCCTCAGACAAGAAGGTATTTATGGTACTGACGGGAAAATTCCTGGATGAGAGCTATTCGGAAAGCGACCCCCTTACATGGGACGCTGTTGACGGCAAGCCGCCCGCGGCCGCAGGCAGCGGCCCGGCGTTTGACCTCAGCTTCCTGGGCATGGGCTATAAGCTCGACGTAAGCAGCGTTATGGCGGCGGCGTCCACCGCGGATAAGGTTGCTAAGCTGGAAGCGCTGATAGGTGATAATGGGACGGATCACAAACCCAATATAGCGTTCAGCGATTCCACAGGCTTTTTCGTAGGTACCGAATTTGAGCTGCTGGGCGGACTGCGTTCGTATGTGCTCATCGCGCATCCCGAGCTGTATGGCGTGCGGGTAGAGGTTGACAAAGACGCAGGCGGCGCCCTCTCCATGCTCAAGGGGCTTTTGGTGGATCTGCAGTATCAAAAGGTGTCGGAATCGGTTGGCATGTTCCGCGCCGAATTCGTGGCGCCCGACAAGATCAGAAGGCTGGATTTCGGCGCCTTTGCCATAATCCTTGGCAAGATGTACGCCGAGGTATACACGGACGGCAAGTTCTACATTGACTTCGGGTTCCCCAAGGGCGAGGATTTTTCAAAGTCGTTCGGCCTGTTTGTGGGGGTTTATGGAGGGTATGGCGGAATAAAGCTTGGATATCTTGACGCGGCGTCAGCGAAAAACCTGCCCGCCGTACAAGAAGGAGCCTTTACAACGGTGCTTTTAATGGGGCTTTTCCTTTCACTGGGAATTGAAAGGACGTTTGAAGGAAGCTTTCAATGCGGCGTTACTTTAGGCTACAGGATAGGCGCTTCGCTTATGCTGTATGGAATCTTCGACGGACTGCTGGCCTTTTACCAGCCCAAAGGCCTGCCAAATGACCAGTCATTGTATTATTCGCTGAGCGCAACCATCGGGGTAATCGGCGAGGTCGTGGTGTACGTGGGCTTTAAAAATCTGGGCCTCACGCTTTACGCAAGTGCTAAAGCGTCAGTAGCGGCCAGGATCGAGGCATATAAAGCAATAAAGATGAGCTTTGACGTTGAGGTCACGATAGCGGGTCAAATACTGTGGTATAAATTCAGCGTTACGCTCAGGCCGCACCTGGCGCTGGAGTTGGGAAGCGACTCGAAGCCTCCGTGGATCAAAGGAAGAACGGCCGGCTTGATGGAGGGTGGCATTAAGTTCAATACGGGCCGTTTGGACGGTGATAAATCGATTAGAATGTTCGAAATGCGCCTGCTGCCAATCTTCTCAATAGAGAACCCCACAATCCAGCGGGTTAGAAGCAATGGCGAGGACGAGTACTGCGTAGCGTTTGTTCCCTGCATGACAAATGAAGAATTCAGGGAACTGCTAGCTGTTATGGCGAGCTGGCTGACGCAAAGCATAACAGAAGAAGGAGTAATAACCAAGGAACGGGCGGAAACCAGTTCATATGACGATATTTTAAACTTAAGCTATGATATGCTCGACGAGTTCCTCCAAAACAACGTCACATTTGATATGCAAACACGGTGGGAAGAGCTTAAGGACCTTATACACGCTGATAATATGGTAGCCCTGCCCATGCCCCCGCCGGTGACCATGTATTACCGCAATGAAGGCATATATGAGGAAGAAAGAAGATTCCAGGAATGGAATCACGTTCCGGAAAACTACATGGAGTTTCTGGACCGTTATTTGGGTCAGTTCAACGCTGATCCTAACAACGACTCGGAAGAACCTTTCGATCCCAATAACTTTGCTTTCTACAATAATCAGATTCCAATATCAAAGCTGGTGTTCCTCAACTATTTCCATATGCTGCTGATGGAGCTTCACAGCAATCTAGGCGGCCAGTTTAATGAACGGAGCATAGAGGCGGGTCAGCTTATACCGCGCCGCACAGAGCTTGGAATAAGCGCCGAGGAAATTCTTACGCAGAATCCTGAGCTTGAAATATGGCCTGACAGGATTCGGTTCCCTGAGCTTGAGTATATAACAAGGAAAAACGATCTGCTCATTGGTATAATGAACAGCTATTGTATGACAAAGCAGGATATCCTGGAAAGCGTTGAAAACCAGGCCATGCTGATGGATAATAGCCGAGGCATCGTACTTAAAGACATAATCTTCTACGTCGAGGGCCTGCAGCTTAGACAGGCGGCGGCGCTTTACTTCAGCAGGTATCTGGGGGATTGTATTGAAGACGGATATCAATATTATACAAATCTCATTCTTAAAAATAACCCCAACATCTCAGAGGATTGGGTAAGTACCCAGACCGGCCTGGGGCTAGTCCTTCCAGTGAATGGAACGCTTAGCTGGTATACGCGGCTTGGCGATACGGTAAAGAGCCTATCAAGGATGTGTTACCTGCTTGAGGTTGGCCGGGGAGTTATACCAAAATGGGATAGCTTTTACACACGGTTTAAAGAGACAAACAATTTATCCGATAATACCTCGGATTATATATATCTGGGTGGCGATGGATGGCGGCTGCCCAGCGTGGAAATAACGGTGAAATCTGATGTTAATATCAATTCCCTGAGAACGCGCCTTACAGTTGAAAGCAGGCACGAGAGCCAAATCGACGACGCTATAATCGCGTAGTTGCCACTTACGCCGCTCGTATCGGTTTCACTTAAAAACGCTTCGGTAAGCGTTGAAACAGTAACTAAGCTGAATGAACTGGTCGGCACAAGGCACATAAGCGTCAGGGACCTGGCCGGCGCCATCGAAAGCGGAGGGTTCAGCAAATATAACCTCGGCCAGACGCTCAGGGCAAACATAAAAAATCTTCCTATTGATATGTATATGAACGATGTGACTGGTGATGCCTTTACCAGCCAGATGGCGGCGCTTGCGTCTAGGTTCCTGCTGCGGGGGCTGCGATTACCGGACATAAACGAGTTGAATAAGACAACGGGTTTCTATAAATTTATAGGCCAGCAGTTCCCTGTAGCTAGGAATTACCCGATATCCGTTAAATTCTACTGCGATGACCCGAACTGCCTGTGGCTTGAAAAAACAGGCCTCAAAGACCAGCTGGATCCTGAGACAGTTGATGAGCTTCTGCCCGAAAACTATGTAGAAATTCCAGGTTCACTGTTTGAACAGGAACGTGCTTTTGAGAAAGCTGAGAAATACTTCTCGTCCTCCACAGGCTACCTGCATAGGAGAAAAAATTCGGAAAGCTCCGATACCATTCATAAAGTTTCAGACGACCTGCATGAGGCAATGCTCAGTGTAGGAAGCTATCCCGCAATTTCTGACCAGAGCGGCGGCATAATCACCGGAAGGTGGGGGTGCATGATCCCTATAGCCGTGACCAGAGTGGACGGCGATCCATATGCGTTCAATGTATACGGAGCGGATGCTGAATACCGGCAGACGCTCATAAAGGCGCTGAACGATCTTGGCGGGTATTTAAACGAACCCACCCGCATAAGCGTAGACCTGATGTATAAATCGCCCGCCGTATCTGGCATGCGGACCTGTCTGGTGAGCGATGAGCTCAACAAATCCAAGTGTTCAATAATACAGACAAACCTCTCAGTGGAAACCCATATGAAGCCCGTGTTCAGATCCGCCGGTGGGTATGATCACATATCAACGATGGAGGAAGGCAATGCCGGCGAATTTCTCCGGCTATTATGGGAATGCAGCGTCGTCGGAGGGGGCGGCTATTACCTTAGGCTGGAAAACGTAAAAGGCCAGCCCCTGCCCATGGAGATATTCGACTCTCAGAGGCAAGCACAGCTGTACCTGATGATAGGCATAGCGAACAACAGCCTGAATATCCCTGCTGTAGAATACAATAAGGCCGTTAATTGGATAAACTGCGCAATGGTGAGGAACACAACCGAATTGGGCGAGGTAATAAACTTCACCACGGGCATGGGCGAATACCAGCCGCTGCATCCAAGGTGGTGCGCGTCGATGAAATCATATGCTAAGCAGCCGGAGCACATACCAGGCGACAAAACCAGCTATACAAGGGAACTGTTCAGCATAGGGGGATATAGACTCCTTGGTGGAAATGCGTTCATGGAAAGCGGCGACTCGGCCCCAATTTTCCCATATGATATGGGCGGACAGTGGGAGTATAAGACCATCGTGCCGCTTCATAGGTTCCTTTTAAAGCCGGACTATGCCTACACCAGTATAGGCGAGGAAACGATACTGAACTTTACCTTAAGAGATGTGCTCGGAAACCAGGCGGAAACCATTGACTGGGATTCGCCGGCAGTATTAATCAACAATGAAAAGCCTATCGGACTGCATCAATGGCCGGGTCAAACCATTACATACAGGGCTGTAAGGGACTTAAGTACGGGCAAGCCGGCCGTGGAAATCAGGTTCACCCCGCTTGAGGATACGGACCGTTTACTCATAGAATCGGCCAGGATGCTAGCTAGGGCGTACAATCAGCTTCGCTATCCTGGTGTAAGCCTTAGCGTGCGTACAACGTTCAGTTTAACCGATATAGATATTACGCGGCATAAGGACGAACTGATAACCTATGGCGAAAGGCTGACAAATTATATTTCAGGCGCTTCGCCCACCAAGCCCGGCGTCCTGTCATTGATTATGCCCATAGCAGAGGGAATCGAGGCGCTACCCAAAGAGCCGTTCCCCATAAAGCTTGAGCTGGTGATCTCAAATGATGAGTTGCCCGGCGGTTTATCCAAAGCTGTGTCCTCAATAACCCCTTACGATGAGATATCCATAAGTATGGATCAGGATACGAACCTCAAAGCCTTTGTAAGGGGCGCCGAGTCGGTGTATCCGGGACTGCATATAGCGTACAAAAAGGATGAAAACGAGCTTTTCGGAGTAACCATGGGCGTGAACGGGTATATTACTGAAGCAAGTTTTGGTCATTATTCCTCGGGTACGCCGGAATTCCTGGCATTCAAGCCTCTGAGCACGCAGTTTATGACCCGCCCGGTTAATGTTAAGGACCTGAATGCTTGGGGCATTCTGAATGAAACCCCTGTAAAGAAGGTTTTTGCCGATATAGATATGCACAGATGGGGCGAAACCTTCCTTGAGGATTATGAGAACATGCTCAAGGCGGATATTTCATCCATAGCAAGTGAGGTTTCAGCCGATAAACTGGACGCCCTCATTAAGCTTAAAAGGGTACTTGCAAAGGCTGTTTCAGAACAGCTTACGCATATTAAAAAAGATTCGCAAACGCCTATAGACAACGCAAGGAAGCTGATGGAAGACCGTTTGATGAGGAATGCCGCCTACGCAAACGACATTGATCTTGTGCCACAGTACAGGGTTAAAATTAACAGCAGCCAAAGTAGTCCTCCATTCAGATTTACCACGAGGGCAGTGGTTGACAGCGCTAAGTGCACGGCGGAAAGTTCCAAGATCGGCACGTATGAAAGGTCCTCAGAGGAGTTGCAGCTTATCGTGAGGTATCAGGATGAATACAGCCAGATCAAGCCTGGCGTAAAGCTCATAATCGACGAAATGGAGTATAATATCTCAAGGCAGGGCGAATATGAAAGCTCGGATTGGCTGAAATTCATATATCCCGTGGAGATCAACAACGGAAGCTATCTCCAGGGCGAGATAACTTGGCCGCATCCTGAAAAGAGCCTGCCTGAAACCCCAATGGTCTTGGGACACAGCGTTAAGCTTGGCAGCGGCGGCGAATTCTGGGATTATAAGCTGAACTGCTATGGCAAGGCGGCGCCTCAGGACAGCTGGTATATTAAGGTTGACCTCAAGCGGGAAGTGCCTGGGTTTGGATCAGCCCCCCTCGACCTGTTCGACCATCTTGCGCAATATATGCACGTAAGAGAACCGCTGCTTAAGGCAATACAACAGCGCGGGGAAAGCTTTGCCAGCGTCTACGGCACGTTCTGCGACCTTGCGGACCACATAGCCGGAAGCTGGAGCGCCTGGGTTGACAAGGAAGCAGAGCCGGCGGAAACACCCCCCGAAGGAGCCGACCAGCTGAACATGTACTATGGAAAGGCTGAATTCACCTCGGGTTCGCCAATGAATATGACGCTTGCCGACATATCCTGCCCATCGGGCTATACAGCCGTCATGCCCTGTATCCTGCTAGGGCGCAATGGATCATATCCAGCGTTTGGCGACAAGTCCGAGTTCGTATTTGAGCTAAAAGGGATTTCAATGGACGCCCATGACTGCGCCAGGCCCAGCGTGTATATAGTAAGAAATGAAAACATACTATCCGGAGACTCTGTGAACCCGGCGTTTATCTTTAGAACTAGAACCGCCAGCCTGGAGTCGATTTACGCACTGGCTGAGAGCGCGGGCAAGAACATAATCGGCAGCATCAAAACGGGCGGTAATGCGCGATGGTTTGATAACGAGGAGCATTTAACGCAAATCAAGGATATGCTTGATAATGAAAAGACGCTCTTCGAATACATCATGGATTCGAACGCGCGGACCAACCGGAAGGATACCCATGGCAAAGCGGTGAACCTCGCGGTTTCATACCAATACCGCTTGAATGGAAACCCCAACTCCGCGAATATAGCCATACCGATAGGCGTGATAAGCAAGCAGAGCGATAAGCCTCTTTCATTTGACGCTCTGCCAGAATTGCTGCGCGACTGGCTTTCGTCATGCGTGCCCAGCATTGCGGGCGCTTCACTGGCTTTCGATATAGTAACGAGCAGTGGAGCCGCCGGCGGGAGAAAGCGCCACATTGCCCAGCTTATTATTGAACTGACATAGGACGGCCTGACAAGCCATTAAATGCACAACGCTGGTTTCCATCCAGCGGGCAACTTCAGAGTGTTGAAAAGGCGCCGCCGGGCGCCTTTTCAATTATGCGAATGACCGGTGTTGATATACGTTTTGGTTAACCTTTCATTATTCAGTATGGCCCCGCCGTCATAGATAGCATTGCATAATCCGTCGTCCGTTAGGCCGCCGCAGGCTGTCTATATTAATGGACGCGGATTGCTTCAAACATCATCAGGGTTAACTCGTCAGCTTTGCTGTGACGGGCAAAGGATGCTTGCCGCCCTGGCCTTCGCGCGCCTGGGAGAAGCGGACAAGAACCCAGACTATTTAATCCGGCCGTTTCCGCCTTCAATCCGCTCTTATTCCCAGTCAATCGCGTCTATGCTGGCGAGATATTCTTCGGCAAAGTCCATGTAGTCCTCTGTAATACGCATGGCGTACATTTTATATTGGGGGAAGCTGTCCTGAATGCCCTTTGAGAGCATTTCGTAGGCCTCGTCCTCATCATAAATCCCGCCGTCGTAAACCCCTGCCTCGGACATATATCCATTGTCAATCTGCAGCAGGGAAGCTACGACCTTGTGCAGGTCGTCCTCGGGTATAAACGCAAAGTCTCCTTCGGCGCGGAACTTCTCAGTGATGTACTCAAGCGCGTCGGCAGTGTTGATCTCCATAGTGTCCCTCCATAAAACAAATTATTTTATTCAGTTTGATTCTAACCCGGCTTAAACTGTGCTATTCACCGTGTAAACAGTATCCTCACGGCGTAGAGCAGGGCAAGATGCGCGGGATAGAAGATATAAACCGCAAGCCCCGTCCTCCTGCCGCGCCGCCCGCTATGGGCCAGCATCAACGCTGAGGAGGCCAGGGTGCAGAGCATCATGGGAAAATAATATGACAGCGCCATTGAAGGAGCGGTCATCATTTGAGGCACGAACTTAACCGCAGCAAGCGCGGCAAACATGGCCAGCGCCATCGGCCTGTCGATCCCACAGGCGCAGAACATGAACACGAGCGTAACGCCCCATGCGCCGTAATCCACATTGCATACGCCTCCCGCGGCTATTGCAAGCCCGCAGAACAGTACGGCGGTCCATTTCCACGGGCAGTTGTCGTTTACATACGCGCACATTACGCCGAGCAGCAGGGTAAAGAATATATTAAGCCCCATGCCATGCGAAACGGGTGACAAAAAGAGGTAAAACGGCGCCTGGGAGATGAGGGCGAAGGACGCCATTCGCAGCATATACCGTCTGACATCGGATGTATGAGCATAACCGCTTGCCAGCTGATAAGCAAACAGGGGAAAGGCTATCCGGCCCACGCAACGCATTGCCGTGTACCAGCCGCCAAGCGTGGCCGGCGCCACTAGCGCGGAATGGTCGACAAGCATAACAGCGCAGGCGATTATCTTAAGCCAGAAAGAACTGAGACCGCCGACTTTGATCTGGCCGCCGGTGTCAAGGGCCGGGATTTTATCCATGGTTTCCCCCAGAAGTTTATTTTGCTAATGTTTGGATAATTATAGCACAAGCGTTAAACGGTGAACATATTAATAATGGCCTCTGCTATAAAATATGGGAGCGAGGAAATGCCCACGAAGCTTGCGCAGGGCCTATTATGAATATATAATGTCAGATATACGCGCCGCGGAAGGAAAACGGGCTTAAAAAACCGAGTATATTAGTAAAATCATCGTTGACACTGTCAACACCATGTGATAAATTAGATGAGGTGCCCCCATAGGGGGTTATTTTAATTCGCTATCTATGCGGCTAGCCGCTTATACCGATTGGGAGGGAATTATTATGCGAGTAAAGATAACGCTGGCCTGCACCGAGTGCAAGCAGAGAAATTACAATACGTTTAAAAACAAGAAGAACGACCCCGACAGGCTGGAGTTCAACAAGTATTGCCGTTTCTGCCGCAAGCACACGGCTCACAGGGAATCCAAATAAGAAAGGTGACGTCAGATGGAAAAGGACAAAGCCAAAAATCAGAAGGTAAAGAAGCCGAACCGTTTTATTGGTTTCTTTAAGCGAATAGGCCGCTATTTTAAGGAAGTATTCGGCGAAACCAAGAAGCTGGCCTGGCCTACCAGGAAAGAGCTGGTTTCCTATACGCTTACGGTGCTTGCGTTCGTAGCGGTGTTTGCGGTCATAATAGGCCTGCTGGATTTCGGATTCAATTTCGGAATGACGCAGCTTTCCGGTTTGTCCGCGCTGGCCTCTTGACGCGCCGCGATAAAGGAGAAGCTTATGGAGCATAGGCCTGATGACGATAGTGTCGCAAGGTGGTACGTGGTGCATACCTACTCCGGCTACGAGAACAAGGTAAAGCACAACCTCGAAAAGACGATAGAGAACAGGGGCCTTCAGGACAGGATAGTTGAGATAAGCATACCTACCGAAGAGGTGGCCGAATTCAAGGACGGCAAGCGCAAGACCGTGCAGCAAAAGCTGTTCCCGGGCTATGTCATGGTCAAGATGATCATGGACGATGAAATGTGGTATATTGTGCGCAACACCCGCGGCGTAACCGGCTTTGTCGGCCAGCCCCCCAAGAACATATCCCTCGGAGGGTCCGCTGATAAGGATGCGTCGTACGACCATCGCCGCCCCGTCCCCCTTACCGACGAAGAGGTAACGTCGATCGGCATCGAGCGCCTGCCCATCAAGCTGGACCTTGAAATAGGCGAGAGCGTGCGCGTGGTATCGGGGCCGCTTGAAAACTTTGTTGGAAACGTGGTGTCGTTTGACACCGACCAGCAGAAGGTCAAGCTGGTGGTTGAAATGTTCGGAAGAAAAACGCCGGTTGAGCTTGATTTTATCGAGGTTCAAAAGTTACACGACTAGCGCCGGCACGGGGCTTGGTTTTGATGGTATCGTGCCACCCTGGCGGTTTTTCGGCGCATGCGCGCATGTTGCTAGAATGCAGATGATTCCCTTTTACGGGCTGTACAGCCCTCTTTAAACTGCGGCCGGCGCGCCGGATTAATGATGCGCTGCCGCTGAGATTAATTTGATATGTAATCCGCCTTGCGGGTTTCATAGTGGGAGGAAGGGAAGAATATTCCATAATTCCGCTCGCACCACACTATAATAGGAGGAAGTTTTCAAATGGCGAAGAAGATCACAGGCTTTGTCAAGCTCCAGATCCCTGCCGGAAAGGCGACGCCCGCGCCGCCGGTCGGCCCCGCGCTGGGACAGCACGGCGTAAACATAATGGGCTTTTGCAAGGAGTTCA
>URFJ01000005.1 GCA_900547135.1 uncultured Eubacteriales bacterium | reverse complement strand
ATAGAGGAGTTTGTGATCAACGTATATGAGGTGGAAGTATTAACTGAATATGGATATGATACCCCAACACGCCCCGACCAGCTGTTTCCCGAGGACCAGGCGTTCTTGGAATGGGTTAAGCAAAACCCGCAGCTTGGCATAACAATGGATTTAAACAAATATGGACTGCCGCTGGAGATAGGCGGCTGGATAAAAGGTCCGGACTCATATGACCATATGGATGATATAGCCAGAATGAACGAGGAAGAAGAGAAAAAGCCCCCGCAAACCACGTCCCCTGAGGATTTAGAGGTTATACGGGAGGAGAAAGAAAGGCGAGAGGCGCTTATAAAGCTCCTTGACGAAAAAGACTATGAAGCGGCTGAGATATACAGCAGCTATAATAACGGGGAGCAGCTGAACGTGCTTACACGAAACAGGGCTGAATACATACAAAACGCGGAGAAGATGCTTGCGCTGCTGGACCGGAAGGTTGTAAACTATGAGGAGTTCGACACCATATACAGATTTTTTGTCAGGCGTTTTTATACGATTAATTTAGAGTTCCCGGAGTTGGCACAGGAGCGGGACGCGATAATGGAGGCGTGCGTTGAGTACTATAACTATGCGTATATACCCAATGGCACCGAGGGCAAAAGCGATGGATTCAGATAATATCTACTGAGTTCCTTGTGGCGGCTGTAATTGGACCTTTGGCCGAGTTCCATAATTACGAGTATATTCCCAATGGCTTAGAGTAATCTGGAGGGGTGTATTCATGAAAAAGCGTAAATCGTTAATCATATTATGCTGCGTTGCAATAGTGATATTAAGTGGAGTTTTAATTTTAGTATTTAACAATGAGAAAAAGCTGGATGAATATATTTACTCAATGGGCGGGGTACACAGAACCCTGCCATTGCCCCATGGTTCCGTGTACCAGGATATTGGCGGAATGAACATGCTTACCTTCAAGGTTAAAATGCACAAGGAAGAGGTTCAGGCCTTTTATGATGATTATTTCGGGGGTCTAAAAATAGTAAAGGTAAGAACGTCATACCTAAACGACAGCCCATCGGCTTACGATGAATATTACTATGATCCGGCCCAGGGCTGGGCTTTGCAGCTTAATATATTTAAGGAAAATGAAAGGGGCGAGACCCTGTTCATTATTTACTATAGTACTTATATCGCGGAGTGGAAGTTTCCTGAGAATGATTAACGTTGATGGCGGTTAGATAGACGGTGTTTTGTATCTACTTTCAAGTTTGCGGGACACGTATGATGGAGGGGGCGTTGCTCCCTCCAAAACTTATTCTTGGTTTTCAGCGCAAAAGGCGCCCGAAAGTGTGGAGCGCCCAACAGGTTACAGCTTAATCCGCCTTTGAAGAATGTACCCCCTATGGTCAAGGGAGGCTGTTTTCAGCCTGATCAGCGCTTAATAACGTTTACAAACAAATCGATTTTATACTAATTGTATAACTCTGGAAGAAGCGGTCAATAATATTGTCGAGGTGATACGCACATGGAAAACAACGACAATAAAAGCAAAGACTTAAAGGTTAAAATCGCGGGATTTCTGCGGGAAAAGGGCGTATATATAGTGCTGTTTGCATGCCTTGCCGTTGTGGGCGTGGCGGCTGCGCTGATGTTTATGCCGGGCGGCCAGAATCCGGAGCCGACGCCGGACGACTCATCCGCCTCAAAAAGCGGAGACGAACGCCTTGACGCGGTCCGCACAATACCTCCCATAGCCACGCCGGGGCCTGAGGAGATCATGAGCCCAAGTCCGGTTCCTGACTTTACGCCGTCCACCACCCCCTCCACAACGCCGAAGGTTACAAAGACAAAGCTTCAGCCGCCGGTTTCTGGCAATGTCATATGGGACTTTGCAATGAATGAACTGATATATTCGGAAACGCTCAACCATTGGACTACCCATTCGGGCGTGGATATCGCGGCCCAGCTTGGCTCGGAGGTTAAAGCGGTGCAAAACGGCACCGTCAAGCGCGTGTATAAGGATGACGAGCTCGGCGTTTCCGTTGAAATTGAGCATGCGGAAGGTGTCAGAACCATTTATTCAAACCTTAAGGAGGATCCGCCCGTGAAGGAGGGCGACAAGGTCAACAAAGGCCATATAATAGGCTACGTAGGCGACACGGCGTCAAGCGAATGCGGCACACAGAGCCACCTGCATTTTGAGTACCTTGTGGATGGCGCTGGCAGAGATCCGCGGGAATATGTTCTGTTTGCCGAATAGCGGTCAAGGCGGTGTACGCGCATTGACGTGAAAATTTATCAAGGGTTATTGCGTCGGCGGGCGTGCCTATAAACGGCCGTCCGTTTTTTTTCTTTATACTGATTTTAATAAAGGACGGCTCAACGTTTACTAGGGGTTATAGGAGAATGGCTTTAAGGGGAATTTGAATAGAGCGGCTTTAACAGCCATGGCAAGCGCCGTATATCAAGCGTGGCCGTATTACCTCTAAATAAGCCCAGGAAGAATGGACTTGAACACAATTTAACGCTTTATCAGGCCGCCTTTTTTATTTTATATTGGCGCGAGACTCAGAGGTGAGCGCGCTGTTGCCTGTGCGTAGCGGCGTAACCCGGGGCAAAAGTCTGGATCTGCCGTGTACTAACCAGGCATAAAATATGATATTATAGGAACATCGGTTCATGTATGCGCGAAATACGCCCGCAACCTTTAGTTGCGGACCGAAAAAGACGGATTTTTCGCGCCATGTAAGCCTGAATAGCTGGCGCAACCGTTTTTAGGTCATATATGCTTTTTACATGTAAGAATCATAAAGCAAGTGCAACGCGGCGCTTTAAGGAGCGCTGGACGGATGAAACAACGCACATGTGAAAGGAAGGTATGGGTATGGAGCAAAACGGAAGCGGCGCCTTTGAAAACGAAAGGAGCAGGGCGATGAACATCAAATTCGGCGACAAGCTTGTGCGCCTGAGAAAACAGCGGGGCATGTCCCAGGAGGAGCTTGCCGCAAAGCTGGGGGTAAGCCGCCAGGCGGTGTCGAAGTGGGAGCGGGGCGAAGCGTCGCCTGATACATATAACCTCATACAGCTTGCGCGGGCTTACGGGACGACGCTTGACGAGCTTGTCGGAGAGGATGGGGAAGGACCAGATTCGCGCGACGGCTCCGGTTCAAAAGGGGAGGACGCGTTTGACGACGGCGACGCGGATTTCGGCGACGGCGCGTCAGGCTTTGTAATACATGATGATGACGGCGAAGTCAGCAAAGTGGTTACAATCACGAAGTACGGCGTCTGCGCAGGTGATGCGGACGGCGAAACCGTGGTCAATGTCAATAACGACGGAATATATGCAAAGGATGGAAAAAAGAAATTTAGCAGGCGCTGGGACCATAAGGACGGCGGCTCGGACAAATGGGATAGCGACGATGATTTCTTTGACGATAATGATGACGGCGACGGTTTTTTTGACGACGAAACGGACGACGACGGAAAGGAGTTTAACGTGGAGATGAATTTCAGCGGCAATAAAAAGAAGGGCGGCAGGTTCTGGATGCACTTCCCATATCCCATTCTATGCGCCGTCGTATATCTGTCCATGGGCTTTATATGGGAGTTGTGGCATCCGGGCTGGCTGATATTCCTTACCATACCGCTGTACTATCCCCTTGTGGAGGCGGCTTATAAGTCCAAAGACCTTATCAGGACGCTTCTTTCATTCCCATATCCGGTTCTGGTTGCGGGCGTGTATCTGCTTATCGGCTTTGAATGGGGCCTGTGGCACCCATACTGGCTGCTGTTTTTAACGATACCTGTCTATTATATCGTGCTGGAATCGTTAAAGGGCCTAAATATAAGCGGAGGGTTCCCTCTGCTTGTGCTTGCCGCGTATCTGGCAATGGGCTTTATCTGGCAGCTGTGGCATCCAGGCTGGCTTATATTCTTTACAGTGCCGCTTTACTATCCGATTGCCAAGGCAATTACCGGCCAACTCAACAAGCCGTTTTTGATAGCTTTTCCCTATTCGGTATTCATAGTGGGAGTATATCTGGCGATGGGCTTTATATGGGGTTTATGGAACCCATACTGGTTCCTGTTGCTGACAATACCGCTGTACTATCCCATTGCGTCGGCAATATCGGGAGAGAGACATAAAAAATCCTTTTCCTACGGCTATTTTATAACGATACTGTATCTTATCCTGGGATTTGGCTGGCATTTATGGCATCCATACTGGCTGCTGTTCCTTACGATCCCGATAGGGAATTATATCATTAACTCAATAGGCCGATCCAGAGCAAGGGACTGACAAGGGCGCTGAGGCATCTTACTCAAGGGCGCCAGGTTCTTTTAAAAGCGTCCTTGAGCAAACGGCTTCCTGCCCCCTAGAGGGGAAAGTCAACGCCCCGATTAATTTAAAGCATAAGGGACCCAAGTAATCTGAATAAGTCATAAATAAGAGCGTGCTGGTTTTACCCGATTGAGCGGATGCGGATTGAAACATGCGCGCGATAACGGCAAGTGCTTGACCTGGGTCCATAAAACGGTACATGCGTGAATAAAAACCCATAGCCAAAGCATTTGCGGGAAACGCCGGCCGCGGCCCACGCGGGGATATTGGACGAAATAACACCGGTTCAGCGCCCTGCATGATAATTCGTCCCATACTAGGCGTGCAGACTGAAATCCCGGCAGTTTAGCAAAACAAGCGCGCGAAAACGTGTCGCACCCCATGCGCGTGCGTAGATTGAAATTTGGATTTATCGCCTATGCGAAAACACCTCGTGTCGCACCCCCTGTGGGTGCGTGGATTGAAATTACCTTCGGGAAACGATCGCACAAGGTTCATACGGTCGCGCCCATGCGTCGCGTGGATTGTAATAAAGCTTACGCGGCGCTCAGGCCTCCCCGTTATCTTAACCGGGGTCTTCGGGAATTTTAACGCGACCGTCCGGATTTACATGCACCATGCAGTGCTTTACCGTGGGGAAGCGGCTTTCGATAGCGTCGTGCGCCCTCTGCGCCACCGCGTGCGCCTGGTTCAGCGTGGCCTCGCCGTCGGCTCTGATCTCCACGTCCACGTATATCCTGTCCCCAAACAAGCGCGTCTTTATCTGGTCTATTCCCATTACGCCGTCCTGTTCCTCGATTACCTTCCTTATCTCATTCACGAGCGAATCGTCGCACGACTTGTCGGTCATCTTGCCTACCGCGTCCCTGAACACATCAAACGCAGCCTTTACTATAAATACGCATATTATAACGCTGGCCACCGGATCAAGTATGGGAAACCCGAGCCGAGCGCCCAAGATACCGGCAAAGCTTCCTATTGAGGATAGGGCGTCGGATCTGTGGTGCCACGCGTCGGCCATGAGCGCGCCGGAGTTTATCCGCTTGGCCGCCGACCTTGTATACCAGTACATGGCCTCCTTCACAACTATGGAGACAACCGCCGCGGCGAGCGCCAGCGCGCCGGGCGCCGATATATCGCCATAACCGCCCATCACGATCTTTTTTAAACCGGAATATCCGATTCCCAGGCCGGTTGCGCCCAATATTACGGCAAGTATTATGGCCGCTACGCACTCCATACGCTCGTGGCCGTAGGGATGCTCCTTGTCGGACGCCTTGTTTGAAACCGCCACTCCGATCATCACTATTACAGTGCTCAGCACGTCGGACGCCGAATGCACCGCATCCGATACCATTGCGCCCGAGCGCGCGAATATTCCAGCGAACAGCTTAAACGCTGATAGCAAGACGTTGATAATAATGGTAACGGCGGACACCCTCATAGCGATCTGTTTTGGGGATCTGTTTTCCATTGCTGCCTCCATTTTACACATTGCTTTATCCCGCGCCATTGTGCCCGCGTCAACGGATATGAAGACGCGTCCGTGAGACATACCACTGTCCCACAGACGCGCGGTTACGCTGTCTGCTGCCGCGTTCTAGCGGCCCGGCATAATGGACGCGCCGTCCACCGCCTGCTCAGTTTGTACTGTCCGCATTCTCTATCATTAAAGAATGTAGCGTTAGCGCAAAGAGATCATCTGATTATATGTTAAAATGGATTGGAATAAAAGCCTTTTCAAAAATAAGTTTAGCTCTTTAAGCTGCCTAAGCGTTCGCTTAACGGCTATGGCGGCGAAGCGGGGGCGGGCCTGAGCCTAGTGGGCAAGACCCGCGCGGGTGCAAAGGAAGCCCTGGCATTTAACAGCGGGCGAGGCTTAATAACGGACTGATTGCCAGGCGGTTTATAAGAGGATTATGCAGGCGGTCCCAACTGCAATGGAGTTCATAGCCTGGATAGAAATGGCATGGGGATGCGGTTCCGATGTGCCGGCGGGCCGTTTTCGCGGCGGTTAAAAGTGATCAGGGCATTCCACTTTTTTTGATAAAACCTCTATGATGGCGGGTTATACACTTTTAATGGGATGAGAGATCAAGGAACTAAATAAATACCTTGCGGCGTGATTGGCATTAATCCGTGCTACAGCCATTTTTAAAACAAGCTTTTTGCGCTAATCCCTGATCAGCGGCCAAGTTTAAGCGGTGTATAAAGCACACATTCTTCTAAAAGGAAGGTTTTTTCATGAAACACAATATAATCCATATACTGGGTGCGTCCGGCTCTGGAACTACGACGCTAGGAAGCGCGGTTTCGGAGAGGTTTGGACACAGGCATGTGGACACGGACGATTATTTTTGGATTCCCACCGACCCGCCGTATACCAAAAAGCGTGACGCCTCCGAAAGACGAAGGCTGGTGAAGGAGGATATCAAGCTATATAAAAGATGCGTTATCACAGGCTCGCTGTGCGGCTGGGGCGACTTTCTGATACCGCGATTTGACCTGGTTATCAGGCTGGTAGCGCCCGTCGAGGTGCGGCTGGAACGGCTGGAAAAGAGGGAGTACGCGCGATTTGGGGACAGGGTAAGACCTGGCGGGGATATGTGGGACGAGCACATGGGGTTCATGGCGTGGTCAAAGACCTACGATACGGCTGGGACCGACACGCGGAGCAAGGCCTTGCATGACGAGTGGCTCAGGCTGGTTAAATGCCCCGTGATGATCATAGACGGTACAGCGCCGCTAGCTGAAACAATGGGCATGCTGGCTAACCAGTTCGGCGTGTAAGCTACTGCCGGACGCTGTGTTTTCAAGGGAGACCTAGGCATGCCCAACTGTGATACCAGGATCAGTATTTGGCTGCGGTTGGCCCAACAGCGTGCGGTACTCATGCCGCGGCAAACCCTACGGAGTTTTATCACTTGAAAGAACTGTAAAACCCAGTTCAAGCTATAATAAGACGTATCGGAAGTTTTTGGGAGGCCGCCTTTGTTGGCAAGCCAGGGGACCTAGGGAGGAATAAATATATTGCAGCTCCATACACGGTGCGTCATGCAATAAGGGTTGCCATGGGATTGTTGAATGATATAATGAAATCGGGCCTGACGCGGGTTAGAACCACATTACAGCATGGGGTAAGCGTATGGATATTATCGGGATTGATAGAGGCAACGCGGCTGATGCCGCTCCATTGGTTGCGGCCTTCCGCGCTGAATTAAAGGCTTATAAGGGCATTAGCGCAAAGCCCGACGTAGCTGCCGGACTTTCAGAGATAAGCGAATATATCGATGCGGGGTTCCCTTCGTATGCGGCAATGGAGGACGGGATGCTTGTCGGTTATGCCGTCTGCCGAGTCGAAGAGCCAACGGTTTGGCTAGAGTCCATCTTTGTCAAAAGCGATTACCGCACAAGGGGTATCGCCTCGGCGCTGCTGCATAAGGCTGAAGAAATAGCCCGGGCGTATGGCGAAAATACGGTATTTAATTATGTGCATCCCAACAATGACCGTATGATCGCCTTTTTGCGTGGGCATGGATATACCGTGCTGAATTTGATTGAAATAAGAAAGCCTTATCCGGATGAAAAGCCGGTTAAAAGGATTAAAGTCGGCGAAAACGAGTTCGATTATTGACGCGCTGCATTTTACAGGTATTATAGCGGGGAATCCCCAAGTACCGCTAAAAACCCATTATATATGGCCGTCTAAGTTTATTTAGGCCGTCGTCATTGCGGTATGTCCCGCAGGGAGTCGCGGTTTTAACGCCATACAATGTGTCACTGCCGTCTGGAATATATCCGCTTTTAAAATACATTCTATGGGCTTCCATAACCCGCGTGCAGCCCAACCCCAAGGCAGGCGGTATCCGCGTATTCGGCTGCAATCCTTTCAGCTATATCCATCAATTTGGACCCCATGCCGCGGTTGCGGTATTTCTCCAGAACGGCGAATTTAACGATCTAACAATAACCCATATTGGCAAACGGGCCGCTTGCGGAATTTGGATATACATTTATATATCGCGTTTCCTTCATACTCGGCAACCAGGGCAATGGCCTTGCCGCGTTCGCTATCGGCAATCCTTCTTTTAAATTTATCCGCGCTGGAATGCCAGCCCTGAGCAATCTCCTCATCACAAAGGGTTTGGGGGTCCGCCGCGCCCATTGCCCGAATCAAAAACTTGTCATTAAAACAGTATATCATAACACACCCTCACATAAAATCGTCCGCCCATTATAATCATTTATCTGTACGTGAAGATAAGGCTGAAACTATACGGGACCAAGCCTATTATACCTCAAAACCGGATGTATTTCCATATTGGCTGGGTACGGCTTTTTGGGAGCAAGCGTGCCGCTTTATATTAGCAGGTTTACTGGAATAAGCATATACGCATAAAATAAGGGCTTTTTTGCGAATGTAAAGCTGGGCATAAAACAGGGATTATTAAAATGCAGATTTACGTTGCAATATATCATCATATGTGTATAATTAAGTTATCATTATCCGCCGGGGGTGCGCAGGCGCGCTGAGACAGTCCCTTGGAACCTGTTGGGTTAATACCCGCGTAGGGAAGGCGGCAGGAAACGGGCTTATTATGTTCGCCCATTCTGCAGCTTGCGGAATGGGCGTTTTTTTTAGCGCCCCTTTTCGCGGCGGCCGGCATTGATGGCGGCAAATCGGAGGTATTGCATGAAATTCGTACTATTTGAAAAGCTGTCCGAGCTTGAGGGCCTGGAGCTGTACATGCTCATAGGCGCGCTGGCGCTGGTGGTCATATTCGCGGCCGCCATGCTGATATTCAAGCTCAGGCCGAGTCCCAAAGGCGACAGGCTGGGCTCCATGACGTCCGCGCTTTTGACCATTGCACTGGCGTTTGTGGTTTCATACCTGGTGCTACTATACATTACCGAGGTTCGCGGTGCTGGCATGTATATAATCAGCGGATGCGTAGCGTTTGCCGTTTTGGTGGCGTTTGCCGCCGTGTTTTACGCAAGGCGCAGCCGAAGCCTTGAGATGGCTAAACCCAACTCAACCCGCGCGCTGGTGTTCGGCGCGCTATGCGTCGGCCTCTCGTTTGTGCTGAGCTACTTTAAGCTGTTCTCAATGCCCTTTGGCGGTTCGATTACCCTGCTCAGCATGCTGCCCGTGGCGGCGTATGCGTGCTGGTTCGGCCCTGCATACGGATTTATAGCGGCGTTCGCCTACGGCGTGCTCCAGATAATTCAGGGCGCCTGGGTAGTTCACTGGGCCCAATTCATACTGGATTATTTTCTGGCGTTTACCTGCCTGGGACTGGCTTCGCTGTTCCCCAAAAAACTGCCGCTGGGCATGGCGGTTGCTGGAATTGCCAGGATGATATGCTCGGTTATATCCGGGGCCGTTTTCTTTGGCTCAAGCGCCGGCGATTACGGATTTTCAAATGTCTGGGGCTACTCGCTTGCATATAACGCCCTGACCATAGGCGTTGACGCCGCGCTGTGCGTAATAGTGGCGCTACTGCCAGGGATAAAGAGGGTGGAGGCTGCCGTAAAGTATTGATTGGCCTTACCACGCGCCGCATGGCGCGGGGCGTTCTTACGCAGAAGGCCCAAAGGCTGTTAATGTATTAACGCTTGAAATTCCGCTTTGTATTTATATGACCTATGCATATGCAGTGACTCATTCTATTGAGCGTATACGGCCCATGTGGAATAAAAAATCGAAAACGGGCGCGCAAAATGTGAAGGGCGCCCGTTTATGCATCAAGTGCGGAATGTTATAATTAACTAAATCGGAAGGGCGCATAAATGAAAGACTTGAAAATATCCGAAATGATGGCCTTGCAGACGGAGCTGTGGGCCGTTCACAGCGACAGCTGGTCGCCTATGGAGCCTAAGTATGGACGGGATTTCATGCTGTGGATGATAGAGGAGATAGGTGAGGCGGCGTCTATAATCAAGAAAAAAGGCGACCATGCGATAATGGGCGACAAAAACGTAAGGCGTGCTTTTATCGAAGAAATGGGCGATGTGCTGATGTATTATTTAGACACGCTGCTCAGATATGGAGTTACTGCACACGAGCTGTCAACCGCGTACTGTGAAAAACATGGCGGAAACATGGGCAGGAACTACGAGGACGAATATGCTAAGCTGTAATAAAGTAAGAATTGGGCGGTTTTTATGAATAGTCGGCCAGGGCGATTAGTACATCATAGGCTGGCGTTCTCCATGTTCATAACGCTGATAGGTCCGAAGGGAGAGGCCGACGGATGAAGTAAACACACGGTCATGCTGCCATAAACTTAACAACCAGGTCGCATGAGCTATGACGCTTTAAAGATCGCATTTGGATAGCGGAATTTATATGCGCATAGTCTATTTAGTCATACTATATACGTTAACATAATCCACCAGACCAGGTCAGAGGAGGAACACGGATGAAAAGTATAGTACTACAATAAATGTTTTACAATCCTACATTTATTCGCCCGACTACCTTGTCGGCAGGTCCGACAACCCGAAGCGCCGCTGAATTTATTGTATTAATGTCAATGTAAGCTTGGGTACGTTCCCCAAAAACACAGTTCATCAAAAATCAGCTTAGACAACACAATGCTTAGGCCAAAAGCCCCATATATATGCGTGCTGAACAAGCGCGGTATGAAAGCGCCATGACCATCGCCAGGATTTTATATTTTTTCATAAACTCCGCTTTACCCGTGGTTTTCTTGACAGGCGAATGTTCCGCTTATATAATGATTGCGGATAAATCCGCCGGAAAAATGGACAAGGCTTTTATAATTTTTCGGCGTATACCCTCAGCCGGCAAGGGCGCACACGGCGTTTACGGTCTAGGCGCGCGGCGGGATGTATTATACCAGACCCGCGCGGTATACCCGCGGCTTTTTCGGCATTGGCTCTGTTTCACGCCTTAGTACGGTCTAAAGGCCGTTTTACGGGGCATCTTCGCCTTTGGCGGCGCAAAAAACCAGGCCCTGATTTGGTTTTATTGCGGCTAAAAACCAGTCTGGCTGCGGCGCATTTTAGACGTATGCGGCCTTATCGGCTGAGGTTAACCACTATTACGCAGGAGGTCAATTGATATGGCAAAAACCATCACTATTGATGGCAATACCGCCGCGGCCCACGTCGCATACGCATTTTCCGACGTGGCGGCGATATACCCCATCACCCCTTCGTCGCCCATGGCTGAAGTAGCCGACGACTGGGCGGCTGCAGGCAGGACAAACCTGTTCGGGCAGAAGGTCCGCATAGCAGAAATGCAGTCCGAGGCCGGAGCCGCCGGCGCTGTACACGGTTCGCTTGCCGCAGGCGCGCTGACCACAACGTTTACAGCGTCGCAGGGCCTGCTTTTGATGATACCCAACATGTACAAAATTTCAGGTGAATTGCTCCCCGGAGTATTTCACGTTTCGGCGCGCGCCCTGGCCGCGCATTCGCTGTCCATCTTTGGCGACCACAGCGACGTGATGGGCTGCCGCCAGACGGGTTTTGCCATGCTAAGCGCGGCTTCGGTTCAGGAGGTCATGGACCTGGCGCTTGTGGCGCATCTGAGTTCGATCAAATCCAGCCTGCCGTTCCTGCACTTCTTCGACGGGTTCCGCACGTCCCACGAGGTACAGAAGATAGAGGCCATTGATTACGCCGATATGGCGAAGCTGTGCGACTTTGAGGCGGTCAAGCGCTTCCGCGCGCGCGCGCTTAACCCAGAGCATCCGCATCAGGCCGGCACGGCACAGAATCCGGACGTCTATTTCCAGGGCCGCGAGGCCGCGAACGGCCGCTACATGCAAGTGCCCGCAATCGTAGAGGAATACATGAAGCAGGTGGGCGAGCTTACGGGCCGCCGCTACAACCTGTTCGACTATGTGGGCGCGCCGGACGCCGAGCGCGTTATAATCATAATGGGTTCCGGCGCGGACGCCGCTGAGGAAACCGTAAACTATATGCTCAGCCGCGGCGAAAAGGTGGGCCTGATCAAGGTGCGCCTGTACCGACCGTTTGCGGCCGACAGGCTTATTGCCGCAATGCCGAAGACTGTGAAGCGCGTGGCGGTCCTCGACCGCACCAAGGAGCCTGGCTCCCTGGGCGAGCCGCTTTACACCGACGTGGTAGCGGCGTTCAAGGAAAACGGCCTGGGCGGAGTGGAGGTATTCGGCGGCAGGTACGGACTGGGCTCCAAGGAATTCACGCCGTCAATGGTCAAGGCCGTATACGACAACCTTAATGAAAACTGTCCGAAGAACCATTTTACCGTGGGCATCGTGGACGACGTTACAAACACGTCGCTGCCTGTAAACGAGATGATAGACGCGGCGCCCGAGGGCACGATCCGCTGCAAATTCTTTGGACTAGGCTCGGACGGAACGGTTGGCGCAAACAAGAACTCAATCAAGATCATCGGCGACCATACTGACATGTACGCGCAGGGCTATTTTGCCTACGACTCCAAGAAGTCGGGCGGCTTTACGGTAAGCCACCTTCGCTTTGGCAAGTCCCCGATACAGTCGCCTTACCTGATAGACCAGGCGGACTTCATCGCCTGCCACAACCCCTCCTACGTCACGCGCTACGACGTGCTAGAGGGCATTAAGGATGGGGGCGTGTTCCTTCTAAACTCGGCGTGGACGCTTGAGGACATGGAGCGCGAGCTTCCGGCCGAGATGAAGCGCTCAATAGCGAACAAAAAGCTTCGCTTTTATAACATCGACGCCATCAGGATTGCAAAGCAGGTTGGAATGGGCAGCCGCATCAACACCATAATGCAGAGCGCCTTCTTCAAGCTTGCAAATGTAATCCCCGTAGATGACGCTATCGGCTACATGAAGGAAGCCGCCAAGAAGTCCTACGGCAAGAAGGGCGACGCGATTGTAAAGAGCAACTACGACGCGATTGACGCCGGCATTTTCGGCCTTGAGGAGATAAAGTATCCCGAGAGCTGGGTAAACGCGGACACGGGAGCTAGGACGGTAGAGGTCAGCGACGATCCGTACTTCACCGACTTTATCAGGCCGATATTGGCTCAAAAGGGCGACAGCCTGCCCGTAAGCATGCTTTCGGCGGACGGCTTTGTACCCACCGGCACGACCAAGTATGAAAAGCGCGGCATAGCCGTAGACCTGCCCTGCTGGAACAGCGAAAACTGCATTCAGTGCAACCAGTGCGCACTCGTATGCCCGCACGCGTGCATACGCCCGTTCCTCCTCACCGACGAGGAAAAGGAAAACGCGCCCGAGGGCTTTACAGCCATCAATGCAAACGGCAAGGGCTTTGAAGGGCTCAACTTCCGCATGCAGCTCTCGCCGCTGGATTGCACCGGCTGCGGCAACTGCGCACATGTTTGCCCGGGTAATAAACGCGCCGACACGCTGACAATGACGGGCGCCGGCGAAATCATGGACAAAGAGGAAAAGAACTGGGAATACGCCATCCGCCTGCCCAAGAAGCAGGTAGAGCTCAACCGGGCCACTGTTAAGGGCAGCCAGTTCCTACAGCCGCTGTTCGAGTTTTCGGGGGCGTGCGCTGGCTGCGGAGAAACCCCGTATGTCAAGCTGATCACCCAGCTCTACGGCGACAGGATGATCATCGCCAACGCAACGGGCTGTTCATCCATCTATGGCGGCAGCGCGCCGACATGTCCGTATACTGTAAATGAAAAGGGCCATGGCCCCGCATGGGCAAACTCGCTGTTTGAGGACAACGCCGAGTTCGGATATGGCATGAACCTGGCAGTATCGCACCGCCGCGATAAGCTCAGGGATCTGGTGACAGAGCTTGCCGAGGCATGTGACGGCGAGGCGAGGGAGATATGTGAGAACTGGATTAAGAACATGGACTGCGCCGAGGGCAGCAGGGTTGCTTCTGAAAAGCTCAAGGAGCTTGTAAACAGCTGCAAGGACTGCGGCTGCGACTGCGACGAACTGTGCAGGCAGATTAGCGCGATGGAGGACCTGATGGTCAAAAAATCCATCTGGATCTTCGGCGGCGACGGCTGGGCGTATGACATTGGCTACGGCGGACTGGACCACGTGCTGGCCATGGACGAGGACGTAAACATCCTTGTAATGGACACCGAGGTATACTCAAACACCGGCGGGCAGTCGTCAAAGGCAACGCCCACCGGTTCGGTGGCAAAGTTTGCGGCCGCCGGCAAGCGCACCAAGAAAAAGGATTTGGGCATGATGGCAATGAGCTACGGCTACGTATATGTTGCAAAGGTCAGCATGGGCGCCGATCAGAACCAGCTTATGAAGGCTGTAACCGAGGCCGAGGCATACAAGGGCCCGTCCTTGATAATCGCCTACGCGCCGTGCATCAACCACGGTATTGCCGGAGGAATGGGCAATAGCCAGAAGGAAGCCAAGAAGGCCGTCGAGTCCGGCTACTGGCCGCTTTATAGGTATAACCCGGATCTGGGCGAGCAGGGCAAGAACCCGTTTACGCTCGACAGCAAGGCTCCCAAGATGGGCTATAAGGAGTTCCTGATGGGCGAAGTTCGCTACACCAGCCTAAAACGCCAGTTCCCCGATGTGGCCGACGAGCTGTTCGATCGCGCCGAGAACGAGGCTAAGGAGAAGCTGGAGTACTATAAGAAGCTGTCAGATATGTAATCACTTTTATTTATAGCCCCGCATTGCTCCGTAAGGCGCGACGCGGGGCTATAAAATCGCCTGTTGCGATTCGCAATGCACTTGTTCAGTGCAACCGTATGGGGCTCCGCCCGATACCCCGCCAAAGGGGACTTTTTGTAAAAAGTCCCCTTTGGAATCCCGAAAAACAATTTTTGACTTTTATATTTTAGATTTTTACCGTTTGCGCACCATCAAAAGTCACCATACATGCCGCTGACTTTTGATGAATTATACTTTTAGGTACGACCAAGCTGTGATCCGTCTGTGCTAATTTTTGACTGAATTGAAAATTGTGGCGATCCATCCAAATTTAATATTATCCCATTGCGTTTTTTGGAGTTCTTAGAACCCTTTTTTGCAAAAAAGGTTCTAAGCCACCGGAGGCAAAAACGAACAAGCGGCTGCTTGATTGTTGCTTAACGTTGACGACGGGAGGAATCGCTATGGGCATAAAAAACTCCTGAAACCAATATCCGGAGTTTTGGACATAGATTAGCAATATCTTGCAGCTTAAAGGCTGTCGCAGTATTGATCAATAACAAACAGTCCGTCTTTAACCCAGCTATCGCGAAGCTCTGAGAGCCATGAGTAGTTCTTGGCAAGCTCCTCGCGAAACAGCAGCGTATCACTGGTTTTATATAAAACCAGTGCCGGCGGTTCGTTTTCTTCAGAGCTGTCAAACACATAGGCTGAACTGCACAGCGTCAGCAGCCTGCCTAAATTGGCATGCGAACGGTGGTATCTTGATATAATTCTGTCCTCAGGGACATCATGGCCGCCCTCAAGGACGCGGCGTTTGACGCGGCGCACGTTTATTGACGGATCGCATGTGGTAACGTAGTAAGCGTAAATGGGCATTCCGTTTCTTTTGGCAAGCTCAAACAGATTCCATTTATAATCCGAGGACAGCACGGTTTCATATGCAACGGAAAGGCGCTTTGAGAGGCGGTCGCTTACGATTTCCTGCGCTTTTATCATAGCTTGGAGGTTTCTTTGGTCGCTGTTTTCAATACCGCAAATCGGTTCTTCCTTGGCTATTGAATCGGCGCATACATACGGCGCTGAGGGGTTATCCCTCCACATGGAATAAACCAGCGACGATTTGCCGCCGCCGTTTGGACCGGCAAAAACCGTAAACGCATTGTCAAAGTACATAATTTATCGTCCTGAGCTATGTGAATTATTTGCCGTCGAAATGCTCGGTATACAGCTTGTGGCAGAGGCTGTCGCAAAACGCCTGAACCCTCTTTGTGTCGTACGTTATCTTTCGCGTAGAGTCAAGCATGGCGCGCACGTCCGACTGGGCGGGTTTAAGGTCGCGTATCTGGGCGATTTTAGGCCGAACCCTCATAATAGGGTCCTTCCTGTTACGCGTAACTGGGCCTATGTTTCTCTTCATGTCATCACCGCTGTTTTTTATCAGTATGGTCTCCATAATTGCTCTCTCCTAAACAGTATTCAAATCAGTGGGGTTTTGACATAACAAAACCGAGAAACATTGCCATGGGCGTATTCCCAATCCTATATCCAGCACCCTTAGCGGACAAGCGGGACACACGTCATATAGTCGTATATATATTCTAGCATTGCGGACAAGCTTTGTCCACAGCGCAACGGTTAATTTTTTCGCTATTTAACTTAAAAAATATAATTGTTAGGTATATAGCTTTGTTTACAGGCCAGCTCCCATTATAGCTTTATATTCTTCTTATGCGAAGCCAATATCCGGTACCATCGGCCGATCTCATGAATCTGGAGAAACCATTGCCGCGCTGCATCGCCGCTCCATATTCCCCCGGCAGGGCGTGGACCAGATATCTTGCCCCGTCCTTTACGACCTCGCCCTCAAGATAATACCGGGAAGTTCCCGGGTACACCACCCTTTTCCACACTGAACGCGGGAATGCGTCGGGGAAGGGGTTATATACGTGAATCTCCTCGCGAATCCCGCTGGAAGCTGCGGGGCGCGGAATATCCCTCTTGATGATGCCCGCCTTGGCAGGCTGAACAGGGGTATGAAACAGGATATCGGCGCGCTTGAGTATATCGTTTAGAACTGAGGATTCGCCGGACGGCCTGTTGCCGTATTCATTAAGCGCCGATTCGGTTTGGCTCCTAGAGACCCTTTGGTCCGGATGAAGCGCGGTCGATTGGGGCGCTTGATGGGGCGCGTTTACCCGTGTGTTTGCCGGACGAATGTTATCACCTTCGCCGCTGTCCGCTGATCCGCTGTCTATGGGTTTTGCGCCTGAAGCGGTATTGGGGTTGGGTGCTTTGTCGGACCGTTTTTGCCCCTTTAAAGGCGTAGCGGGCTTTTTTACTTGAGTTTGAGCGCTCTGGCCGGAGCGGCTTGTAGAGCTGTTTCCGCTGCCGGTTGGGTTTGAAACGTTTGGCTCGCTTAATGGAGCGGCGTCCGCCCTGGCTTCCGCGCTTTGACTCGTGCTTTGGCCGTTCGTATTCTTTGTTGAGGGGTTTTTTAGTGTGGTGCCACCCTGTGTAGATCGGGAATTGACATTTAGAGTTTCATACTCCACCGCCCTTCCAGTCGATCTGGCCGTTGCCGCTTCCTTGGCGTTGTTTGCGGTACGGACGCCCTTATCCTTAGACGCTGATGAAACGTGGCCTTCAGTGGTGGTTTTCGCGGATGCGCTCCGCCTAGCTCCGCTGCCGCTGACAGGCGTACGCGTCGCTCCGGAGGGCGACGCCTCGGTTGTCCTGTCGGCGCTGTCCGCGGCCCGCCTCTGAGAAGAAGAAGGATTGGCCGCTTTGGGGCCCGCCGACGCAACGGAAGCGCTTGATTTGCCGATGTCGGCCCTAGGGTTAGGGTGCGTTGAACTGCGCATCCGTATATCCCTCATGGCTTCTTCTATGTTGACGTGCGCTCCCATTGCAGTGCCCGCCAGTAAAAAGCTTGGATTACCGCCCTCGTTGCAGGCGACAAGCACAGCCCTTATATCAGAATGGCACCCAGTCGCCCCATGCCTGTTATTGGCCAGGGGAACCGCAACTGTTCCACGGTCGGTTACAAGATAAGCCGTCAGCGGCTGTGCGGTCTGTGAGCGCATTACCAGCTCAACTTCAGTACTTTCTTCGTCCGTTGAGATACGCGCGGTGCCGTTTCCGCCTTTTCCTCTCAAAGCGATGAATTGTTCGACCTTCATAGCTACCTCCCGTAAAACCCTATTATCGCACTTTCAGTATATGCGTATTAGCTGAAAAACGTGCCGGTGCAGGCCCGTTTTTCAGCATAAAATACTAAATAGATTTATTGGGGGCTCTCCTTATCCTCAAGAGAGTTCAGTCTGGCTTCAAAGTCGTATATCTTCTTTGATATAATGCTGAAGTTCTGGTTAAGCATGTTTTCATTTGCCTTTACATCCTCATCGAAAAGCTCTATGTCAGCGGTTCTTTTACTGCCCAAGGCAATGTAATATAAAGCCCTCATATCCAGTCCCATCACTCGGTCCTCCTTCTAAGTGCAAGCTCCAGCTCAACCCCCCCGTTTAGGGAAAAGCGTCCGCCGCCTTCGTTATAAAAAACCAGGGAAAACGTGCGTCCTTCGTTGTAAAAAGGAACTTCAAGCACCCTCCTTTCAGAGGGAGGCAACAACATCCTGTGTGTGGAGGTATTATCACCTGCAACCGCGTCCAAAAGCACTGCGGCCTCCTCTTTAGAGCTTCCCCTCATATACAGGCGCCTTAGCTGTTTTATGCAGCCTTTATCGCCAAGATCGGTTAGCGGTGTGCTCCACCAGGCTGAAATCGGCGTTCCATCGTAGGAATCGCCCTCGCCGAACCTATACACATATTTTTTGCCGTTAATCATATACAGTGCGCCGTCCAATGCGCACAGGTGGCTGACGTCAAAGCCTTTGCGCAGCATATACGTGCGCCTATTGAGGTCGTACTCAATAATGAAGCTTTCGCCGGACGCATCCTTCAAAGCAAAAAACAGCATGTCCCGTGCAATGGCTGCGCGGCAGTCGGCCGAGCTGGCGTTTTTGAGTATATGCCTGATCCCTTTTGCATCCGGCGACATGTACGACGTTACGCCGTTGAACACATATAGTCCCGCATCCGTCATATAATACGCGGCGTTGCCGCGCCTGGCCAGGGAGGTATGCGCCATAGGCTCGATCTGTGCCTCGATTCGTTCTATTGTGAAATTGCTGGGCCTGTCGCCTATCAGCCTGTAAAGGCTGTTGCGCTTGAATATCAATAGCTGGTTGCTCATAGCGGCTATGGCCGCGATGGGATCGCCGCATGTATCGCCTATCTCGGCATGCCCGCCTTCAACGTTTGGCGATGATGAAACCGGTCCCCAATCCTCTATGGTTCTGCCGCTTCCAGGCAGCTGCGACCAGTAAAGCCTGTTCGGGTGCTGCGGATCGCCGGCGCTGAACAGTCTGCCTATGTACATGGCCAGATATTTGACGTGAATATTGGAAAGCCCTTCAGCGCTTCCAAACACGGACGCCTGCACCCCGTCGTACTTGATAAGCTGGGATTCCCCGCAGCCGATTATTAGACAATCGACGCCGTCTATCTGTGCTTCCTCGCATGAAAAGCTATTATTGACGTTTGCCTCATACGTATGGATCAGGTTCCAGCTGCCGTTTGTGTAGGCATACACCTCCCGCTTTGCCATAACTATGAACTGCGCGCCCCCAGAGCAATTGAATATATGCATAAAGCCTATACCGTCAGCGCAGGGGACGGGTGTGTTGATAGCCTTTACAAAACCGCTTGAAACGCTAAGGCCGCCGTCGCTGGTATCCATATTGCACGCGTCTGGAGAGCTGGCCGGGTCAAGCGCGTTTTGGTCGCACGACTGGTCTATGCCCTTAAAGCCGCTAATCCTATATAACTTAATAGGCATGGAATCACCACCTGTTTATAATGCTGTAGCCACCGGGCAGGCCGTTTCCATACCGTGCGGCGCGCTTTCCCTGTTCATACAGCTGCATATATGAGTTTGAGCCCTTTTGAGTGGACACGTCCCCACTCATCCGCTCGCGCGCAACCGTATAGGTTATTATAAGGCCGTGCAGGCGCTCCGGAATCTCCGGCACGTCAGTAGGGGAGCTGAGAAGCCTTGGAACATACTGATAGGTCAGCTCCACGGGGCCGTTAGCGTCCACGGATATGTATTCACCCTGAAACGCATCGGAAAACCCTATAATCGAATCGCCGACACGGACATAGACAGCCTTAACAAATTCCCTTGAAAGCGAATTCGTATCTATTATGCCAATGCTGGCGTCCGTAATTTCGGTGCGCAAGGGCTTAAATGCATATGACAGGTCTATCAGCGCGTCGTTGGCAAACTGGGTAAGCTTTTCCCTCCACGCATCCAGCGTCTGGGCGTCATGCCCTCTGTCAAGCTGGGCCAGTGCTGATACAAGAATGTCGTTTAGCGTCATTTTGCACCCCCTTTACACCGTCAGGCGTTTGCCCGGGAGCGAACGGTAATCCTTTACATCCTCCCCACTGAGAATGGAAACCCGCTCGTTTGCCTCTATCAGTTTTGCCAGGCTCACGGGCACTTCGACGGGAACGCCTCTTCGTATCCTGAAAAAATGACCGTTGATCCCTCCTTCCCATGGGCAATTGACTCCGGCTTCGGGAGCGATTATTACGGTAATCTTTGGTTGCGATCTAAGTCGCTCTCCTATGTCGCCGGTTAGGCAGTTTAGCTGCGCCTCATGTATGTATTTCATCCTTCTGTACCTCCTGATAGTCTTTTGTATAGCTTATTTGCGTGAATTAGGTATTATGGGGGCCATTGCGGTTATGCTCATATCATGTTATACTTTTTCGAAATAATTGGCTTAGGGGGCGGCTTTATGGACAGGGCCAGGTTAAAAGGGGTATTGGCGGTTGCCCTCGCCTCCCTATGCTATGGAATTACCCCTATGCTTACCAACATTGCCCTAAAGGGCGGAGTTCCCTCCGAGTTTGCCGCCCGCGTTTTTGCTCCGGCGTCAATGGCGGCTAACCCCTCCCTTGCCATGCCCAATGAGAGCGTGGTAGCTTTCTGCATGCTGTTTGGCTGCCTTTTTGCCCTGCTGGGAGCCGCTGTAAGCTCAAAAAAGGGAACGGCCGGCCCGATTCGCGTAAATCGCGCGGAGGCGTTGAGTATGGCTTTGGCCGGAGGCGGAAGCCTTATGGCAACGCTGCTGCTCATCTCATACTCGTACCTTTATATGGAGCCTGGATCGGTGATAGTACTGCATTTTTGTTATCCGGTAATAGCCTGCTTAACAGCATCGCTGTTTTTTAAGGAACGCTTTTCAGCCCTAAAGGGCCTGGCCGCGGCGGCCCCCCTTGCCGGCGGTTACCAGGTTTAGGGGGTTATCGGAGCGCCAAACGCGGCGGGCCCGCATTTGGCAATACTGTCCGCGTTTACGTATGCAGCGTACTTTATACTTGGCAGGCATGGCCCCTATAAGAATATAAGCTCGTCCGTGTCGTCAATCTACATAACCGGCGCGGCGTCGCTGATGGGCTTTTTAGCCGCGTTAGCCACAGGAAGGCTTGCGGCGCCATCTACATGGTTTTTATGGCTGGTGCTGGCGCTCGACGGGCTGCTGGGCTATCTTATAGGCCTCAGGCTGCTGCTTTACGGCATAAGGATTCTTGGTTCTGGAAACGCCGCCATGCTCAACGCGCTGGAGCCCGTTATGGCTACGGTTATGGGCGTAATAGTCTATGGTGAAACGGTGGGTGCTATAAAGGGGCTTGGCTGCGCCATGGTTCTCGCGTCGGCGGTCATAGTCGTGGCTGACACTGGCCGTAAAAAAAGAAAATACCGGCCAGCAGGGAAAGGCGGCGCGGGAACCGGCTTGAAACCCAATTCATAAAGGCCTGCATCATTCGTTATCACCATTATGCAGCTTTCCTAGCGCCTCACTCAGCTTTTCCGGCAGGGGAAGGCCCATGCCGCCCGCATTCTCAAGGATGCTGAGGCCTTCGTTCATTATGTAGAACATTATTACGGCGGATCGCACCGCGCCATTTGCCGCGGGGACTATCCTGTCCACAAGCGCAGCGAGGCCCACAAGGACGAATATAGTAACCTTTTTCATCAGCCCCTTGAATCCCGCGCCGCTCGATAGCTCCCTGCGTATAGCGGCCTTTGCAACGCCAGTTATGTAATCAAACACGGCAAGGCACACAAGCGTTATTATCAACGCGTCCGCTGGACCCCATATATAAGCGGCCGCTCCGCCAAGCACTGAGGCCGCGGCCTTTAACCATTCGATAATCCTGTACATAAGTTATAACCCTCCAAAAAATAATATTATATGAAAGGCCTGTATCGGTTTTATAAACATTACCGATACGGACCTTAGGCTGCGCTGCGCCAAAGGTTCATTCCTCCATGCCTATGAGCTGTCTCATCACTGCGTCGCATCTGCCGTCAGGCGCTATTTTCGACGCGCGGGCCTTGAAAATCCTCACGGCTTCGTCCGTCTCTATGGCGTGATCGAAACAGGAATTGACAGATGGGGTACTGGTTATTGGAATCGCTTCGGGCGGCTTCAGCTCGCCTGCGGCGGACGCGACCTTGAGCTTTTTAACCCACGCATGAAGCGCTGATGCAGGAACAGCTTATGTCGCTGGGTTATGATCTTGGTAAATGGGGGGCTGACGGCATATTCGGCCCAAAGTCCCTGCCCTTGCTTTCAATTACCCTTCCGCCGCCGATATATACCCCGACGTGGTAAATGCGCTCTCCATCGTGCCTGAACACGAGATCGCCGCGAATCAGGCTTGGCCTGTCTATTTTAGAGCACATCGAGTAAATGCCCCTGCTCGACATATCGTAAGGCAGGAGTCCCTCGTCGAGCATGAATCTCATTATCAGCCCCGAGCAGTCGTAAGCCACGAGGTTTGAGGCGCCTTCCTCAACGCGTTTGCGGTAAAATGCCAGCGCCCTTTCGGCGTTGCGCTCGCTGGTTTCATGCTTTTTTATAAATTCCTCGCTTACAGGCTCACCCTGTCCGCCCCAAACATAGACGTTGCCCACCTGAGCCTTTAAATAATCAATAAATTTATCTATAATCGACATAATATTGCCTCCTAATAATTTTTAGTAATGATTAAAGCGCCGGAAACGGAATCGGCCGTCTCCGGCGCCCAAAGGGGGGATTAGTTGTTGTATTCTTGCCTCTCAAACGCGGCGTTTAGCGCAATGGGGCTTTTCCTCCAGCTGTTAGCGCGGTTTCGATTGCCGCCAGAGCTTTTGCGATATCCCTCATATAGCGTACCGCGATATATGCAGCGGAATCAGTGGTGATGAAAGGCGAATCCGGCATCGCCCCAGGGTTTACACCTATACCAGGGGTAGATACGTAGCTATTCATCTGTACCAAAATCTTAACTGGAGTCCCCATGGAGTACTGCTGGCCCAGATAGCTTTTAAACGCGGCGAGATCGCCCTGCCCGCTGAAATTTACGGAATCAGCTATCCTGAGATAGCTGTTTGAGTCAAATGCGGCTGCGGTTATGGAGCCGGACTGAATAAGCGCGCTCAGCTCAGCCCAGGACATATGCCTGTAATGGGTACAGAGCAGACTAAGCTTGCCCGAATCCCCCTTGTAGCCGCTCATGGGCAGCACAAACGCGCCTCCAACATACATCCAGCCTGTTTCAGCGCCCCTGAGCGCAACGGCTACAGTATGCCTTATGCGCAATCCAGTCAAAACGTCGTATTCATCCCTTACATCGTCGCCAATGCCATTCAATGCTACGGGCGCGGGTAAGCTATATTCGAGATCGGTGCCATTGGAGGAAACGATGATCCTGCTGGGCGTTGAGGTTATAAGCTCGCCTATGTTGTCGGGCGTTTGATACTTTCCACCTGATGTCTGTATATAGGAATACCCTTGCAGCCTAAGGCTTTGCAGTGGGCTTCCCGCCTGCGCGTCCGCTATTGAAGCAGCGGAGCCGCCGGAAACCTCCCTAAATGCCGCGGCGGCAAACCGCATGTCGCATTGCGCCTTTGAATAGCCGGTCAGCGCGGCCTCGTCAGCCGGCGCCGAGGGTAGGTTCAGCGCGAGCAGCTTTCCCCAATCCGACCATGAAACCGCGCCCAGACCCTGGGATTCGCCGGTGCGGTAGGCGGGGGAGTCCTGGCCGTGCGGCACAAGAAACTGGGTCAGTTCGCTCACATTGACGCCTCCGGATACGCGCTCGGTCCTGCCCACAGCAAGGATACCGCCTTCGCAGGTGTAGATCCCGCTGCGCAGAGCCTCCCCCGCGTTTTGTACAGCGCCAACGGAGAGATTGTGCTCGGAAAGGTCTATAAGGGTCTGCCAGTCTTCGTCGCCGGTGTAACGCCAAAGGATCACGCTGCCTTCAGTTGTGAACTCTATCCGCCGCGCCGCGTCGCCAATCGCGCTTTCAATGGCAGCGAGCGCCTCCTCTACGCTTATCTGGCGCATCTGTTCATTGTTTTCACGCACTATTTCAGCCGCCAGGCGGGAGGCCTCGTTGGACTGTCTAACGGCTTCATTGTTTATACGCTCTATTTCGCCCGATCTCCTGAGGTTCTCAGCGGCTTCTCTCATTCCCTCTGCCATGGTTACGGTTTCGCTTAACCGCTCAACCTCGTCGACAAGCTGAATCAATATTGGAAGCTCACCGGTGGACGGAATTGTATCCTGATTGAGTATTCCACGCCTGCATTTAAAATTGAACTTAGCGCTGGTGACCAGGGTATCTCCGTTTTGACCAGAGTATATTTGCAGCTCGCACTCGACCATGCCTGGAGAAAACGAAGAGGGAAACAGGGGGATAGTGGCCCTGTTTCCTTCAATCAATACCGTACCGTTTTCGCTGTCCTGGCATGAGGTACCGTCGGACTTTGAGAACACTGCCATAACCCTGTAACCGGTCATGTCGACACAGCTGCCGTCGTCGGTGAGCACGATATCAATTACATTACCCGTGTCGCCCTCTACAACCTCGAACTCGCGGTTTGAGGCAGAGCGTTTGATATCCAGCTTAACGTTAAACCGCTTCTCAAGCGTCAGTTCAGCTGCCATGCCATATGCCCTCCGCCCGATGTTCCGCCGCGCGCTCCTGTAGAGCCGCGCGCGGCGTCTCTGTGATACCTGTTCCTGAGGCGCTCGTACGCATCATTCCCCAGGCTGTTAATGATCTCGTTTCTTCTGGATCTCCAGTATTGGGTGGAGCCGGTAAAAAGGGAGCTGCGATCGCTTTGGGAAAGCGATTCTATATAGTCTTCGCAGTCCGTAAGGCTAAGCCCTGAATAGGGGCTTTCGGCCAGGCCGGAGGTCCCTTGCCGCCTGCCTCCTCCGGATTGCGAATTGCGCATACCATACATGTCAAGCGCATGGGCGGCTGCTGAATTCTGCGCGTTTTGACGCATCTGAGCGTTAAACATCTGGGCCTGCAGATTCATTTCATTGTATGTGTTCATTGCCTTATATAGCTGCTCGGCAATGGCGGCGGCGTATTGCGCCTCAATGGCGGCTATATCCGTCTGTATATCGTCCTGCTCCCGTGCGTTCATGGATGATACGAACGATGAGCTTCCCATGCCGCGGGAATATGCGTCCGCCTCTAACTCGGCCATATTCAGTGCTCCCGCCTCATAGCGGTTATCAATAGCGGTATCTACGCCAGGGCGCATGATCGACTCAAAGGCTTCGCCGAGCTCGTCATAGGATGGCGCCTGTACCGTTACGCCTGGTACGGAAAACAGCTCCAAAAGCGCCCTATAGTAGCTTTCCAGAGCGTTTGTGCCGATTTGGGCCGTTTGCGCGCCCGTTGAGGCGGCGCCTTGGCCGTATTGATTGGCCGCATATTCCCGTCCCTTAGGGTTTGGATCGCTCGAGTGATTGCCGGTGTCCCGGTAGGAACGGTAGCCGCCTTTGTCAGCTTTGGCTGCCAATGCCATATGATTCTCAGCAGCGTTGCCGGCATTCAATAGATATGGAAACCTTTTCTTCTTTTTTACAATATAACTATAAGCCATTATTGCCTCCTGGTGGCCAAAGGGCCGGAATGTAGGGACAGTCCTTGCCGGCTGTCCCTTTTGCAAAGCGCCTGCCCGAAAGCTTTAGTGGGCGCGGCTCTATCAGTTGCTTGCCCCATGCTCAATTCTTAAGATCCACAGCTCGTTTAGAATCGTAGCCGTGTATGCTGCAACCTTAGCTCCTACGGTGGCACGCTGGTTAAGAGGATCGGAGGTGCCGGCCGACCCGTGGGGCTTTATTATCGTCTGAAGCGCGCCGTGCCCCTCGACGTCTATAACCCCATACGCGTCCTTGCCGAATAAAAGCGTAGCATGAACTTCCGCGGCCGTATAGTCGGAGGTATTTACCGCCCCCGCGTCCTCGCTGTATACAGCGGCGTCTGCGGCAAGCGTAGCGCTTGCGGAGAGCCGCACCGTGTTGGTGTCGGAATTGAACGGATTGCTTGAAGCGAGTGTATATTCGGACGAGCCTATCTTGATTTTGTTCGAGGGCGTGGATAGATACGCCTTTTCCATGTCCGTCGGTGGCTTTTTCAATATAAAGGAAGTAGAAGACGTAGTCGAGTTTTTAACCTGGTTCCTCACGCTTTGCCTGAACGCCTTGGCCTCGGTGCTCTCCACGAATACCACCCCGAAAAGCCTGCCGATCTCGCCGGAATATATCTGTTCGGCGTTGCTGTATTTTGAAACATCCTGCCAAAGCTGGTCGCTTTGGAGATCATATGTAGCCTCCGGAGAGCAAATGCATATGAAGTGCGGCTTCCTGCCGTCTTCGCAGAAGGGGCGCGCCTTTGCGCGCTTAAGCGTGCGCACTGCCTTTCTTATCTCATCCACAGTGAGCTTGTCGCTTGCTTCAAGCTGTATCCTCGCGGTCTTGCCTCCAGCGTACTGCACGTTGTTGCCGGCGCATACTGCGTCGCGGGTCACCCATTCTACAACCGTGCCCAGCTGTTCGCCCAAAAGCTCCGTTGTATCCGCAATCACCTGGTCGTAACCCGTCATATCCAGAAGGTCGCTTACCTCAACAAAGGCGCCGTACTGCTTTACCTCAGCTTCAACGCTGCTCTGGGACAGCGATTGGCCCTGGGGCGTTACCCCTTCTTCAAGGGCGTTAGCCTCAACGTTGGGGTTAAACAGGTTCCAGCGGCGAAACTCCACATGCTTTCCGCTATTTCTCGGAATTGACCGTTTCTGGCCAAACTTTGCGTGTATAAAGCGCGTTTTAGCGCTTTCAAGGAGCTGCCTGTCGTAAAAGCTCTTGTTGAGGCCTGTAGTTGAAGCTGTATTTAGAGTGGTATTGGTCATAATGGTTCCTTCCTTTCTTCATAAATAACTGTCGACGGTTACAGCCTTACGCGGTTCCCGTCCGCCGCGGATTTCCTGAACAGCTCCTTTAGCCGTCTAAACTGGGCGACGGACATGCCGGCATAATCCTTTTCCCCCGATACCGGCGCGGATGGCCGCATGGAGCCTGGCAGAGACTGTCTGGCCTTGATCTTTTCTATCACATCCAATGCTCCGTTCATCCGCTCGCCAGCGGCGTTTGTTGCGCTTGTTGCGTCATACAGCCGTACGGCCGCCCTGCACGGCATCTCTTTAAGCATATTTGCAAACTCGGGATCCTTTAAGTAAGCCTCTACAGGCAGCTTGAGCTCTCCCGAATTCTGCATGCCAGCCAGCGCTTGGGCCGCGCGTGCGCTTATAGTCTCTATGCTCGAGGGGACTCTTCCGTCCGCGCCCATAATCGCGGCCGCTTCCTCCGGCGTAACTCCCAGCTCCCCGGCCGCCCGGCTGAGTATATCCATTCCTATTGCCATGGCCGCATCCAAAAGCTCCGCGGAAGCCGTATCGGCCTGCGTTTCCTCCTTGGAGCGCCCTTCTCTGGACGCTCCAAACATCCTGCTCATCAAATTCATCAATACGCTCCTTTCCCGCGCCTTAGTTAAAGGCGCATGCCCGTTTTAATCGGACGGCACGGATTTTTTCGGGCAACAAAAATAAGGCGGTGCGCTAAGGCATTACTTCTGATGGCCGTGTGCGTACCGCCTTAAGCTTTAGCGGAATTATCCTGCTTTGCCCGGCGGAAGGGAACTGTTCCAACCAGTACGGATGGCGGCGGACCGTTTGGCGCAGTTCCTCAGCGTGATAAGTATATCAGGCCGAAAAGGGGAGCAAAAGTTCAAAACAAGGGCGGATTTGCGGCATAAAGGAGGCGGGGCGCCGGCGATTATATTCGGGCATTGAACGGGTTCCTGTAGCGGCAGCGGAACCTGTAACTGGAAGACAAGATATGAAACTTGGTCTTAAATGTAAACATTTCTTGTAAATCCGGTGGCACGTATATTGCTGCCAGTAAATTGATGATAGAATCAATATTATTTTAATATTGTTGAGTATTAAAAAGTTAACTCTTAATCATTTTAGACCGGATGGTGGTATAATAAAATAATATTTAAGGGAGGAGCGGCATAATGGAGAACAGGCACATTATTTTAAAGGCCGAAAAAATCGCAAAAACGTATGCGGGAGGAACAAGCCTTGAGGCAAAGGCGCTGAAACCGTCGGATCTCAACATTGAAGAGGGGGTGTTTTACGCCATAATAGGACGAAGCGGCTCAGGCAAGTCAACGCTCCTGCACATTCTGGGCGGCTTGGACAGGCCCACTGAGGGCAAGCTTTACCTTGAGGGGAAAAGCGTATTTGAACTCAAGGACAAGGAGCTGGCGGCACTCAGGCGCAGGCGTATTGGGTTTGTGTTCCAGGCTTATAATCTTCTTGGAGAACATACCGCCCTGGAAAACATACTTATGCCGGTTCACCTGGATGGCCGCAAGGTTGATGAAGAGCATTTCAACGAGGTGATCGATGCGTTGGACATCCGCGGGAAACTTAGTAATTATCCGGATGAGCTCTCCGGAGGCGAACAGCAGAGGGTAGCTATTGCGAGGGCGCTGATTAGCAAGCCTGCCATCGTACTCGCCGACGAGCCAACGGGAAACCTTGACCCCAAGACAGGCGACGAGGTATTGAAGCTATTAAAGGCTATAGCGCACAAATTTAATCAAACCGTAATTCTTGTAACGCACGATATGGAGATAGCACGTATGGCGGATAAGGTGATACGTCTTGGCGACGGATTTATAGAGGATATTACGGATAAATAATGGAAATTCTATAGAAAATGATTAACAGAGCGGCCAAATGCCTTAAAGAGGGGATTTGGCCGTTTGTCGTAAAAACAGGATTCGTTTACAAGTGTGTATATGAATATAAATTTCTGCTTGAACACATATCTCAAAAGAGGTATAATTATGTTATACGCGATATATGCATATTTAATATGCAGCATCACAATGGGGGGGGAAAGGAACGGATGATGAAGCGGTTAGTAAAACTGATTCTGGTTGTTACGGTTACGGCGTTTGTATATACTGCCAACGCTATGATACAGGCATGGTATGAAGCTGTATATAACCTCAACGTGGGAACCCGCTTCAGGCACACGCTTCGAACAAGTATGGATTATAGCCCAAACGCAAGTTGCTGTATACCGTATATTTCGTATGGCCTTTGGAACTACAAGGCATATCCTTGGAGTTCGGTGGGCATGCCCATTTCTCCGTCAGTTGTTCATATTAAACAATCAGGACATCACCTTGCGCTTATGGTAAACAAGAGCGCGAGGTGAGCTTGTCTTAGGGAGTTTCAGTCAGGTAATTCTATGCCCTACGGTTACTTCCGCCCACCAATGATGGTACCCGTTTCCGGCGGTGCTCACCGGCCGCCAGGAAGCGTTGGATATCATAAAAAACGCTTTAAGAGGAGGAAAATTCATGAAGCGAATCCTAAGTGTAGCTCTTGCTTTGCTTTTGGTTCTTGGCCTGCTTCCAGTCGCAAACGCGGCTGAGCTGTCCGAGTTCGGAAAGATTAAGGAGCAGGAGTACGTGTCGGGTGGAGAGCGCGGAAACGCGTCTTCCACATCCAATAACGACATGAAAAACGGAAAGCTCTTTGATGCCGCTCCCGACGTAGACGTCGAGGAGCCCAAAGACACGGATATCGTGTCCATAATCGTAGAGCTGGACGACGAGCCGGCGATGGCCGTTTCCGAGTCCGTTAAATCTGCCTCCGCAGCAGAAGCCAAACTGCTGGAAAAACAGAATCTCTTGCAGGCAGAGATAGAGAACGCCCTCGGCGTAAAGCTTGATGTAAAATATAACTATACACTGCTTTACAACGGCTTCTCTTTCTTTGGAGAGTACAGCCTGGTAAAAAAGATCAGGGAACTCGGCGTTAACGCTTATGTTTCCCCTGAATTTGAGGTTCCGAAGATGCATACCAGCGTCGGTCTCATCGGCGCTGACGTAGCGTGGGATTATGGATACACAGGCGAAGGACAGACCGTTGCCATAATTGACACGGGCATCCGCCTTACCCATGAGGCCTTCAGTGTGGTTCCTGAAAACATCGCATGGACACAGCAAACCCTTCAGGCTCTGGTCAATGCCGCTGGAAGCAACCTCAACGCGGGCTCCAACATATCCCAGCTTTATAAGAGCGGCAAAATACCATTTGCTTACAACTACTATGGAAGCAACTACAACCCGGGTCACGGTTCAAGCGACCACGGCAGCCATGTAGCCGGTATAGCCGCTGGCAACAACGGTTCCGATTTCAAGGGCGTCGCTCCTGACGCACAGCTGGTTGTAATGCAGGTCTTCATGCCTACAGGCGGCGCTCCCTGGAGCACAATCCTCGCTGCTCTCGAAGACTGCGCATACCTTGGAGTAGACGCGGCCAACATGAGCCTTGGCTCATCCTGCGGATTCACCGATTACAACGGCGATTCAACCTACGAGCGCGTTCTCAACCTCACGGCTGAAGCAGGCGTTAATCTGTCCGTTGCGGCTGGTAACGATGGAGCTACATATGACGGAAACCATTGGAACGGCCGTCAGCTCGCGTCAAACCCGGATTACGGCGTAGTAGGTTCACCCGCAAGCTTCCCCGAGTCCCTGTGCGTTGCCGCTTCAAATAACCTCGGCGGTTCATACGGCGTTATTGAAGCCTACGGCGAGAGCTTTGATTACAACGACAGGTCGGGCGACCCCGCGGTTGCGTTCTCAACGCTCAACGGCGAACAGGAATACGTAGTGATTCCGGGCCTTGGTAATCCGTCAGACTTTACTGGAATTAATGTCAACGGAAAAATCGCGCTTATAGCGCGCGGAGAGATCAACTTCTCCGACAAAGTTGCCAATGCTTACGAAGCAGGCGCGATCGGCGTTATCATTTATAACAACGAGGCTGGAGTTATCAACATGGCTATTGATAATTACTTTGTGCCCGCTGTTTCTATCACGCAGGCCGCTGGCCAGCACCTCGTAAACAACGCTGTCAATGGTATCGGCACGCTTACGGTAAGCGGCTTTGACGCGACTGGAACACCAACCTCGTTCTCAAGCCGCGGCACCACCGCCGATCTGAAGATCAAGCCCGAAATCATGGCCCCTGGCGCAAACATCAACTCGGTTGATGGATTCACCAGCAACAATTCATACAAACTGAGCGATGGAACCTCAATGGCCGCTCCGCACGTAGCTGGCGGTATGGCTATTGTACAGGAATACGTAGATCAAATGTTCCCGAGCGCTGATGAAAATGCGAAGATGGAACTCGTCGACGCCATCCTCATGAGCACGGCAACCCCGCGCGTTGATCAGAACGGAAACCCGTTCGTAGTACGCGAGCAGGGCGCCGGCATGATGAATCTGGGCAGCGCCCTCACGACGACTGCTTACCTCTCAGTTTCGGACAACGTACGTCCAAAGCTGGAAGTTGGCAGCAGTGCAAACGGCGTGTTCGAGCTCAACTTCACTATCAATAACTTTGGCGACACAGCGCTAACTTATACAATCAATCCGATCGTTATCACCGAGACCCCAAAAGTACTTGGTGAGTACGGCGGCGAAACTGTTTATTACATTGATGGAACGCCCTATGCGCTCAACGATGTAGTAGAACTTGATATGCCTGAGTCCGTTACAGTACTTGCCGGCGCAACCGCCAACGTAAGCGTAACTGTAACTCTCACGGACGCAGCCAAAACATTCTTTGCCGATCATTTCGACGCTGGAATGTTTGTTGAAGGCTTTGTAGAGCTCGAAGGCGTAGCCGATGGTGAGGGCGCTATTCCTTCCACTCTGAACATCCCGTTCCTCGGCTTCTATGGCGACTGGAACCATCCGGCCATGATCGAAGAGGACGCTTACTACTATCAGGATGAGCCCACCTACAGCCAGGTTCGTGAAAACCTTATCGGCTATAAGGCTGGCAGCACAATCCAGGGCCTTGGCATCAACCCGTACGTTGAGATGACCGAAGCGCAGTTCCTGGCAGACCGCGGCGCGGTTTCCCCGAACGGTGACGGCTGGTTTGAGTCTGTAAACGTAGCTTATGTCAACATGATGAGGAACGCCTCTTATGTTGAATACGCTGTTGATATCAATGGCAACAGCACAGTTCTTTCCCGCGGCACGTACGTGAAGAAGGGCCATATGCCCGACGGCAGTCCTTATCAGCAGATGGGCTATAACTACATGTCCTTCCCGACATGGAACGCATCAGCCCTTTCAGATGGCCAGTCCGCTGTTATCAAGGTCCGCGCGGATCTTGCCAACCCGGGCTACACCTCAGAAGCGAATGCTAAAGGCGTTTGGGAAGTTCCTGTAACCAAGGACCTTACCGCTCCGTCAATCGTAAGCGTTGAAGTGATTGAAGGCGGCATCCGCATCACCTTCACCGACGCTCACTATGCCGCTTACGCAAAGGTATACGGCAACAATGACGTTTACTATGACAACGGTATCTTCGAAAATGAGCGTGGCGCAAACACGACCATTGAAGTTATGACAACCGAACCCGAAGTTGTTCTCTTCCTTGGCGACTATGCGGCTAACGAAGCGGAGTTTACCATTGATACCGCTACCGGCGAATACGAAGGCGGCGGACATATTGATCCTCAGCCCATTGAGACAATCCTCTATGAGTGGGGATTTGAAAGCGTCGACGAGTTGGCTGAATGGCTTACTGCTGACGCCGATGGAGATGGCCAGAACTGGACATTGTTCCGTGATTCAACAGGAGCGATACCCTATGAAGGAACAGGTTTCCTTGGTTCATATTCGTATATGAACAATGTTGGCCCGCTCACTCCTGACAACTGGACGATTACCCAAAATCTTACACTGCCGAATGACGCGGATGAAATTTCACTCAAGTACTTTGTACGCGGCGTTGACGATACGTATTTTGCTGAGAACTACAGCGTATATGTAGGTCCCGCAAATCCGTCAAACACCGGACAGTTTACAAGGATATTCGGCGAAACCATCGCAACGGCCGGTTGGAATGAAAAGGTTATCGACCTGAGCGCATACGCGGGACAGACGATAACGATCGCCTTCCGTCACCACGATTGCACGGATCAGTTTACGCTTGCACTCGACAACATGTCAATCGTTGCGACCTCAGGCGACACACCGCCTGTAACACCAACAGTACCGCCTGTAACGCCGACGCCTGGCCCGATAGGCGATAACGCGTTTGAAGACAGCTTCGAAAACGGCATCACAAATAACAAGTGGACGCTGGTAGA
>URFJ01000004.1 GCA_900547135.1 uncultured Eubacteriales bacterium | reverse complement strand
GGCCCCCCCCCCCACCATCTGGTCGCCGGGTCCCCCCTCCCCCCCCGCGGGGGGGGGTTTTTGCGGGTTTTTTTTTGGGGGGGGGGGGGGGCCCCCCGGTGGGGGGGGCCCCACGCCGCCGCCGAACACCTCATCCAAAAAATCCCCGAAAAGCCGCAGTTGGGCGTTCAACATATCCACATAGGTGTTCAAAAAATTCGGGTCGTCGGGCTGTAATGACGGCATGGCTATCTTCGCGCCCTCCGCCTCCATGCGCTCCCCAGCCGCCTTATACCGTAGGACATCGGAGGGGGAGGTTATGTCAAAATTAAGCTCAATTCCGTTTACTAGCATATTATTTTCCTTACTGACAATGGGCGGCTGAGCCGCCCGTCATGTCGCTTCACGCCTTAACTGTGTACGTATATTCGGTAGGCTTGACTGTAGACGTTAGTGCGGCGCTAAAGCTGGCGTTTTCGCCCGCAGCGCCAGACAGATCATCTTCTACTGTGATTGACAGGCTGCCCCGCTCGCCCTTGCCGGTAAGCATGTTAAAATATACATACGGTTTGATTACCGCCTGCCCTGTGCCATATTTGATCGCGTGGGATAATATCTCGTCCTGGAATTCATCCTTGTTGTATCTGTCCCCGTTGACGGTAAAGCTGCGGGACGTCCCCGTCTTAGTAGTTACCTGGCCGGTACGCAGATATTGGCTATCCTGCGTCTGTGCCTCAAGCCTGCCGGACTGTTCCGTAATACCGTTCTGCGCCACTATATATTCGCCTGGATCCGCGGCCGTCCCGTTGAAGTCAATAGCCAATACCATATCGTCCGCTGTCGAAAACCCCTCAAAATCTGGGTTGGGCGTTCTTCCCTGCATAAGTTCACTTAATTTCATGTAGTATCTCCTTTTCTGTAATATTCAAGTTCACACTGTATTTGATATTTACCTGCATTAATATCCGGCTGGTACAGATATCCGGAGCCTATAGCCCGTATACTGCGTGGAGCCAGGCCGCTCGGCAGGGCGGGCAGATTGCGGGCACGGGTCTGTTTGCGGAGCCAACCCGCCAGCGCCTCGGCAAACCCCGTATTGCATATATTTTGGGCAACATCCGGTCCATAATCGTTAACACTGCTCACGGCAAACGTATAACGGCACCGTGCGCCGCCATCTCTATAGAGATAAACAACGTCATCTATTGGCGTTGTGCCGATTGAGTACTCGACGCCCGCCTGGCTTGTGTCCTCGGGCAGATAATCAATGTTTAGGCGGTTTTCGGTTATCAGCGGGCAAGCCGCAAAATAATCAAACAGTGCCTCTATGATTGTTGTGCTCATGTCTATTTCCCTCCCGCTATCTCCTGCGCGCCTCGCAGGATGCGATCCCGTTCGACTGCCTTGCCGCGCTCAAACCACATACCGCCGCGATTGGCGTCATAGCTTCGTGTAGGCGCCGTATGGTAGTACTGCTTGGCGGCATAGGGCGCAATATATCTCACCTCGCCGCTGCCAACGACTGTGCCGAGGATGCCGGATTTTTGCAGCATGCCGGTGTCAAATGGCACGCGAGCGGAGCAGAAGCGCAAGACCTCGCTGTCTACAAACATCTGTGCCCGTGTAAAATTGCCGGTGTACTCACGCCCAAACCCCGCATTCCATTCCAGCCTGGCCGTAATCTTGCCATTCTTACCAGCTACATGATAGATGGAACCTCTCGGCGTTGTAATTGTAATCCTGTTTGCCATGTCATTTGCCCTCCAGACGCAGGTGCGGCAGCAGGCGGGACATATTGCCGGTATGTACTGCCGTGACGGTGAAGCAGTTCACCGACTGCTTCGTAATTTCGGTTATCCCTCCGGACGCCTCCGGCCCTTCGCCCAGCACCACCACATCGCCGTTCTGCGCCGTCCAGTGGCCGTCAGGCCGTTCCAGAGCTTGGTACCGGTCCTTCTCCAGGAATCCGTCCGGCATGACCGTAAGCGGCACACGGGCGCTGTAGCCGTCCGTGGAGGTCAGGCCCTCGCCGGTTGTTACCCTTTGGCGGCCTGACCAGCTTACGCCGGTAATGGTCGTTTTAGGCCATAGTGTTTTTTTTGTGGCGGGATCATACCACTTGTTATAGATTGTGATTGTCTGATCAAAGCTTATCATCATAACCACCTGCACATGAGGTTTACCGGATATTGCAGATAGCGGCGACAAATCTGCATATATGCGTTCTGCGCATACGCTTCCCTGTCCACATACGTCACCGAGTACCCATCGTTATTGACGGAAGACACGCCCTTAGGAGCCTGATCGTACCCGTATATGGCGTCAGCCAGCTCGCATTCACACATGGCGAGATTGTCCTGCATTACTGCTTCCAAATTAACAGCAAGGCCGTTGGTTGCCGACATAATTAGCGTAGAGGCCTTACGTGCCGCTGCCGTGTATTCTTCCTGGTTTAGTTTTCCATAATATTCATCCCGATAGAATTCGTAACTCGAAAAGCCTTTCATTTCTTGGGCACCTTTGGTTCGTCTGCCTTGTCAGGGTCAGGCTCCTCCTCCTTTTGGGTTCTGTCTGTTGCGGCCCGAACATATCCCTTCTCCCTGTATTCGGCCAGGAATTTTTCATCAATATTGCGGTAAATATTATCCTTCCTAATAAGCATAACCTTCCTCCTTAAGCCGTGGGTTTAGCGTGCAAATATACGCCTTTTGCCTTGTTCTCATAAACAAAGGCATCATGGTACTCCCTGAACTGGAATTTCCACGCATCCTTGTCCTGATTGGTGTCCGGGTCGAAGATTTTGGGCAGGCTGAATTTGACAACCTGCAGGATCGCGGGCGGGTAAATGATCATAAAGTTAATGTCTGATGCGCCCGCCGCTTTTGCATAACCCCAGTTGGATGTGCCGTCATTAAGGGTGATGCCTGTGTAGAAACGGGATTTAGGCACCCAAGTGATGGGCATATCGTTGTACCCAGCCAGCGCGGTGTTGACCGCGGCATCGCTGCCCCACTGCCGCTGGAGGGCGGCGTTGAGGATAGGCTTGAGATCGCTGTTGATATATAACTTGCGGCCAGCCATAGGCACCTCGTCAGCGTCCAGCTGGCGCACCGCCTCATCAATGGAGGCGATGATCGTATCTTTGGTCAGCGTAGCGGGGGCAGCCTTACTGGCTCCGGAGGCCCCCGCATACTTCGCAAATCGATAGGCGTCCAATTCGGGGACCACATGAAGGCGCATAAATTCGCCCGTAATTGTTCCGAAGGCCAAGCCGAGGGTTTCCTCGTCGTCCATCCGATCAATAGATATCTCCTTTCCGCGCTCTTCGGTAAGCGTCAGCGTCTCCCAGGATACAGTTATGTCTCCCTTGGGGTAACCATTTTCGCGGCTGTAATCACCTAAACCAGTTGTGCTGGTTTTCAGCACTTTTACTTCGTTTACCCCCGAAAAGTCAGGACGCGTCGCCGCGTCCATTCCGTTTGTAACGGATTCAGCCTTATAAATCCCATCAATAATGGGAACAAATTTCTTTGCGTATTCAATAGAATTTGCCATTGATTTTTAACCTTCCTTTCCTGCGTTTAGTCCTGCACCTTTCATGGCTGCCGCCACAAAGTGATCGGTAGTTGTGCCATCGGGGTCGCCGTGCGTGCCGCCTGTTGACACTCTGGCCGGAGTATCGGTTACATCAAACAGGTATGCGTCCGACTTCCTTAATTCCTCTATGGCGGCCTTTATGTCCTCCTTCTGGTTCTTGCTGCCCTTGAGCGCCTCAAGGTCAAGCAGTGCTGCAATCGCCTTAGAGCTTTTACCCTTTGTTTTCAGGACTTCTGTCTGCAACAAAGCGTCGAAATCTTTCTCCGCCAGCTGCTGCTTATATGCGTTCTCTTTGGCGGACAAATCGCCCTGAAGCCTGCTGATTTCATCTTTAAGGCTGTCGATATCTACGTCATCGAACGCCTTCAATTTCGCCTGCACGTCATCCAGCTGCGCCTTAAACCCGTCTCGGTCGTCCTCGGCGGCCTTAAGCGCCAACTTTGTTTTGTCGTGCTCCGCCATGATCTTGTCGATAGTGTCCTTGTCCAGCTTTAAGCCCTCAAGATATTCTCTTTCCACATTAATCTCCTTTCAGTTTGTATCAATATCAAATTTCAATCCACGCACCCATGCAGGGGGCGCGACTGTATCAAAAAAGGTACTTTCGCACCTTGTCTGAGCCTTTATGCAGCAAGTCTCTTTGTAACCCTTTCTTGCAAAAATCCCTTTATTTCCTCATAGCCCATTCCCAGATCAATCAATCCGCTTACAAGGCGTTCTGCCGACTGAACCGAACAAAGCTCTTCGGCGTTAAAACAATCTCTTAATTCATCTTTTGCGCCGATTCCATATTCCTCACGCAGCTGTTTTGCGTTCATACCAAACAAGGCTTTGTAAATGCAGTTCGTATAAGTTGAATAAGCATAACCATGCATACGTTCATTTTCGTTGGATTGTTGAATCGCTTTAGTGAGCGCCTGCCTTACCGCTATGCCTTTTTCGCGTTCGATGATTTTACTTGTCAAGGCTCGTTCCATTGCGTTGAATTGTCGAATATACGCTTCTTTGAACTTTATAGCCAATCCCCCAGTATATCCCATAACAAGTAGGGTGAATCCGTCACGGGTCATGGAGTACGCTTTTTGTTCGCGATTTTTTACATCACGATATTTAATCGGCTCAAAATTGAGCTGATTAAATTCCTCTGAGCATCCTAATGTTTCGATATCTCTTAAAACATTCTTATGCTCTTTTCCAAATGTTTCGGCCACGTCTAGGCTTGTTACCATTACCCTTTCTTCTTTTCCTGCCTTTTTCACTTCTACTAACATATCATCAATCCTTTCGCTGATTTTTTTGTATCAAAAAAGACGCCCATTTAGGCGTCTTGATTGAGCAGCACATTTTAGTCTAATTCAAAATATTTACACTGCCTGCATATTTCACTCCAATTCTCTTTTGATCTATATTCTTTGGGTATCGCGTTCGGCCTTATTACACCTGTCGCGCAATCCTGGTTCTCAATGCAATCGCTGGCAGGGATAACCCTGTCAACAAGGGGGCAGAACATTCGACATGGGTATTCATTTGCCCGATTGCTCATATTTTCTTACCTCATCAAGCATTCTTTGAGGCTGCTTCCAAGTTCTGTTTTCCCGCTCTTTCTCGGAAGTAATCTCGTCTAAGACCAGTTTGCGATATAAAATCTCTCTGTACGGCCTGCCACTCGCGCACCTTATCCCGCGCATAGCTGTTATCCAGCCCTGCAGCGTCCGTTGCGTTGCTTTCGCGTTTCCAGCGTCGAATTTGCCGCTCAATGTAACGCTGGTGCTGTGTTGCATCGTAGAGGGTCATCTTCCTGCCGTTGTAAGTTACCGTACGATTATTATATTCCCTTAGGCGTTCAGTTGTATATGCAGGATCGGAAAGACCATCGAAGAACGGGAAGAACGAATGTCGGCAATTCCATCCGCATAGCCCTGGACCGGTACCGTAACCCGTAGACGTTGCGAAATGAGGATAAATGGGATGTGCGCCACTGCGCGAAAAAATTTGTCCTTGCCAATACTCATGGTCGGACGGCCCTCGGCTGCCGTCTGTCCTTGCTCCTGCGTGGGCCGTTGTCTCCACAAGATCGGTTCCCATCTCGTCCATCCTGGCGAGCTGTAGCTCTGCCGCCGTCTGATTCACTCCGGTCAGTACCGCCCTGCGAGCCGCCACATCCAGATAATCAACATGGTCGGACGGATACGCAATCGCAGCCAGACCTCGGGCAGCAAGGCTCCTTACAGCGGCCTTGACTGCAGCGCGGTAATCCATGGCTCCACTAACTATCTGCATATGGGCCAGGTCGAGGGCACGCTCAAACTGCATTGACGCTGTGTTGGCCGTGGTGCATGTCAGATTGGTAAATTCGTTATTGGTCTTAGCCAGGCCCGCAAATATTATCTGCTGCAGGTATGGGTTTTTGGATAGTGGCACGGGATCATATCCTGCGGCCCTATATATCATGTCATCATTCTTAAGCGCTCGCGTTGCCGCTTCATCGAATAGCTGGGCAATCAGATGCTTAAAGGTTCCCAGCGCACGGCTAAGCTCTTGGATTATGTAATCCTGCTCAGCGCCCAAAGCCTCAAGGCGCACCATCTGCCAGTTCGTGGCCGCTGTTGCTTCGCCCATGCGGGCTATCCGACGTACCATGTCGTTTATGATACTCTGCTCCGTCTTGCTCAGCAGAGTTATTACCTCGTCCGGCAGATCGTCAAGCTGCCTGAAGGTGAGCATCAAGCATCATCCTCTCCTGTTGGATATGCGTATCCGCCGAATTCCGGCACGCTACGAACAATCATGGATTTGGCAGTCTCCTCATCCTCTCCATACCACTTCATGCGGTACTCCCATGGCTGCATCAGGTGATCCCTTACGTCTTGTACGTCCTGTGCTCGTCTCTCGCCGTCACTTACTATGTACCCATCGCTAAAATTAACAGTGATTTCTGCTTCCGGATTGACTGGTTGACCCATGATATTCTTCCCTGCCCACAGTATTGCTTTAACAATATCTCTTATGGCGCGCTCAATTACAATTCCGTGCTTAGCGGCGTTCTGCTTCAGTTCCTGTTTTTCGCCGGTGTACTGAGTGGCGGTTACAGGTGCGGCGCGGGACGCATCAAACCTGTAATGCCGCGCACCCAGGCCACACCTAAATGAGAGATAGTCTAGATGCGCCTGCACTCCGTCCTTATTGTCTTCAACGCGAAGGTCGGGGTTAAACTCATGCACAAGCTTCTTGTCGTCCACAACTTCGTCGCCAATACACACAAACAACTGCTGCATCATATCATCCGGCGCTATATAGATAGGCTGACCGTCTTTTGTGACGCCTGCGACCTTTGTAAGTTCGCGGTTATAGAATACCTTCTTCCCGCCTAACCTAAAGTCTCTGCAGAAGTTATTAAATGCCAGGTCAACTCCTTTGAGGCAGTCTATGGCATTCGCAAACACTGAACACCCTAATCCAAGATTGTTCCTGTATGGGTTTACTAAGTTAGGGCGGACGATAGAGAAAAATGGTACCGGCGATCCAGTATTGAAGCGCGGTACAATTCCCTCCGGCTGCTCGGCGCGAACCAGATTGTTGTGTTAATCGCATTTTCTTTTACAGTGCTACACTTCATGATCTTTTTCCTTTCAAGTTTTTATTTGCTGAACTAAGATTATCATAGCTGAATTAAGTTGTCAATAGTTTTTTCTTGACTGAACGAACTTTTTTTGATACAATCGCCCAAACAGCAGCAGGAGGATTATATATGGAGCTTAATGAGCGAATTGCATTGATTATTAAAGAAAACCATCTTAAGCAAAAAGAGTTGGCCGCCTTGATAGGCGTGACAGAAAGTTATATATCGACATTGTTGTCCGGAAGAAACAAAAAAATATCGAATTCTGTAGCTAATCTTATAGAAGAAAAGCTTGGTTACAATGCCCAGTGGCTCTTATTTGGTACGGGGGAAAAGCTTAAGCAAATTAGCAAGAACCCTAACCTTTCAGATGAGCACCGACGTGCAATTATGCAATTAGAGAAAATGCCCGATGATCAAATCAAGGCCGTGTTAGCCTTTATTGATTCTTTAGAAAAGGTCGAATCTGCTTTCAAGGAAAATCTAGCAGATTAAGAGATAAATATAACGAATAGCCTTAGTAATATAAATGATTATAAACCACATCCAATCGGGCCGAAATGGCCCTTTATTTATATATTTGCCCTTGCCGTATATTGATAATTGCGGTCGTATATGCTATGATCCTTATGTAATACAAATATAAATACAGCAAGGAGTGATATTATGAAACACATCATGAAAGTGTTCGCTGTACTAATCTTAACCTTGGCTATTATGATTGGATGCGCCCCAGCGGGCACGGGTACTGATGCAACCCCATCGCCTAATGATACAGATTACACTGCCGATCAGACGGCCGCCCCCACTAATCAGTCTATAAGCGCTCCAACCAAAACGCCAAATGCTACGAGTACTCCGTGGGCAACGGCCCCAATAATCACCCCTGGACTAACTCTACGGCCAACGTCAAGCCCTAGCGCAAAACCTACATCAACACCTAAACCAACATCAAAGCCTACCCAAACGCCTAAACCTACGCCTAAACCTACAGCAAAGCCCACATCGACGCCAAAACCCACGCCGAAGCCCACCTATGGCCCGTCTGGAACATTAGCAGATATGGATCCATCTGATTACAAGGGTAAGTACGTGGGAAGCTCTGAATCAAATAAGTATCACTATACCAGTTGCAGATGGGCACAGAAAATATTAATACGCAATGCTGTTTGGTGGAACTCAACAAGCTCAGCCAGGGACGCAGGTTACAAAGCCTGTGGCACATGCAATCCGTAAACATGCAGCGGGTATTTAATTATCAAGGTACACTTAACAGACCATCCAACGCCGTGTGTTTTGGATGGTTCATTTTTTTAATTGGAGTTGGGCGGTTAGAGTTACGGAGAGTGCTTACTGTGACGATGTGACATGATATTCTCCTTTCAATCCTTAGAATTCTGGAGTTGCCTTTTATAACTATATATCCTAAAAATCGACAAAAGGTAACGCTGGTAATATTATGTAGTTTGCGCAGTGTGGAAGATGGTGTATAATTGTGTTGTCGCATGGGTGCGTGGATTGCAATGTGGGATAAAATAAATTAATGAATAACCTAATAAATGGCGAGTAAGCCATTGATTTTTAATAGCAAATATGCTATAATTTGAAATAATACAGCAAAGGAGTTTAGAAAAATGCCAACTATCTGTATGTTTCGCGGGATAAAGATTTATATAAACTGGCGTGAGCATCAGCCGCCCCACTTCCACGCCACCTATGGAGGGAAAGAAGTTATTGTTTCTATTCATGAATTGGAAGTGCTGGAAGGCTCAATGCCAAACAAACAAGTAAAAATGCTTCTGGGCTGGGCGGCTTTCCATCAAGAAGAACTTTTAGAAAACTGGAGCCTTGCAGAGAACAAGCAGGAGCTTTTCCCTATTGAGCCGCTGAAATAATTGGTTTTTTTGGGAAGGACTGAGAAAGGAGTGTTAAACATGGCAGGAGATATAGCCTATTACCTCTCTAAAGGCTTTGATAAGCCTATGGCCGAATATTTTGCTTCTGGGCGCAAGCGTATTACCGCCGTTGTCCCTAACAAAGATTTTACACTAACGCTAGACTTCGATAACGGGGAAAGAAGACTATATGATTGCAAACCCTTACTAAAGGCTGGTACTGTTTTTGCTCCGTTCATGCAGTTTGAGAACTTCAAGCGGGTTTATATTGACACTGAACATTGTGTTGCTTGGGACATAGATCCCTCCGTTGATAGTAAAGTGGTCTGGAGTAATAAAGTAGACCTCTGCCCCGATAGTTGCTATGTCGATAGCACCCCTGTGCGTGGAGGTACTGTCAATGCCTGAGAACTGCGCTATTATCATTGACCGCCTTATTGAACAGCGGCACATTAAAGGATTGACGCAAAATGACTTAGCAAAAGCCGCTTGCCTTACGCAGTCGGTTATAGCTAGGCTGGAGAGTAAAAAAGCTATGCCCCAGCTTAATACATTGATTAAGGTTGCCACCGCTCTCGGCTGTGAACTAACGGTAGTACCGTGCTTGGATTGAAACATTAAAATGATATGCATAAAGTGTAAACGCGAAGTACCAGACGGAAAGTTTTGTTTAAACTGTGGCGCCAGCCAGGAACGCAGGCCCAGCCGACGTTTACGCAGTAATGGCATGGGTACAGCATATAAACGTGGCAAAACATGGACGGCAAGCGTTACTATTGCCTGGAAAGACGCAGGAGAGGAACAGAAACGATTGATTCCCGTCAAACGCACAAAGGGCGGATTTAAGACTAAGAAAGATGCGTTGGAATATTGTCCGACATTAAGGAAAAACGTGCGAGAAAGCAGAATGACATTCGCCCAAGTATACGCAAAATGGAAACCACAGTACGAGTCACGAATAACCGCTTCAACCATGCGCGGCCACACTGCCGCCTATAATTGGTTTAGGCCGATTTGGTATCTGGATTTTAATGAGATATTTACGGACGATTTACAGCAATGCGTAGACTCCTGTAGCGCTGGAAAGCGCACTAAAGAAAACATGAAATCCCTAGCAATGCTTCTTTATAAGTATGCCGGAGCCAACCGTATCACAGAACACAATTATGCTCAGTATATCTACTGTGGTAACGACGAGAAGGGCACCAGACCCCCGTTTACAACTGATGAGATAGAGAAAATCAGGCAGGCCATTGGGAAGTACGACTATGCCGATTATGTTTATTGCATGATTTATACAGGCTTCCGGCCCAACGAAATGTTATCTCTCACCGTAGACGCCTATGACGCGCTCCGCAAGACGCTCACAGGCGGCTTTAAGACTGAGGCAGGGAAAAACCGCACCGTAACACTGTCACCCAAAATACAACCAATAATTGAACGATTATCGCACAATGAAACCTATCTGTTTCCTCGGAAGGACGGAAAGAAAATGAATGATAAGACGTTTAGGGATGTTGCGTTTAATCCTCTGATGGAGGCTCTTGGCATAAAAGGCCGTGTGCCATACTCCTGCCGTCATACCTTTGCCAATCTAATGAAGAACGTACGGGGATCGGATACCGATAAGGCTGCGCTGATCGGCCATGCTGACGCAAGTATGACGAAATACTATCAGTCTCCGGACTATGATAGCTTGCGAAACATCACTGATAATCTCTAAATATGTTGTCGGTAATGTTGTCGGTAAAACAGGTTTTTATCAATTTCTGCCCGTTCCTATAAACGAAAAAGCCCGAAAGTACTTGACTTTCGGGCTTCTCTATGGCTCCCCCTGTTGGACTCGAACCAACGACACTGCGGTTAACAGCCGCATGCTCTACCGACTGAGCTAAGGAGGAACGGCACGAATAGTATTCTACACCAACTAAATTAAAAATTCAATAGGAATAAAAATATATTTTTCATATTATTTTTGTTTAATTGCAAATTATCGCTTGCGCTTATGATTATATGATGTTATAATTGTAAACGTATGGTGTTGTGCCTTTTTTTCAAGGTTCTTAAAGGGTGGGAGTTCTCCCACCTTTCATTTATGAATTAAGAAAATTAGGGAGCCTTGGTTTTTCATGATTTAGGCGCGTACATCCAAACGGAGGGTGAAAGACAGCTATGAAATTGACAAACGATGTATTTGCGTTGGTTGATGGCACCGTTCAAGAACTCGGATATGAGCTTGTGGAGGTGCAGTATAAAAAGGAACAGGGACACATGGTGCTTACCCTGTTTATAGATTCGCCCAGTGGCATCAAAATGGAGGACTGCGAGCGTGTAAGCAGAGCGGTAGATCCGATTCTGGACGAAGCCGACCCCATATCAGAGCAATACTACCTAAGCGTTTCCTCCTTGGGGCTTGACAGGCCGATAAAAAGCGACAGGGATTTTGAACGTAACCTAGGCAAAAAGACCGTGGTAAAGCTTTACGCCCCAAAGAGTGGAAAAAAGGAATTTACGGGTTTACTTGAGAGTTATGATCAGCTTTCCTTTGTAATAGCCGAACATAAAAGCGGAGAGCTGCTAAGCTTTCTAAGGAAGGAGGTCTCCTCTGTAAAGCCGGTGATAGAGTTTGAGTAGACAATCCGGAAGGAGTTGACATATTATAATGAATGCTGAATTCATAGAGGCGCTGAATGTGATAGAAAAAGAACGCGGCGTAAGCAAGGAGAAACTCATAGAGGCCCTTGAGGCTGCGTTGATATCCGCCTATAGGCGGAACTACGGCAATGTCGGAAACGCCAGGGCCGAAGTTGATATAGAAACGGGAGATGCAAAGATCTACGCCTCCAAGGCTGTAGTTGAAATTGTTGAGGAACCGCTTACTCAGGTTTCGCTTGAAAACGCTAAACGCATTAACGCATTATACGAGGTAGGCGATGTAATAGAGGAAGAAGTGCGCCCCAAAAATTTTGGACGTATTGCCGCACAGACGGCAAAGCAGGTGGTTGTACAGCGCATTCGCGAAACGGAACGGTCAAACGCCTATGACGAATATATGGAAAAGGAAACCGAGATGCTCACGGGCATTGTTCAGCGCGTGGATAAAACAGGGGTTTATCTCTCCATTGGCCGTACAAGCGGTTTTCTTGACGCCAGAGAGATTCCGCCTGGAGAAACCTACGAAACCAATATGCGGCTTAAGGTATACGTTTTGGAAGTAAGAAAGACCAACAAAGGCCCTCAGGTTTTTGTTTCCCGCACGCATCCCGGTCTTGTAAAGCGCCTGTTTGAGCTTGAAGTGCCTGAAATTCACGCCGGACTGGTTCAAATCAAAGGCATAGCCAGGGAGGCAGGCTCGCGCACAAAGATATCCGTATATTCAACTGATAGCCGCGTTGACGCCGTCGGCGCGTGCGTTGGTCAAAAGGGAATGCGCGTTGAGCGCATCGTTGAAGAACTGCGCAGGGAAAAAATAGATATAATCGCATGGGATCCGGATCCCGCCATATACATAGCTAAGTCGCTAAGCCCCGCAAAGGTCCTTATGGTTTATACCAAGCCAGCCAAATATGAAGAGAATGGTGACAGGTTCGATGGAGTGGCCCGAGTTGTCGTCCCTGACAACCAACTTTCGCTCGCTATTGGCAAGGATGGCCAGAACGCCAGACTGGCGGTTAAGCTTACACGCTGGAAAATAGACATAAAGAGCAATTCCCAGATGGAAGAGGAAATGGAGCGCATGGACTCGGGCGAGGAGACGCCTGAGATTTAACGCTGATTGCTCTCCAGTCCTTTAGGAGGTGGCCGACGAAATGCCTAAAAAAACGCCTATGCGTATGTGCGTAGGATGCAGAAATATGTTTCCCAAGCGGGATCTTGTAAGGATTGTTCGTCCCATTGAGGGCAGCGTTACGATTGATTTAACCGGCAAGGTGTCCGGCAGGGGAGCATACTTATGCAAAAACCAGCTGTGCCTTGAGCGCGCCGTAAAAACCAAGGCGCTTGAGCGCGCATTGGAACGCAAGCTTGACGGAGAGCTTCTCGAACGTCTTGGAAGGGAGCTTGAGCGCGGATGAGTGAAAGCAGGCTCATGTCAGCCATAGGTTTCGCTATGAAAGCTGGCAAATGCTATTCGGGGGAGGTCGCTGTTCAAAAGGTTCTGGGATCCCAAAGGGCGCTGTTGATACTGCTTGATTCCTCCGCCTCCAAGGCAACGCTTAAAAGATGGGCTGAGCGAAGCATAAACCACGGAATTGAATGCCTTGAGGTTGAGAATCTCGGCGGGGCGATAGGAAGGGGAAACAGAATGGTTGCTGCTATAACCGACAGGGGGTTTGCGGATATGATAAAAGGGATTTATACCAAAGCGCCACATAATGGCGCAGACAACGGGGGTGTTTGTTGATGTCAAAGGTTAAGATTACGGATTCAGTGTATGCGCTGGACGAAGTAGTAAAGGAGTTGTTTGAGCGGATAAAGCTTATCCACGGCGATGTAAGCACCGCCCTGCAGGGTGTAAAGCGGCGCGAGTCCCAGCTAATAGAGAAGGAAAAGCAGGAACGCGCGGCTCAGCAGGAGCGTGAACGCAGGGAGCTGTTCCTTAAGAATCTCGAATCGGACGCCTCTCTGGCCGTACATGTCGGCGGTAATGATGAAGACGGCAATGTCGTTGCAGCTGAAGGCCAGCCGGAAGCGGCCATAACGGATCAAGACGACCAGACGATGGCCGGTCCGGCTTCTGCGCCTAAACCTGTCCAACAGACCAAACCCGATATTGACATAAACGGCCCTGAAACAACTGTGACGGAGATTGTGCAAACGCCTCCGCCGCGCGACCGCGCACCCAAACCCGATAACCGGCCGCCAAGACAGAGCAAGGAGCCCGCGCCGCCGGCACAACGCGCATCGGACGCCGCGCCTAAGGCGCCAAAGACTGACGCTCAAAAAGCCGGACAGGGTGAAAAGCGGCCCCAGCCCTCCGGCAGGGATAAGCCCGATAAAAATAAAACCCGTGACAACGATAAAAAATCCAGGAATCGGAAATCAATAAAGGATAGCGCAAGCGGCTGGGATGACGAAACGCAGTTTGGCTCAAGATACCCAAAGGCCAGGAAACAGCAGCAGCCCGTACATAAGCCGGAACCTGTAAAGATCGAAAAGGCGGTGATCACTACGGAAACAATAACCGTTAAAGACCTCTCTGAGAAGATAGGCAAACCCGTGGCGGAAATAATAAAGAAACTATTCAACCTTGGCACTTTGGCAACCATTAACCAGGATATTGATTATGATACCTGCTCATTGATTGCCGCTGATTATGACATAGAGCTTGAATATCAGCCACTGAAAACATTTGAGGACGTCCTTCAGGAAAGCGCCCTTGCGGACGGGGAGCAAAACCTGATTGAGCGGCCCCCTGTAGTGACAATCATGGGGCATGTAGACCATGGCAAGACTTCGCTACTTGACGCAATACGCCACTCAAGCGTAACATCCGGCGAGGCTGGAGGAATTACCCAGCATATAGGCGCATACCAGGTATTGTGCAACGCAAGGCCAATCACATTTATAGACACTCCCGGCCATGAGGCCTTTACGTCGATGCGCGCACGCGGCGCACAGGTGACTGATATAGTAATACTTGTTGTAGCAGCCGACGACGGAATAATGCCTCAGACCGTTGAGGCGATCAATCACGCTAAGGCGGCGGGCGTGCCGATAATTGTCGCTATAAACAAGATCGACAGGCCCAACGCAAACCCCGAACAGGTAAAACAGCAACTCACCGAGTATGGGCTGGTTACCGAGGAATGGGGCGGCGATACGATTTGCGTTCCAGTTTCTGCAAAAACCGGTGAAAACCTAGAAACGCTTCTCGAGATGGTGCTTTTGCAGGCCGAGGTGCTCGAGCTTAAGGCCAATCCAAACCGTATTGCAAAGGGTACAATAATTGAAGCCGAATTACATAAGGGCAGAGGCCCTATCGCTACCGTTCTTGTGCAGAACGGTACTCTTAAAATCGGTGACACAATCGTTGCGGGAACAGCCTATGGACGGGTCCGCGCGCTTATGGACGACAAGGGCAGAAGGGTTACGTCGGCAGGGCCAGGGCAGCCCGTAGAGGTGCTCGGCTTCTCCGAGGTCCCCTCGGCAGGCGATGTCTTAAACGTCGCCGAAGCCGACAAGCTGTCAAGGCAGGTCGCCGAGGAAAGGCGCGACAAGCAAAAGGCGGCGCAGCTTAAGATGATGTCAAAGGTATCCCTTGACGATCTTTTCAACCAGATTGCCGAAGGCCAGGTTAAAGATCTAAATATTATCGTAAAGGCTGACGTGCACGGCTCTGTAGAGGCGGTAAAGCAGGCCCTTGAAAAGCTTTCAAACGAGGAAGTCCGCGTCCGCTGCATACATGGCGGCGTAGGCGCAATAACCGGATCGGACGTAATGTTCGCCGCAGCGTCTAATGCCATTATAATAGGCTTTAACGTACGCCCCGACAGCACGGCGAAGCAGACTGCCGAACGCGAAAAGGTTGATATCCGCCTATACAGGATAATCTATAACGCCATTGAGGACATAGAGAAGGCTATGAAAGGACTGTTCGCGCCCGTATTCCGAGAGGTGGAGCTTGGACGCATATCCGTTCGTAATACGTTCAAGGTGTCCGGCGTCGGTACCATCGCGGGCGCTTATGTTCAGGATGGCAGGGTATCCAGAAACGCCCAGGTAAGGGTGGTTCGAGACGGAATTGTAATTCATGAAGGCAAGATTTCGTCTTTGAAGCGCTTTAAAGACGATGCAAAAGAGGTTGCTACTGGCTATGAATGCGGCATTGGCATCGAGGGGTTCAATGATATACACGAAGGCGACATTATTGAAGCGTATATAATTGAGGAGGTTAATCGGTAAACCACTCGGTGAAAGCCATGCGGCGTTCGGTTAAAAAATTTTATACGTGAAAGGCGGAGGCGTTGCAATATACGGGACCATGGTCCGGTTTATGGATTGGCTCCGCCTTTAAAGAGAACTATAGTGGTATGCGGAATTAATGCAGCCCATTCCGTTGTCAGTCTAATATAATAAACTGGAGAAAGCTAATGATAAACAGGTATGACAGGGTTGGCGAGGAGATAAAGAAGGGATTAAGCGATGTTATAAGAGATCTTAAGGATCCTAGGATCTCGCCAATGACTACAATTATAACATCTGACGTAACAAGCGACCTGATGCTGTGCAAGGTTCGGGTTAGCGTTTATGATAAGGATGAGCAAATACGAAATGATACTGTAGAAGCTCTGAACCACGCATCGGGTTTTATCGCCCGTGAGCTTGGACGCCGCATAGATATACGTCGCATTCCGAAGCTTGTGTTCGTCAAGGACGATTCGATAGAGTACAGCGTACATATATCAAAGGTAATCAACGAGGTTATGGCCTCAGACAAGGGACCCTCCGATGAATAGCCTAAACGAAATCGCATCCATTATAACATGCGGCGATGATTTCACTCTTGTCGCGCATGTATCGCCCGATGGCGACGCGCTTGGCTCTATGCTGGGCCTTCAGCTAATCCTTGAGGCTATGGGTAAGCGCAGCCAGCCCGTATGCGATGGTCGGTTGCCGCCCATATACGGATTTCTGCCCGGGTCCGAGTGGATCGTACACGCCGCGGACGCCAGACGCACCAGATGCGTGATAGCTGTGGACTGTGCTGATAAGCACCGAATGGGCATTGCGGCAAAGCTTTTTGACGCCGCTGAAACAACCGTTGCAATAGACCACCACGCTACAAATGCAGGATTCGCGCAGGCAAACTATATATCCGGCGTTACGTCGTCAACGGGCGAGATAATATTCGAACTTGCCAATATATTGGGTGTAGCGATTGACGGCGATATAGCCACGTGCCTTTATACGGCAGTGCTGACGGACACCGGAAGGTTCTCTCACAGCAACACTACGCCCAACTCCCTTTTGACCGCGTCAAAGCTCATTGAAGCGGGCGCCGACGCGTCAAGGCTTAATCGGCTGATCTACTCCAATTTCCCTTGTTCAAAACTTAGAATGCTGGGAATGGCGTTAAACCGGCTTGAACTGTTTGAGGATGGAAGGATTGGACTCATAGCTGTAGATCAGGAAGATATGGCGTCCGCTCACGCCACTAACGACGATTGCGAAGGCATTGTGGAGCATATCAGGGACATAGATACGGTTGAAATAGCGGTGTTTGTGCGGCAGGCACGCGACGGCTCCTATAAGATCAGCATGCGATCTAAGGATTATGCCAACGTTGCAAAGATATCCGAAAGGTTTGGCGGCGGCGGCCACGCAAGGGCGGCGGGCTTTACGTCGCATTTTGCCCTAACGCGAACAAGAGCCATGATACTTGATGCATCGGTAAAGGAACTTCAAAAAGGCTCGACTGCAGACTGATCGGCAAGTTAAGATTTGGAGTTCTAAAGTATACTAATATTATTAAGTGCGGAATTTGAAATAACGTATGACTAGTAATTATGCAAAGGGGATTGAATCAGAGCGCGGGTATGAGGGCGTGCTTTCGGTGCTTAAACCCCCTGGGTTAACATCCTCAGATGTTGTAACGGATCTGAGAAAGATATTTGAGATAAAAAGAATCGGGCATGCCGGCACGCTGGACCCGGGCGCTGCGGGAGTACTGCTTATTTGCGTTGGCCGTGCTACCCGGCTGTTCGATTATCTAGTGGATAAGAAAAAAGAATATATAGCTGAGATAGAATTCGGCGTGTCAACCGATACGCAGGACTCTTATGGCAAGGTTACGGGCGTATGCGATAAGCGCGTTAGCCTTTCAGAGCTTATTGACATCCTGCCAAAGTTCACGGGAAACATAGAACAATGCGTGCCTATCTACTCGGCGGCCAATCAGGATGGCGTAAAGCTTTATAAGCTTGCCCGCGCCGGCGCTCATATCCGTGAAAAGCTGAGGACAATTACGATTCATTCGCTTGATATAATAAGGCAAACCGGTCATAACAGGTTTTTAATGTCCATCCTGTGCTCAAAGGGCACATATATAAGGACGCTATGCCACGATATAGGGATCGCCTTGGGTACATATGCCCATATGAGGTTTTTATTGAGAACGCTATCCGGTGAACTTATTGTTGAAAACGCCTACTCCATTGCGGAATTAAGGCATATGAAGGAGCAGGGAGCGCTCGGCCGCGCGCTGATCCCTGTTGACGCCGCAATCAGCCATATTCCCGAAATCCGCATGGACCTGAATAACCAAAAACAGCGCAGGATGCTGATAAATGGGGCTGAGATCCCTTACAGCGGCATTTCCGGCGGCGATACGGACTCTTTATACAGGATTTATCTTAACGATGATTTCCTAGGGCTTGGCGCGGTTGATAACGGCATGCTTAAAATGAGCCTTATGTTGAATTAAACGAGGTGTATATTGATGTGTATGAGTTCAGTTATTGCCCTGGGAATGTTCGATGGGGTTCATATAGGACATAGGGAGCTGATAAGGACGGCGCTGAGGATTTCGACCGAAACGGGATGCAGACCCATTGCATTTACGTTTTTAAACCATCCCTCCGAGCTGTTTGGATCCCTTCCCCGCCTGCTTACCACAAGCGACGAGCGCATTTCTACGCTTAAATCCCTTGGAATAGACGTTGAGGCCGTGCGGTTCGACGCGTCGATGGCCAATACGCCACCTGCCGATTTTGCAGCTATGCTGGTTAATGAGCATGGAATGAAACATGCTGTGATGGGGTTTAACTATTCATTTGGAGCCAGAGGCGCCGGAAACGCGGAGACCATGCGTGAGCTAGGAAAGGCTTTTGGCTTTGAATCATCCATCGTTTTGCCGGTAAAGCTTAATGGCGTTACCGTATCAAGCTCCAGGATCAGAAAGCTGATAGAATCGGGCGACCTCGAAGACGCCAACATATTGCTTGGCGCACCATACGCCATTACCTCGCATATAGTAGGCAGCAGGAAAATAGGCCGCTCAATGGGCTTCCCTACCGCTAATTTAAAGGATATTCGCGATAAAGTTCTTCCCAAGAGCGGCGTTTACGTAACGCATGCAAATATCAACGGAAAAACAATGCAATCGCTTACCAATGTCGGGAACAACCCGACCGTGGGCGGCATAGAAACGACAGTTGAAACCCATATACTCAACTTTTCCGGCGACATCTATGGCAAGGCGCTAAGGGTTGAGTTCCTTAAATGGTTGAGGGACGACCGAAAGTTTCCATCGGTACCCGATCTGGCCGCCCAGATCAATGAGGATGTTCGGTGCGCGAAGGAGTATTTTGCTTTAAAGATGGCAAAATAGAGTCCAAACTATGTTTACAATCCTGGTTACATATGTTATTATTATTTAGTAAATTAGACCCGTTGCTTGGTTTGGCGATACTCCACCGCCAGGCGCAGTTGTCGGGGATATGAAATTAAAGGAGAAAGCAAAAATGGATAAGGACTTAAAGACTCAGATTATCGAACAGTATAAGCTGCACGAGGGCGACACCGGATCACCGGAGGTACAGATAGCAATACTTACCTCACGAATCAACCATCTTAACGAGCACCTCAAGCAGAACAAAAAGGACCATCACTCACGCAGGGGCCTTCTCAAGATGGTTGGTAAGCGCAGAGGGCTGCTTAACTATCTCAAGGCCAAGGACATTGAGCGCTACAGGTCCATAATCGCAAGCCTGAACCTGAGAAAGTAATTTTAAATAGTTGAGATAATACGTATAAACTGCGGGGATTGAGCTTTTACAGTTCAATCCCCGTTTTTTATTAATTTTAAAAGATTAAAAGAGAATATTGACTTTTACAGCGCTATATGCGTATTATTAATTATATAAGGTATTTATTATAATTCAATTCCTGATTTAGGTTTAAAGGACTGTAATTGCGGCAATTTAAAAGGAGGTTTTAAGTGTAATGAAACTGACAAAAAGATTTATAACCGTGGCTCTTATCCTTATAATTTCAGCCATGCTGATTGTATTGCCTGCCTGTTCAAAAAAACAGAAGCCATATGAACAGATTGTACACGAGTTTTATGAGGACAGGAAGGATAAGCTGCCGGACTGGGTTACCGAGGAGTATTGTATGGAGTTTTACAAATCCTTGTATTGGGATGTTGATGATCGTCCTCATTTTTCGCCAGGTTCTATTGAACGGGTATCTCCTGAGGATTACGGGGTGCTATATGGCGAATGGCTAGACTATAATAAGGATTATTATGAAAGTAAATCGAGGGGGATTGAATAAATAGCACTCTAAAGATTCGGGATAAATTGTTTAAAATTTGGTATCTTAATTAGGATTTGCGCAATATATTGATAAAAAGGTTGACAACAACATGTAGTATGCTTATTATGTATTATATAAGGTATCTTATATGTTGACAATTTAAAAGGAGGTTTGTAGTGTAATGAAACTGGCAAAAAGATTTGTAACCGTAGCTCTTATCCTTATAATTGCCGCCATGCTGATCGTATTGCCCGCCTGCTCAAAAAAGCAGAAGCCATATGAACAGATTGTCCATGAGTTTTATGAGGACAGGAAGGATAAGCTGCCGGATTGGGTTACCGAGGAGTTCTGCTTAGATTATTATCGCAGCAAGTATTGGGTCGAAAGCTCTCCACTGCCTTCCCCTATAATATTGGATGAACCGCTTTCTCCGGATGATTACGCGGCATTATATGACGAATGGCATGATTATACCAAGGAATATGTAGATGAGTATAGTGGGTGAGTAACGGACGAAATTAACTGTGCTTGGCCATCCTCTCAGCTCTGTACTAAGAGAACGACGACTATCTTCACAAGAATATGGGGCACTATGTGACGAATGGGTAAACTATAATAAGGATTATTATGAAAGTAAATCGAGAGAGATTGAATAAACAACACTCTAAAGATTCTGGATAAATTATTTAAAATTTGGTATCTTAATTCGGATCTGTGCAATATATTGATAAAAAGGTTGACAACAACATGTAGTATGCTTATTATGTATCATATAATGTATCTTATATGTTGACAATTCAAAAGGAGGTTTGTAGTGTAATGAAATCAGTTAAAAGATTTGTTGTCGCGGCTCTTATCCTTATGATTACGGCTATGCTGATTGTATTGCCCGCCTGTTCAAAAAAGCAGAAGCCATATGAACAGATTGTCCATGAGTTTTATGAGGACAGGAAGGATAAGCTGCCGGGCTGGGTGACAGAGGAGTATTGTATGGAGTTTTATCAAGGAACATTGGGAGAATCCACAGGTGACCCAAGGGCACAAATGCCACAGCCAGGCGAAAAATTGTCCCCAGATGATTTTTCGATTTTATATGGCGAATGGGTAGATTATAATAAGGATTATTATGAAAGGGGTGAAGATAATTGATTTAAATAATTTTATTTGCTTTGAAGCAAATTATTAAGATATTAATTGCTGATAGGCAGTTATTATATAATTTTAATAGAAAGGAAGGTCAACATGAAGAGACGTCTTAAATCGCTGTTTTGCCTGTTGATAGCCACGGTGTTTTTGCTACCCGCGGCAATGGCCCCAAACGTTGCTTCAGGCAATACGGAAGCAGTTCCGCAGGATGTGCTGGACATAATCGATAAGATCTATGCCGCCGAACCTGGTACGTTTCCCGAGGACGAGGTGTCCGAGGAGGACTGGCGCCGCGTGATCAACGAAGGCGGGCAGGCAGGCGCGGACCTGATCGAATATCTGGCCGAACACGCGTCCGTAAGGGAGGTTGAAAGCAGCTATGATGAAAAGTCCGACGGCCTTAACGCTGACTATACGCCCTGCGATTATTCGGTAGGATATGATTGCATTACACAGACCGAAACCATTGTGGACAATTCTGAAATTACAAGGCTGACTGAGCAGACGCAGACCATCCCGCAGGATGTGCTGGACATAATCGATAAGGTCTATGCCGCCGAGCCTGGCACGTTTCCCGAGGACGAGATTGGCGCCGCGTGATCGATGAGGGCGGACAGGCGGGCGAGGATTTGGTCGATTATCTGGCCAGGAACGCGTCCGTAAGGGGGGTTGAATCCCTGGACGAGAATGACGAAAGATTTAACGATCTTGATTCTGATTACACGCCAAGCGATTCGGTATCATACGACTGCATAACTCAGACCGAAGCTATTGTGGACAACTCCGAGATAACGAGAATGACTGAAGAGAATCAATACGGGAATGATACCTCCCAGGCGAATCAACCAACATACAGTTCGGAAAAGGAACACTCAAACCCTTTGTTTAAGGATTGGCCCTATACTTGGCACGAAGAGAACCCGCAGAATTACTCTAACACGCTCAGTACGTTTCGTTTGACGTATAGCCTTGACGGCCAGCAGTATATCGGTTCCGCGTTTAAAATAGGGCCGTATCATCTTGGAACAGCAGGGCACAACCTCTACGACCCAGTATCAGGCCAGTGGGCGGGAAGGATAACCGCTATTCCATCATGCAGAAGCGCCTCACCGCAAAGGCCTTATGGAACGGCCTATTCGGAATATATGGAGGTAGGCGGATATTGGTATAATTCCGGCGACGCAACCGACGACTGGGGCGTTATAGAGGTGGACAGGAATACCGTTCCCGACCAGATGACCATGATGTCCGTTGGCGACAACACCAGCCTGAATGGCAGGTATACAAGGGGGCAGGGCTATCCCGGTCTCATGCAGGACACCATGTGGCTTGTTAGGGGCAAAGTAACCAGAACAGGGAGACGGCTTGTTAGAGTAGAAAGGCATTACGACTACGGGATGAGCGGCGGTCCCGTGCTCAACGCCGATGAGAACAGGATAATCGGCATCGTAAGAGGTGATAAGGGAGAGTTTGTTAAGTTCGACAACTGGATTTACAACAAGATGAACTCGTATAGGTAGCGATTCTTAATATAAACGCATCAACTTAATAAAGACGGGTTTAGTATGGACAGGCCCTTCGCTGAATCGCGGAGGGCTGTTCTATGTAATGGAAAATCGCTTGTTAATCATGGTTTTATCCGGCTCAAGCCCTGCTTGAGTTGATTTTAACGCTACTCAAGCACAGCTTGTTTGACTGATGGACATAATAAGGGCTAGAATTAGCTTACCGTACGGATGTCAAAAATTTTTAAGGAGATAGGCCATGTTTGATATGAAATCAATAGGCAGGAAGATTGCCAACTTAAGAAAAGAAAAAGGGTTTACGCAGATGGAGCTTGCGGACAGGATGGGCGTTAGCTTTCAGGCCATAAGCAACTGGGAGCGGGGCGAAACCATGCCGGATATATCCAAGCTGCCGGCGCTGTCCGAGCTGTTTGGCGTCAGCATTGACACATTGCTTGGGAGAGCCCGCCACACCCAGATAATTGAGAATATCCTGGAGGGCTCAGAGCGCGACAAGCCGGTGACGGCGGACGAATTTGAGGAGATAGCGCCGATACTTACCAGGGAGCAGGCCGATGTAATAATTAAAGAGGACATCCTTGAGGGTATTGAGGAAGAGGACGATTTGGACGTGACCCAGCTAAAAAAAATTGCGTACCATCTTGATGAGGACGATTTGGCTGCTTTGTCTATAAAAATTCTTAATAGAGGCGGAAAGATAGGATCAATACTGCCATTTGCATGCTATATGGGGGAGTATGGGCTTGCAAAGGTCATAAACAGGGCTGTGGAGCTGGGCTGCAGCCTTGAAGAGGTAGCTACTGCAGCATGCTATATGGCCGAGGACGACGTTGACTCCATTGCGCTAAACGCTATAAAATGCATGGAAGACGTAAACGCCATCGTTCCGATTGCCTGTTATATGACTGAGAGCGGAATCGACGCCGCGGCGCTTAAGGTGCTAGGGTTTGGAGGGACTATTGCGTCCCTGTCCCCCATCGCGTGCTATATGAGCGAGGACGGCGTGGCTAAGCTTATACTAAGCGCCTTGGACTCAAATGCCAGCATAGACGAGATTACACCCCTTATATGCTATGTTAGTGAAGAGGACGCAACCGCCATCGCCTTAAAGGCGGCCGGCAGGGGCTACGGGATAAGCGCGATAGCGCCCATTGCCTGCCACATGGATTCAAAGGGCGTGTCAGCATTGGCCCTGGAGGCCATGAACAACGGCAGCACCATTGATGATATCCTTCCGATTCTATGCTATATGGACGAAGACGACATCTCCGCAATGGCATTCGAGGCTATAGAATCGGGGGGCGATATACGCATTATTGCACAACGCCTGGCCTGCCATATGGATGAGGATTCGATTTCCGAATTGATATTTAAAGCTATTGACAATGGCTATGACCTTGACGCGCTCAATTCAATAGTGTGCCATCTAAGCAGCAAAAACATAGTACGTCTGCTTGAAAAAACTATGAAGAGAAACCAATAGCATAACAGCATAAAAGGGATGATGATCGCTTCTGGGATTTATAAAAAGGCGCCTTTTTATAAATCCCACATGCTCTGAATTTATTGATTCGCGTTCCCTCCGCATCCATGTCCTAGTATAGTATTTTATCATTTTAGTTTTTATCAGCTGGCCGCTCCTTTTAGAAACGATAGTCGCGCTGGTTACTAAAATGTGCTATAAACCAGCCTGTATTAAGCTTTAAAAACGTAAAAAAATAATTTTAAATTCATTTTAACATACACTCCAATTTCTAATAATTCCGATCTGCCCTTTGTCACATAATCGTTATTTCGTGGTATAATAATTAGATGAATAATTAGAAGGAGAAATTTCATGGAGAGAGTTTTTAAAATGGAGCTCGCCGGCCGTACGCTAACGGTGGAGACCGGCAAATATGCCGGACAAGCCGGCGGCTCATGCCTGTTGCGCTGCGGGGATACGGCGGTGCTGGTATGCGCAACGGTTTCAAAAACCGCTCGGGACGGGGTTGATTTTCTGCCGCTGAGCTGTGAGTTTGAGGAAAAGCTGTATGCCGTTGGAAAAATCCCCGGCGGCTTCATAAAGCGGGAAGGACGGCCTACTGAAAAGGCTGTGCTTACCTCTAGGCTGATAGACAGACCTCTGAGACCCCTGTTTCCAAAGGGATTTTATAACGACGTACAGGTAATAGCAACCGTTTTGAGCGTAGAGCAGGATATACAGCCCGATGTGCTTGCCATGATCGGCTCGTCAATAGCGCTGAGCATAAGCGACGCGCCGTTTATGGGGCCAACGGGCGCTGTCAACGTTGGCTATCTGGATGGGGAATACATTATCAATCCCAACAGCCTGCAGCGCGAACTGAGCCGCCTCCATCTTACAGTAGCGGGAACAAAGGACGCTGTAATGATGGTTGAGGCTGGAGCGGGAGAACTGACGGAAGCGGAGATGCTCAGCGCAATTTTATTCGCGCATGAGGAGATAAAGAAAATTGTAGCCTTTATTGACGAGATAGCCGCCGAAGTTGGTAAACCAAAGCGTGAATTCGAGGTATACAAGCCCGACGAGGAGCTTTCGGCAAAGGTTCGCGAGTATGCGTACAAGAATATGGAATGGGCCCTTGATACCTTTGACCGGAAGGAACGCGAACAGCGATCCGAAAAGGTTAAGGAAGACACCATAGCTCAGTTTGATGTAGAGTTCCCAGACTCGGCTTCGGATATAGACAATATCCTTTATGGCTTCACTAAAGAGATAGTAAGGGATAAAATTATAAATAAAAATGTACGTCCCGACGGCCGTACGCATGAGCAGATACGCCCAATATGGTCGGAAGTAGGCATTTTGAGCCGCACTCACGGAAGCGCCGTATTTACGCGCGGGCAGACGCAGGTGCTTACCGTTGCCACCCTGGGCGCCATGGGCGACGGGCAGACGCTCGACGGAATAGGCGAGGAGGAGTATAAGCGCTACATGCATCAATATAACATGCCTCCTTACAGCGTGGGTGAAACGCGCATGATGCGCGGGCCTGGAAGGCGCGAGATAGGCCACGGGGCGCTTGCGGAAAGGGCCTTGCTCCCAATGCTTCCTAATGAGGATGATTTCCCGTATGCAATACGCCTAGTATCCGAAGTAATAAGCTCGAACGGTTCTACATCTCAAGCTTCCGTATGCGCCAGTACCCTTTCGCTTATGGACGCAGGCGTTCCCATCAAAAAACCGGTGGCAGGCGTGGCCATGGGCCTGATCAAGGATGGGGAAAGCGACCGTATAGCTATACTTACCGATATTCAGGGCCTTGAGGACTTCCTGGGCGATATGGACTTCAAGGTTGCGGGCACTCGCGACGGCATAACCGCGATACAGATGGATATAAAGATAAAGGGGATCGACGAACAGATTCTAACCCGCGCTCTGGAGCAGGCAAGGATAGGCAGGCTGTACATACTTGACAAGATGCTTGAAACCCTGCCGGCGCCCAGGGAGGAGATGTCCCCCTATGCCCCGCGCATTTTAAGGTTCACCATACATCCCGATAAGATTAGGGAGGTAATAGGCACTGGAGGCAAGACGATCAATAAGATCATTGCCGATACCGGCGTAAAGATCGATATAGAGGACGACGGACGCGTATTTATAGCGTCGCCTGACGAATCGGCCGCTGCGGAAGCAAAACGGATGATTGAAACGATTATAAAGGACATAGAGGTCGGCGACGTTTACCTTGGAAAGGTTGTTTCAATCCTTCCCATTGGCGCCCAGGTTGAAATCAAGCCTGGCAAAAAAGGGCTTGTCCATATTTCAAAGCTGGCCAACAGGCGTGTAGAGCGTGTCGAGGATGTTGTATCCCTGGGCGATGAGATACTGGTAAGGGTTATCGACATAAAACCCGACGGTAAAATCGACCTTACGCGCAAGGGGCTGCTTCCTGAGGACAACAGATAGTCGGCTCAACGCTTAAATGTAATCAAAACCGCATCGTTCTACTATTTAGCGGAGGGATGGCAGCCTAAAATTATTGATAAAATATCGGGCGCACCGACTGTAACGGCGCGCCCTTATGTTCGCATAATTGTGAGCAAAATGCCCAATCTCTGAAACGCCAACAGGTCGCCAATAACAGCAACCAGTCCAAAAGGATACTGCCAAAGCTAGTCGTCGGCATCCGCAATACGCACAGTCGGTCCTAAATGCGGCGCCTTCATTTCAGCCATACTATCGGACATCTTACCGCATCTTAAGCAGCCTTTCGCCCTCATACAAGTTCTTTTTATAATTATAATTCCAGCGGAAACCGTAAGCAGACTAAGCGCCGCCCCAATAACTGCCGCGTTTAAGACTAAAAAACCGATTAACGCCAAAGGAGGTCTAATACCAGTCAATGCGCGTATATAAGAACTTAAGCAACTTAAATACGCTGCCTTAATGTTATTTTCCTTTAACAGCCTTTCATCGTACTTACCACGTGATGTAATGAAAGTCAATCTTTTATATATTTTATTAGTTGTTATGTTTTTTTGCGATTTTATTGTCTGGCCATATTTTCAGTGTTATACTACTTGAAATCCCTTTTCGGGCACGGCGCGAACCATGCCTGTACGGATTATTATTCTTTATCCATTTTGTGGAAGGATTATAGACTGATGAAACAAAGCATTAAGGGCGCGCTAATATACTTATTGTTAAGCATAATTACTTTCTATCTTCTGCCGGTTATCATACCTGGCTTCAAGCTTGGGCTACTTATGCTCATCTTTCCCATTATTTCATTTGTGCTCGCGTTCATACATACGCTTAAAAACGGCTTCCTAATATGGCTGCCTATTGCAATTATAATCATCTTCATACCCTCTATGTTCATTTTTTATAATTATACGGCATGGGGATATATCCCAATATACGCATGCGTCATGTTTTTAGGCGGGCTGTTCGGACACCTGATACATAGAAAGGGATAATCTCCTAAGTATTATACTAAAGCGTCAAAAGCCTCTTCCCCCTCCCCCATGCGTTTTTCCGCCGCCTGAGCTGTGAGTTGTGCTTCTTGATCCGCCTCCGCCGCCATTATCGTGATGGACATGAATAACTGTCCTTGTTACATGATGGTCAATCAATTCATCGGCCTTTTCTGATAGATCAAGCGATCCCTTGCTTGCATATGGGTAGCTATAGCCGGTGGTTTTCATGCTGTAGCTTCTCTTTATCCCGCTGACAACAGCTAAGCCGACAACCGCGCCTATTGCCAGCGATACTATAATTTTACCGGCTGTCAGTAACCTAACGGTCTCTACGCGCTCATATTCATCAATCTCTCCGGTTTCAGAATCATAGTTATGCTGCCCACTTGGAATGCCAGCGTCAAGATAGCCCCCGATGCGGTTCAAAAACTCAACCGACGCCGAATAATAGCCGCCGTAAGACAACTCCGCCACGACATCGTCAAGTATTAAGTTTATACGCGCATCAGTAAGGTACCTGATCATAACACCGCTTGTCGATATATACGCGTTGCGGTTATCCATATCGATCAATAGCAGTACGCCGTCAGGACCAAGGCCATTGTAATCATAATAGTCATCCGCATAGTCCCTGGAGGTCTTTCCTCCAGCGTCGTCAGTCGTTACTATTATAATATCAACTTCAGCGGATCCGCTTAGGCTTTGCGCCTTCTCAAGTAGCGCCTCATATTCACCGTCGTCAAACAGACCTGCATCATCATATACGCCGTACCCAGCGGCAAGCGAAGCGGGCGAATAGATAATTAAAAGAATTACCGCCATAATAACCGGCGCCGCAAAAAGCCTATTCAACCTAATCATATAAACAACCATCCTATCAACATAGATATCAGGGCAATGGGCAAAGCCAACGCGGCAAACAGCATCCATAATTTCTTGCTGTCGGTGGGCAGCTTGCCGCAAATCTTACCGGTCTGTCCGTTCATTGCATAATAATACATCTTCCCGTCTCTTCCGGCATATGTCAAAACCCATACGGGCAGCAGGACATAGTCCAGGTTTTCCTGTATAAACCTTGATTCCATATGACCTGGGTTAACTGAAGAATATCCCGTTATGCTGCTTTTTAAAAGACTTTTTGCATAGCCCTCCAGCTCCTGCTTTGTGCCTACCTCAAGCCGGCGCCACTCTATATCCCTTTTCTCCGCCATAAAGCCTGAGAGGTACGCTGTTGAAAACGGCAAAAAACCTTCCTCATCAAATGGCTGTACAGATTCAGCCAGGCTCAGGTTGGCCTTTTGCAGCGCATTTTTAATGAGTCCCTTAAAGCCTACAGTGCCTCCCCGGTAAACCCTGTATCTGCTGACCTCCCTGTTTTCGACATTGCCCGTACGCCATACGCGCACGTCTTCCGCTACAGCGTCAAGCCTGGCCTCGAGTTCCGCGTCCAGCATCCAATAAGGAAAATATACCCCGGACAGCATCTCTATCTGCCGCTTGCTGAAAAATGCCTTTGGCGTATATTTTTTCTTGCCTACCCATGACAGGAACCTTTCTACAGCCTGTTCGCGCGACAGCGTAAACGGTATAATTTTATCAGGGCTATACTCTCCTTCAAGCCGTCCTGAGAGTACGACAGGGTTGTGGCAGTAAAAGCAGAACGTCGCCGCGGTAGTATTATCAGTAACTATTTCAGCTCCACAGGTAGGACATGAATAGATTACCGCGCCGCCTTTATTTTCATCGCCATTGCATGAAGACGCCGTTCCTTTAGACTGGTTGGGCGCGTACCGCAACAGCTCCTCCTCTGAAAAAACGCTATCACAGTATGCGCATTTAAATCCCTGGGATTCAGGGTCGAATTGAACGTCTCCATCACAGTTTGGACACTTGTATATCAATACCGGCATATTGCCCTCCATAGCCTTGTAAGCGTTTGGCCTTCTAAATAAAACGGCTCAATAGATCTTTTTGTTATATAAAAGCCCTGTTGATCTATAGCATCGGGCTTTTTTGGGAACGTCAGGGCTCCATATCCGCGCCGTCAACGGGATCTCCACAATTTGGGCAAAACTTCGGCATAACCGTATCGTTATTCAGCTCAAAGCCGCACTTATCGCATTTAAGCTTCATATCGGGCCTTCTGGAACCGCATGACTGGCAGAATTTTCCCGCATTATTGACGCTGCCGCAGCTACACCTCCACTCACCATTTTGCTTTGGTTTAGGCTTTCCGCAGGATTTGCAGAAGTTTCCGGTATTATTCGAGCCGCATTCACATCTCCAGGCATTGCCCTCCTCTGATTTTCGCTTGCCGCATCCCTGACAGAACCCGCCTGTGTTCTCAGTTCCGCAAGGGCACCGCCAGGTACCTGCCCTGCTGCTGTTCATCTGCATTTGCTGCATATTCGAGCTGGACGCGGCCCCCATGAAACCGCCGGCAGCGTTCATGCCCACTCCAAGGCCCATAAAACCGGCCATGCTCCCTGCCTCGTTAGAGCCTGCAGACTCTATACCCCTTGCTATGGAGCCTTGAACATAGCCTTCGCGCACCATTGGGTCTGACAGCATGGCTCCCTTGTTGCGCATGTTTATCAGCTCCTGCGAATCGTCGGAATAAGAAAGGCTGCTTAAACCTACGGAGCAAACCTCCATTCCGCGCAGCTGCCGCCATTCCTCATCAAGCGCGGTCGCCATATATTTACTCAGTTCAACGCTCTTAGACGTAACGTGCGAAATTCGTATCCCATCGGCTGACATCCGGTTGACAGCAGCCTGGAGAGCGCTTAGGAATTCGGAAAGATATTGAGAGTTTATATCAGAAATCTGAACGGTGTCCATATTCCTTGGTATTGCCTCGGCGTAAAACAGGAGCGGATCTGTTATCTTTATAGAGTATTCGCCATGGGCGCGCAGGAACAGTTCAGCGCCGTAGAAACTGTCAAAATAATTTACCGGGGTCTTTGTTCCAAATTTTATCCCCTTTATCTCCTGAAGGTTTATATAGTAGACTTTCTGTTTATATGGGGTGCCTCCTCCATACATAATACGTTTTACCGAATCCTTCAGTGTATCCTTAAACTGCTTTGAAAATAAACTGGGAGCACCGTCATCGACAATATAATAGCCCTCTTCATCGGTAAAATCGACTACCTTTCCCCCATCTACCAACAGCATGCACTGGTTTACCTGTACGTGTATAACGGATCCGTTTGAAATCAGATCCTGTGTTCCCTTTGTGTTCTCATTTCTGCGTATCAGCCTTCCCCCGGTCATCACCGTTCCCGCACCCATGTCGTCGGGCTCGACTATCTCCCGCCATTGGTCGGCCAGGGAACTACGTATCGCTTCGATTGACGCCTTAATTATACCCACAATGATTTTCTCCCTTCATTATATACAAGCTGCGGTTAGCAAGCACAACGCTTGGCCGGATTTGCCAAACGAAACCTTTACTGATCTCTATAGATTATTATAATATGACTCGGAATAGATGAGCAATAACAAAATACGACAACATTATTTCATATCTTGAACCTAACGCATAAGTGTCCGTTCTCTGCAGAACTTTGTATCATAGATACCATAATGACTCTGCATTGGCAAACACAAATTACTTTTCAGTTATGTGTAAATGAGGAAACTTGTTTTTAATTTCTTCCGGAATTTTATTAATGGCATTGTAGGTTTCAAGTTCATAATAATATAGGAACTCGCCGTTTGGCAAATAAATGCGGTATTGGTTATCCCTTTCCAGTATGGCGAATAGATTGTAGCCTGCGTGGACAGCATCCTCGCCCTGCATATTTGTTTCAACCGCCTCTTTAATAACCCTTTGCACATTATATGGCAGCGACACAACGTCAAGGTAGTATCGGCGGTCTATGTTGTTATATGTTGAGTTGTCAGCAAACACAGGAATACGCCCGTATTGAGCTGGGATCTTATCGGCTATCTGAACTTTATTCCAGTTATAAACCATCTCCCCTTCTATCTCAAAGGATTGAGCTGGGGATGCACAAGCCATTATAAACATAATCAGTACGCAAAATAGGAAACACTTCTTCATAACGATCCCCCATTGCCTTTATTTATAGGATATCATATCTATATTTATCACGCAATAGTATAAATTTATAATCTCGCCATATTAATGCCACCTTTTTTCATATGCCGCTTTGCAGTTGTTTTTGGCCCAATATCCTGCAATCTTAGCCTGTTTATCCAGTGAGCGTATCTTATAACAGCGCTGCAAGCCTAATATTAGTGAAGTTGAACCCCATATTGTTGCTGATATCAAAGAAACATAATCATGGCAACCGCTAAATCCTTTAAAAAGCATTTGGGAAAGGCACTTGAATCAAGTTTTAATAATAAAGGCGGGTTAGAACGCGTTAAGGCAAAATTTTGTATGATGTACCACAAAAAATTGATGCAGGAATACCAATCCAGGCCTTGTATCTACATGGTTGCGACAAAAGATTTACGGCGAAGCGGAGGCGTCGCGCCCGCGCTTAAGGGGGCGCAGCCGAAGCGAGCGTGACTTTTGGCGGAGAGGAGGAGCAAGGGAGCGGTGTGAAAATCCCCTAGCCGTGAAACGGTTAGGGGATTGTGAGCAAAGCGGACTTTGCTCCGACGTGGTAGCGGCGATCCGATTCGAACGGATGACCGACCGGGTATGAACCGATTGCTCTAGCCAGCTGAGCTACGCCGCCACATCTTTTGTATTAATTTTAAGTTGGCGGTGAGCTATTGCCCACCGCCATATTGGTTGCGGGGGAGGGATTTGAACCCTCGACCTTCGGGTTATGAGCCCGATGAGCTACCGGTCTGCTCCACCCCGCGACGACTGCCAAACGATGGCGAAGTTAATAATAACACAGCAGGATATACAAGTCAAGCACTAATTGCAAAAAACTTTGCTAAACGTCAGTTACCAGTTTCATACAATGATATGTTGCCGCTGACCATGGAAAAGCTAAAGTCAGCGCCCCCATCCCCATATACGTGAGTGTCACCGTTTACAGTAAGCGGGAAATCACTTTTGAAGCTGCCCGACACCTTATCCACCCTTGCGGTAAACCCGTCGTTTTCAGCAAGGTAGATCCGCGAGTTGCCGGATACTGTGTCAATAGAGAGCTTGCTGGGAACAGCGTTCAGCGAAAGTTTAAGTTCTCCGCTTATAGCATCGTAATCAAAGCTTTCTGTCACCCCTGTAAGCTCTGCATCGCCGGACGTTGTGTCAATTTTAACCTCATCAGCATGGATAAATGAGCCTTCGATATCCCCTGAGGTATTGTTCACCTCAATCTTTGTCATGGCCACGGTGCTGCTAAACGTTATATTCCCACTGGTAGTGTCAGCTAGAATTGATGACAATTCCCCTTCCGCCAGGGCGCTGCCGCTGGTGGTACTTATGGATACATCGCCAAGTTTTCCCTTTAAATCAATATTGCCACTTGTAATGTCTATACATATAGCCTTTGTTGTCATATCCCCGGCTATCACATCGGAAGAAACGCTGTCGCATCTGATTTCATCATATAGCCGCTCCGGCAGATATATCTCTATGTCTGTTCGCTGCACCGCCAGGACGGATATCAATTTGGCGACGTCATACCTTCCGTCTTTAATAACAAGCTGATCCCCGCTAATTGAATGAACAAATACCATATTCTCTAAAAAGCTCTGGTCGGCCTTCTGTATGATTTTTAATTCGTTATTTTCGCTCTTTTGAAACGTAATTTTACCTTTTATCCATCTCAGATCCAGCTTGGATACATCATCATTTATTCTTTCATCCTTGATTACAACGAAGTTGCTAGGGTTATCCCTTGGTGAACCACCCGTATGCCCGCTGGGCATATAAAGGTTAATGCAGCCGCTTGACACAACAACTCCCAACAGCATTAACGACGCCATAAGGCCATATATGTAACGTTTCATATTATCCTCCAAACATAATCAATGGCTTGATTATAACACGTATTCGTTCACTATTGAAGGAGCGGACTCAATCTTTAGTTTGAATAATAAATACAGGGCTTCTAATCGTTAGTTTTTAGACCATATATATCCAGTTATAATGGAAAAGCCGTTGCATAGAAAAAGCCTTTAATGTAATATAATAGAGAAGTACCAGTAAACTATCAGGAGGAAAATCAAATGGCAATCAAGGTAGGTATAAACGGATTCGGACGCATCGGACGGCTTGTTTTCCGCGCCGCCGCCAGTAATCCCGACATACAGATCGTAGGCATAAACGATCCGTTCATAGATCCCGAATACATGGTTTATATGCTGACCTATGATACTGTGCACCGCCGCTTTAACGGGGACGTCAAAGCACAAGACGGCAAACTTATCGTAAACGGCAATATATCAAATGTGTATGCATGTATGGATCCCGCCGAAATTCCGTGGGCCGAATGCGGCGCCGAGTACGTGGTGGAAGCGACAGGTAAATTTACGACAATGGATATGGCGATAAAGCATATACAGGCAGGCGCCAAAAAGGTTGTCATTTCCGCTCCAAGCAAGGACGCCCCGATGTTCGTGATGGGTGTAAATCAGAACGAATACAAAAGCGATATGAACATAGTGTCAAATGCTTCATGTACCACAAACTGTCTCGCTCCTCTTGCCAAGGTAATAAACGACAACTTCGGCATAATTGAAGGCTTGATGACAACGGTGCACTCAATAACGGCCACTCAGCTCACAGTAGACGGCCCGTCCAAGAAGGACTGGCGTGGAGGCAGGGCAGCCGCGCATAATATAATTCCCAGCTCTACCGGCGCTGCAAAGGCGGTTGGCAAAGTTATACCGGCCCTTAATGGAAAGCTTACGGGAATGTCCCTGCGCGTGCCAACGCCCGACGTATCAGTTGTCGACCTTACCTGCCGTATAAGCAAACCAGCATCGTATGACGAGATTAAAGCCGCCATGAAAGCCGCGTCGGAAAGCGATGAATGGAAGGGAATTATCGGCTATACTGAGGATAAGGTCGTCTCATCCGATTTCTATACCGATCCTCGTACTTGCATATTCGACGCGGACGCTGGAATCAGTTTGAATGAGAACTTTGTAAAGCTAATCGCCTGGTATGACAACGAGTGGGGTTATTCCAACAAGGTCATCGACCTCATTTGCCACATGGCCAAGGTGGACGGCGGCTGCAAGTGCTGCTGCGGCAAGTAACCCCCCTCTATATCCAAGTCTTTTGAGAGGTTGAACGGCTTTGGCGAACTAACTAGAGTAATATCCCTGGTACGCAAAATATTCGTTTGACTGGAAAATCGCTCAAAACCGAAAAACATTTATATGCCTCTTTTCAATCGTGCAATATCGGGGAAAAGAGGCGCTTTTATATTAAAGGGAATTCGGCAGTGACTTGGGCGGAGCTGTTGGTGGGAGTAGAAATTGCGCTTCACAATAAATGCCCGTTTTTCATCCAACTTTATGGTAAACACGGTTTTCGCGCCCAGCCCGCGCCGGACTTTGTGCCGGCCGCTTGCCGTAACCGCTACGCCAACGCGGCCGTGCCTCATCCCGCACGGACTGGGAGAGCGAAAATCAAAGGATCTCGAGGAGTCGGATTTGTGGCCGGTTCAAGGCCGGGGAGGGCAGGACTAGCAGCGCTATTTCAAGCTACCAGAACATAGATATGGCCCAAATCTGGCCCTCCAGGCGTATTTACCCTTGTCAACTGAGGGTTAAACTATCGCCCCGCTTACGGCTTCATTTTCAAAATAATATTTTTAAATGCAGCTTTTCGCCTATTCCTCCCGTCATTTTGTTTGTTAAAATGTATAGAAATACGGCTCGCATCAACCCTATCATCAGCTCTCATTATTATTGCCTTATCCTCGCTTTGCCCCAGAATGCTTCCTGAGTAGCGGCTAAAATCGGGTTCACCGTCAAATTCATATTTAATGATCAATCCTATTCAGAATCAATTTCACATCTGTAACTGAGCACCGAGTTCCTAAATTTAATCTTATATACCCGCTTAAGCGCTTCATATTCTTCTAACTCAAAGCTGGCTTTCTCCCCCCTTTTCGTCTGAAAAGTCCAACGCGGATTGCTTTGCCGTTTCAATTCGATCAATTCCCAGCCCATAAAAAATACTCTAGCTTTGAACAGATTTTTTGCATCCGGCGGCAATTAGGCAAGTTTATATATTTGCGGGAAACCGATATACCAAGGCACCGCTTCAACAGCGGCGCCTCGTCACATTAACAAATACTAATTCCAGTAAAATCATCTTTCTTCTGTCGTCTTATCCTGGCCTGAAGCTGGCTTATCCTTCTTTTTTAAGTAAACCCATATCAGCATGGCTACCCCTATTGGGAACAGTATTAAACTTATAAACTGCGAGGTTGATAGGGTCCCCACGCTTCCACGCGGGTCGTTCCTGTAGAATTCGATAAAAAAGCGCCATACGGAATAAAGGATGAAATACCATGCGGTAACAATACCGGACTTTTTGTTTTTTTTCAATATTAAAAGCAAAACTGCCGTTAGAATAAGTAAAAATGCCGACTCAAAGAGCTGCGTAGGAAGCAATGATACGTTTCCCGGCGTTAGCCCATTTCCCGGGAATGTTATGGCAAGCGGCGAATCGCTTTCCATTCCATAACAGCATCCGGCAAAAAAACATCCAACCCTGCCTATTGCCTGTGCAAGCGTAAGCGGAGCCGCATAGGCGTCCGTAACCTCAAGCATATTTAGCTTATACTTTTTGCAGTAGATTGCTCCGCCCGCAACGCCTCCTATCAATCCGCCGTAGAAGACAAAGCCTCCTAAAATTGCCGACTTCAAAAACGACGGGTTCTCTATGATAGTTGGAAGCTCCACTATAAGGAACATGAGCTTAGCCCCAATAAAACCGCCTATTATGGCAAATATCGCGCAATAGTAAGCATCCTGACGGGATAGCCCCCTCTTTTTATGCGTGTATAACAGCAGCAGCATAGCCAGGGCTAGTCCGATTACGCAGCAAACGCCGTATGTTGGAATGGTAATCCCCCAAAATTCTATAAATGGATGCATAATTTCACCTCATCCCTAAATTATATATGCAGACGCCCTTGACGGCGCCTGCATGCTTCACTGCATTTATAAGTATTGTTCTTAGCTAACAAACGGCAATACCGCGCATGCCGTCAAGCTTACAATCGCCCCGCAAGCGATAAGGCATATCGCATTGAGCACAAGGGATATTATGCCTACAACAAGACCCGCTGTGGCAAGCCCGTTGCCCGGATTTTCCTTGCGTTCGCCAACGGCGAGTATTATAGCTACGATTCCAAGTACAATTCCGATAATTGCCGGATAGAAAAGCGACGATATAAATGACATTACAAACGCAACGATTGCAAATACCAAAGATAAAACCGCTTTCGTACTGGTCGAGCCCGAATTACTGCCCACTGGGCCGCCTGAATAGTTATTTTGATTGTTTTCCATTAAAGACCTCCCGATTTTTTTATTCTTAAACTCCCCTTAAAAGTATAACATAATGCGAAATGGTGTTCAAGCGGAAATAGAGCTCCACGCCGTATGGTTAAGCATACGGCATAGTATTCTCAGTGTCCACAATTTGCCGCCCCACAATTTGCCGCCGCTGGATGCCTACATCAAAACGCGGGCAGGCCCTGACCGGCATTGTTATGCATGCCACGCATCTGGAGCTAATACATTCCATCCGCCCCTCCGGCCCCGTGTGCTCGGGCGTCGTGGCCTTAACGCTTACCGCCTGCGTATTCAGACTTAACGCGGACGATAAGTTTTCCCTCATACGCTCAATATATGGCATAAGCCTTGGCTCCTGGGCAATTACCGTTGCATCAAGATTATTAATACTAACGCCGAGGGCCTCTAATTTTATACCTGTTCGCCTTAAAAGCTCAATAGAGCTTATATTCCTGTACTCTTCATCGGTATCCGGAAAGCTTCTTCCTATATCGCCTTGAGCTGAAGCGCCTAACAGCGCGTCAATCACCGAATGCACCAATACGTCCGCATCCGAGTGCCCCAGCAGACCGATTCTAAACGGTATGTCAACGCCGCCTATTACAAGCCTGCGTCCCTCTGCAAGCCGGTGTGTATCCTCTCCGTATCCGACTCTAAGCAAAGCCGTTCCACGGCTCGCC
>URFJ01000003.1 GCA_900547135.1 uncultured Eubacteriales bacterium | reverse complement strand
TCTACCAGCGTCCACTTGTTATTTGTGATGCCGTTTTCGAAGCTGTCTTCAAACGCGTTATCGCCTATCGGGCCAGGTGTTGGCGTTACAGGCGGTACTGTCGGCGTTACAGGCGGTACTTCGCCGCTTGCCTTGTACAGCTTAATCGGCAGATAGTCGGCATCGCCGTATACCCACAGGTCAAACGCCGGATGGTCTATGTCGCTTGCCGTGTCTGCGTATGACAGATAGTTCCACTGGCCCGCGTTCGGCGCATCGGTCCTCATGTTGCCGTTGCCATCCCAGATCCAGTTGTAGGACGCGCTGTTGGCAAGACCCAGCCAAGCGTAACCATTGTAGTTTACTACTTCGCAGTACCTTCCATTGCCTACGCTCTGGATTGTGCCCGCAGTGGCTGATGAGAATGTCCACAGATGGCTGTCGCTGTAGCCGCCTACGATCGCGCTGCCGCTCATCTGAGCGGGATCGCCTACCAGGCGGATGCTATTGTCGGAATCGAGGACGTTGCTCATCATCATGATCTGGCCATAGTAATCAACCGCTATGATGTACTGTTCGCCAGGGATGATTTCGTTCGTCTCTACAAAGCCGTCTCCAGGAGTCGGTGTTACCGGCGGCGTCGGAGGTACTTCGTCGCCTACGTTAACATTGTCAACCCAACCGCAGTCGCTTCCGCCGTTAACGCTTCCATCCTTGGAATAGGTCCAGCTGAAGGTATAGGTGCCGTCAGAAGGAGCGTTCCAGGTGTAAGTGGCCCAAGCCCTTGTTCCGCTTATGCGGTTAACCTGCGTTCCGTTTACTTTGAATGTAAGCCAGTCATAATTAGTTTCAGAGCTTACCTTCCAGTCGAACGTCATGGTCTGACCGGCGGTCATTTCAACAGTTGTTGAAATCGTGCTAGCACCGTTAGTCTGGCCCTGTATATTTGATACGGCTGATACTCTTCCGTCGCCGTCATCCATTATCCAAGGATTGGTTGGATCGTTCTGGAATGAAAGGTTGCTTCCTTCCCCGTTGAGCGCGTCGTCAAGCGTTACAACGTTGACTGTAGCTGTGGCGGTGAAACCACCGTCTTCAGTCGTAGCAGTAATGGTGGCCGTGCCGGTTACAACGCCATTATCAACTGTTGCAACATTCTCGTTGCTGCTCGTCCAGATGATGTTCTGGTTGCTGGCGCTTGCGGGTTCAATCACAGCGGTGATCTCAACCGGAGTTGCGCCAACATATGTGTCAATAGCTGTAGGATCAAGGCTTATACCTGTAACCGCCATATTGCCAAGGCCGTTAACAGTTGCGGTAGCTGTAAATACTCCGCCTTCAAGCTGATCGTTCAGCGTTACGGTTATTGTAGCGGTACCTTCGCCAACAACGGTAACGGTGCCGTCTTCTGCAACTGTAGCAACTGATTCATTGTTGCTGGCCCATCCAAGGGTGTAGTTGTTCGCGTCGACGGGAGTCGTTACAACATTGAATTTATAAGTGTTGTTGTTGTAAAGGTCTACTGATTCGGGCTCCAGCGCAACGCCTGTGGCCGCAATGGGGGTCTGCTGGACTACCAGATCCGGGTTTCCCGCATAAAGAAGTACCGCAGCAGGTGAGGTGTAAGGATCCCTTGGGCCATGGATTTCCTTAGCTTTATCGCAGGCCTCTTCGGCAGTATAGAAACGCCCGGGATTATCCGGATGTTCTGTGACGAGATATTCACAGATTGTCGGCATCATCTCTCCATCGTAACGGAAAGTGACGGACTCACTGTAACCTGCAACAAAACCCGCGCCGGCTGCAACCAGAGGATCGCACAGGCCGCGGGATTTCATTCCTTCACATATTCCAAGATAGATGAATGTGTTGGGCAGTTCGCAGTACTTCTCAAAGAAGGTACCGGTGATCCATACGCCGCCGCCAGAGATCGCCAAGCGTCCTTCGGTTACGTCGATGGGATCATAGTCGCTCATAAGAGGAGAGCAGATCCAGGAGGTGCCACCAGACATTGAACCATGGCTGTCTACCAGAACTACGCCATACTCGCTCCAGTTTTTGAAGCTTTCTACTGTGGCGAACTCTCCATACTGGCTGCCGTCGCCATAGTAATCAAATATGACGCTCTCGTCGCCTAAAGCTTCCTGCATACCTACGGCCGCCTCGTAATAGTTACGGGTCATACTGCCGTCTCTGCCGTAGTAGGGGCTGTAGACGCCGATCTTGAGACTGCCTACTGGGGTGATGTCCATGGTCTCGATCTGGTCGCCCAGAGCTTCGATCATGCCGTCGACATTTCCGCCCTTAAAGCCTTCTTCTTTGCGGTCATAGATGTTGTATACATTGCCCGTTGTGTAGAATCCGAATTGGTCGTCTTCTTCACGGACTATTTTTTCTACTTCATCCTGAGACGCGACAAAGTCGTACAATCTTGAGACGAGTTCCTTTTCTGGAAGTTTCTGAGCCTCGAGGCTGTCCTCCAGAGCGTTGATTTCGTCCCACAACGCCCAGGCTGCATTAACAGCTTCTTCAGCCGTCTGCTTCGGTGTCAGATCGAGACCCGGTTCAATCGCGCTTGCGATGGAGGTGAGGCTCGGAAGAACCAAGACGACTGCCAGAAGTATGCCTAGCAGCTTTTTCCATGTCTTTTTCATGTGTTTTCCCCCTTTTTTTTGGTATAGGTATACATGCTCTCATAAATAGCACTTTTATGATCGCGGAATGTGCCAGCTATGCTATCACACCCTTGTATACCCATTATTTATATTAGCACATATATTGTTTAAATGCTATACTATTTGAGTAATTTAATTCAAAAAATTTGCCGTAGAACGGCGGTTTTTACTATTTAACGCACGCTACAACATGTCGATGTTTCCTGTTTTTTCGGTTAGCATTTGCCTATTGCCAAGGAGACTAAAATGTACTATTATATAAGTTACCATTGCTTTATACCGAATCGATTCGGGATGGATTATAGGCTGCTGAGCGAATTTTTATTAATAAGGGGGTCGATTGCATTGATACAGGTTATATACGGAAAAAAAGGAACCGGCAAGACAAAACATATAATCGACATGGCCAACGCCGCCATAAAAGAGGCCACAGGAAGTATTGTTTTTATACATGTTAATAAGGATTACATGTATGAACTTGAGAGAGACGTCCGTTTTATCGACTCAACTGAGTACAGGGTTAAAGGGCCCAAGATGCTTTCCGGATTCGTCGCCGGCCTTGCGGCGCAGGACTACGACCTTGAATATATATTTGTCGACGGCTTTATGAGGATGATTGGTGAGCATACGCTCGAATCGCTTGAAAGCCTGTTTTTAGCTTTGGACAGTTTTGCATCCGATTTTGGCATAACTATAGTCATTAGCGTAAGCGATCCAAGCGAAAACGCGCCTGAGTTCCTCAAGCCATATATAATCTGGCATGGAAACTGTTAAAGCTTTATACATTCTATATCTTATTGCATTCAATGTGGTTTCCCTCATAGTGATGGGAATTGACAAGAACGCCGCCGTTAAAGGGCTTTATCGAATACCTGAAAGGACTTTAATGGCGCTCGCCGCTTTCGGAGGTTCGCTGGGAGCGATGCTGGGGATGCTGATTTTCAGGCATAAAACCAAGCATAAAAAGTTCACCGTTGGAATTCCACTGCTTATGGTTTTTAACGCGGCATTATCCTATGTGGTATTCAAACTTATATAAAATGGCTTTTTATGCCACTGTGATTACTAAACATCATATGAAAATCCTACATATATATAATAAGCCGGTTAACTCCATAAGGAATGCCGGCTTATTATTTTTCATTCTAACTAGACACGCCCATGTACAATATCATGACCCAGTCTAATGCAGGAGAATTTGATAAATTGCTTTTTATGTATGCAGTCTGCGTTTTATAGAATCCTTCATCCTGGAGTTTTTGTCGACTATAATCATGATTACGGATACGGCCAGGCATGGTATAAGCACAAACCATGACCATTGGGGCAGTATTGATTCATTCATGTAAAGGTCAAGTATGACCTCTATACCCATAATGTCAACGCCGACCGAACCAGCGACCCAGGCGGCGCACGCCGCTTTGCCAAGCCGACCGCTGTGTATAAGCGATACATTTAATGACACAATAGCTGCGTTAAGAAATATAATCGGCAGAGCAATCGACGAGAACCACTCGTCTCCCTGGAGAAGCAGGTTTATTACGTATAAAAATGCAATCGCGCCTATACCATCAAGAATTACATATACGATAGGATGCCATTTAAGCATGTATAGCGGCAGGACAAACATAAGCCAGCCCAGGGCAAGGGCGCTTAATACATACAGCGCCCAGTCCAGCTCAGCGCTATATATCACATCCGCCAGCACGCATATACCTGAAATCAGCATGAGCACAACGGTTATTATTATTGCTGCCAGCCGCCGCTCCATGCGTCCGGTTATGTAATCCATGTGCACAGGATAGGGCTTTATCGTCCCTTCATCAAAGGGCTCCTTCGGATTCTGGACTTCCACTCCGCACAGCGGGCACTTTTTCAGGCTCTTTTCCAGCTCGACCCCACAGTTAACGCAATAAGACACAGGATATTCCCCTTTCCGTAATGGTATCGGCCATACGGCCCTGCACGCTGCATGCGGCCAGAATTCACAACCCGTTGGATTCTATTTTAACCCTGATCCCCTGCTTGACAAGCGATGTAAAGAACAATCTCTCCATATGGCTTTGAGCTATCAAGGAAGACAGGCTGATGGACAGCCTGCCGTTCAGAGTTGACGCACCTGCCTCGAACACATTGAATCTGGCTGTATGGAGTATAAAATCAATTCTTTCAATATGCTCATACATGATATCCGGTAGCGTTATTCTTCCAAGGTTTGAAAACGGCATTGTAAATGTCGATTCGCCGCATTTCATATAAGCTATAAACATAGCGGCCTTCTTGATAAACAGGGGGATCATCCGTATAACCGGATTCCTTTCGTCACTGACGTTCTTGCTTATTCTGGCGTTGAGGTTCTTTTCAGTAACGTTCAGCCTCATATAATGATGAACCTGCGAAAGTATCTCCTCAAACGTAAACTCGCCGTACTGCGGATCGATCCCCGGGTTCAGATACTGCGAAAAATTTCTTATCGTAGCAGTAGGGTAGTATTTCCTTAGGTCTATAGGAACGCTTACCTTTACAGGGTACTGAGGGCGCCCCTCGGCAAGCTGAAGCATATATGCGGCTTGTATCAGCAGCGCAACCATAAATTCGGTCAACGTAGCGCCATACGAGTGCGCCCGTTCAAGCGCCTGGCTTACATCCATCTCGCCGGTTGTAACCCTCATAAGGCCAAGGGGAAGCCTGGCGCCCGATATGCGGTACGCCTTACTCTCTGATCTGGTTGGAAGCACCATCATCTTGGAAAACTTTTTAAAGCTGTCCTGAATCTCCTCCGCAGCTGCGGAAACGCCAATATCTAAAATGCCGTGGGTACATGGCACCTCGTACCCCGCCTCCCTGAGATATTGCGCCAAAAGCGTCTTGAAAAAGACCATAGCGCCCCCTCCGTCCGTAACCACATGGTGAATCTCCAGACTTAGCCGATTAGCATAATAGCGTATCCTGAACAGGGGCGCCCCCTTTTCAATCGGCGCGCATGGATTAAGCGCGTCTGGTTCTATCATAACCGGACCGCCCAGCTGCTCCAGATAATACCAGAACATTCCTGTTTTAAGGCATACCGTAAAAGTTGGAAACCTTGGAGAAACCGCGTCCAGCGAAGCCTGCAGCTTGTCCGGATCAATGTCTGAACGCATAACCGCCGTAAACCTAAACATGGGCGTCCAAGCGCCCGTCTGCGTTACGGGATAAATCTTAGCGGCATTATCCAGCCTGTACCAGCTTCGCCTGGCATGCGCCACTTCAGTCAACCTCCCCTGATCCAAGTCTAGTAAGGATATAGTCGGCGATTCTTTCAAGGGCGACCGCTGTTTCCGGTACGTCGAAAGTATGCCACACGTGCCACATTCCTTCCCATTCATCAAGTGTTACATCTACGCCATCCCTCGCCATATTCTTTGACAGCGTTCTGGCATCGTCCAAAAGCAGCTCGTGCGTACCCACATGTATAAGCGCGGACGGTATGCCTTTAAAATTCCCAAAAGCCGGCGATATATAGGGGTTTTTCAAATCTTTATTTCCAGTGTAGCATTCAACGGCTCTCTCCAGCTTGGCTATTGTCAAAAGAGGGTCCTTATCCCTCATAGTTTCGTAGGTTTTCCCTGACAGCGTTAAATCGGCCCAGGGCGAAATCATGACAAGGGAGGATGGCAGCGGCAGCCCCTCGTCACGCGACCTAACCGCGGCCGCGCATAAAAGCCCTCCACCGGCGCTGTCGCCTATAAAGGTAATCCGTTCTGGCGACACACCCAGGCCTAGCATAGTTTTATACACCTTCATCGCGTCGTCAAGCGCAGCCGGAAACGGATGCTCGGGCGCAAGCCTGTATTCAAACGATAATACGTTCATTTGAAGCGCCTGAACGAAATCTACCGCCAGCACCCGGCTGCTTGTAAGCGAGCCGGATATGTACGCACCCCCATGAAAGTAAATAGCCACGGCGTCTTCAGGCGAGTTTTCATGGTGGAACCACTCCGCGGGTATATCGCCAATGTCCCACCTGATAATATTTACATTGCTTGGGAGCTTTCTCGTTTCAAGCCTTCCCAGTAGATCAATCCCATTCCTTTCTGACTCCAGGCTCAGGTTGTTGGTTATCGGTCGCAGCCCTCGGATGGCTGCGCGGATAATTTCTGAGAGCGTCGTGGGCATGCTTCACCTCTTTAGCTTAATAATTTCACAGGTGGTTAATACTTGGAAATAGTATTTATCCTAGGCCGGCCAAATGAGCTTCCGCATGAATCCCACTAAGCCGACATCATAATTATTTTGATCACGATTGAACGAGAAACGCATTGATAAACGTGTCAAGATCCCCGTCCATTACGGCCTGTATGTTTCCGTTTTCAACGCCTGTTCTATGATCCTTTACCAATGTATAAGGCTGGAACACATATGACCTTATCTGGCTTCCCCATTCTATCTTTTTCATGTCGCCTTTTATCTCGGCCATCTGTTCCATACGCTCGCGCTCCTTAATTTCAAGCAGCTTGCCCCTTAGCATCCTCATCGCCGTTTCCCGGTTCTGTATCTGGCTGCGTTCGTTTTGGCACTGGACCACTATTCCGCTTGGAAGATGGGTGATCCTTATGGCGGATGACGTTTTGTTTACATGCTGGCCTCCGGCGCCGCTGGATCTGTAGGTATCAACCCTTAGGTCGTCGGGATCTATGGAGATATCTCCCCTGTCGTCCTCAAAGATAGGCGTAACGTCCAGTGATGCAAACGACGTGTGCCGCCTTCCCGATGAATCAAATGGAGATATCCTGACCAGTCTGTGTACGCCTTTTTCCGCCTTTAGATATCCATAAGCGTTATCGCCGTCGACTTCAAAGGTTACGCTTTTGATTCCAGCCTCATCCCCGTCAAGCAGATCAAGCGTCTTCACAGTAAACCCCTTTACGTCGCAATACCTGGTATACATTCGGTACAGCATACTGACCCAGTCCTGCGCCTCTGTCCCTCCCGCTCCGGCGTGAAGTGACAGCACCGCGTTGCTCGTGTCATATGGCCCCTTTAACAGCGTTTCAAGCTTCAGCGCCTCAACTCCCCGCTCAAATGCGGCATATTCCGAAGCGATCTCGTCGAGCATGGACTCGTCGCCCTCTTCCTCAGCCATTTCAATAAGCGTTTCCAGGTCCTCGCCACGAAGCGCCAGTTTTTCATATTTGTCAATCTTGTTTGATATGGCCTTTATTCTCTGATTGACCTTGTTCGCGTTTTCAACGTCGTCCCAAAAACCCATGGCCGACATGCCGTTTTCCAACTCTTCCTTCTCCCCCTTTAACTTAGCCAGGTCAAAGGGATTCACCTGCCTCTTTCAGGGTTTCGATTGTCGCCGCAAGCTGTTGACGGTACTCGTCAAGCTGAACCATAAAGATCACATCCCTCTAAAATAATTTAATATACCTTGTATTACCCTGTATTATAATGCCCGTTACTGGCTCCTTCCGCAGCATTGTTTATACTTTTTGCCGCTCCCGCACGGACATGGATCATTCCGTCCTGGGGTCTGTTTTACGCGTTTTGGCTTATTCCCTTCCTCTGACACCGGCTCAATGGGCTTTGCCACCTGTTCGCGCTGCTGCGGCGCTACCTTGACCGTAGTGTGGTACAGCGTCCTCACAGTAAGCTCGCGTATACCGGCTACCATTTCGTCGAACATGTCAAATCCCGCGTTTCTATACTCTATGACAGGGTCTTTCTGGGCCATGGCGCGCAGACCTATCCCCTGCCTCAACTGGGTCATCGCGTCGATATGGTCCATCCAGTGCGTATCTACCGCTCTAAGAAGCCGTATGCGCTCCACTTCCCTCATGTCGATTCCGTGAGATGCTATTTCAGCCTCTTTTTCAGCATATATCGATCTCATTCCTGTCAAGATCTTATCTCGCATAGCATTGCGGTTCTTTATCTCTTTGGCCAGTTCTCCGGTCTGGAATTTCACTCCCGTAAGCTCCTCAAGGGAGGTTGCCATACCTCCTATATCCCACATCTCCTCGCTCAGGTTTGCCTGGCAATATGTGTCAATCCTCGAATCGACGGCCTCCTCTATCATCTTCATTACCGAACCTGATATATCCTCTCCCATGAGCACCGCTCTGCGCTGCCCGTAAATGATCTCGCGCTGCTTATTCATTACGTCGTCATACTGCAAGACGTTCTTTCTAATATCATAGTTATGGGCTTCCACCCGCTTTTGCGCGGTTTCAATCTGCTTGCTGAGTATTGATATATCCATGGGCACGTCGTCCTCAGGGGCAAGCCGCATCATTATATTCTTAACCCTGTCCGCGCCAAAGCGCTGCATCAGCTCATCCTCAAGCGAAACATAGAAGCAAGTGGAACCCGGGTCCCCCTGGCGGCCCGCCCTTCCCCTAAGCTGGTTGTCAATTCGTCTTGATTCGTGCCTTTCGGTGCCTATTATATGCAGTCCGCCAACCGCTATCACCCTTTCATGCTCATCGTCTGTCTGTTTTTTATACTTTTTGTAAAGCTCATTATAGGCTTCACGCGCCGCAATGACCGCCTGATCGGAAGTGTCCGAATGGCTGTTCGCCTCTTCTATCATGGACTCGTCCATTCCCTGCCGAGCAAGTTCCTGCTTAACTAAAAACTCAGGGTTGCCTCCCAACAGTATATCGGTTCCACGTCCCGCCATGTTGGTTGCTATCGTTACCTTGCCAAACTTGCCGGCCTGCGCCACTATCTCCGCCTCGCGCTTATGATGCTTTGCGTTTAACACCTCATGGTCGATACCGCGCCGTTTAAGCAAATCGCTGAGCATCTCGCTCTTTTCAACCGATATAGTACCCACAAGGACAGGCTGACCGGTTTTATGCACCTTTTCAATGGAATCCACAACAGCTTTGAATTTTCCCTTCTGGGTGCTGTATATAACATCGTTCATATCGTTTCTGATAAGAGGACGGTTGGTTGGTATCTCAACTACGTCCAGATCGTAAATCCCCTGAAACTCGGCCTCCTCGGTCTTTGCTGTACCCGTCATGCCGGACAGCTTTTTATACATGCGGAAATAGTTCTGAAACGTTATGGTGGCAAGCGTTTTATTCTCCCGCTCAACCTTTACTCCCTCTTTGGCCTCAAGCGCCTGGTGAAGGCCGTCTGAGTATCTTCTTCCGATCATAAGCCTGCCCGTGAACTCGTCGACAATGATTACCTGGCCTTCCTGAACGACGTAATCCTTATCGCGGCTGAACAGCGCGTGCGCTTTAAGGGCCTGCATGATATGGTGGTTAAGCTCGGAATTGTCAGGATCAGCTATGTTGTCCAGACCAAAATATTGCTCGGCCTTATCCATGCCTTGGCGGGTAAGCGCGGCCGTCCTGGCCTTTATATCCACCATATAGTCGCCGCTCTCCTTCTGTTCGGCGCCTTCAAGGAGTATTTCAGATCGAGTAAGCTTCTCTATGTTGGCCCCGCGCTCCAGCTTGCTGACAAAGCGATCGACCTTGACGTACATATCCGTAGATTCCTCGCCGTGACCGGAAATTATAAGCGGAGTTCTCGCCTCGTCGATCAAAATCGAGTCAACCTCGTCAACTATAGCATAATTGAGTTCGCGCTGAACCATGCTCTCCCGGTAAACCACCATATTATCGCGCAAGTAGTCGAAACCAAATTCATTATTCGTTCCATATACGATATCGCACGCATATATGTCTTTGCGCTCGGACGGTTCAAGATCAGTAGTAATACATCCTACGGAAAGGCCAAGAAAACGGTGTATCTTGCCCATCCATTGCGCGTCTCGCCTTGCCAGATAGTCGTTTACCGTTACAATATGAACGCCCTTTCCCTCAAGCGCGTTTAAGTAAGACGGCAAGGTAGCTACAAGCGTTTTCCCTTCTCCGGTTTTCATCTCAGCTATACGCCCCTGATGCAGGATAATTCCTCCAAGAACCTGAACGTCGTAATGCCGCTGCCCTATCGTTCTGACGGCGGCTTCCCTTACAGCCGCATAAGCCTCCGGCAACAGGGAGTCCAGGGTATCGCCCTTTTTAAGCCGCTCTTTAAGCTCGGTTGTTTTTGCTCTGAGTTGTTCGTCCGAAAGAGCCTTCATAGAAGACTCGTATCCATTTACAGCGTTTAACACTGGCCTTAATTTTTTTATTCTGCTTGAACTCGTATTTCCGAGCAATACATCAATGAATCCCATAACATATATCCTTCCAAAAGGTAATTCATAATATTTTATCACGTGGACTATTATAATACAATCGCCATGGTGTATGGTTTGCACTCTGGACACATTTAGCTCAACCATCAAACCCTGAGCCTGACGATGAGAAATCCAGTATGTACAAATGCATGGTCCTGTCAGTTTATGGGGCTTTTGTTATAACGGTAATTTTGATTTAAAAAATTATAAGCATTTAGTTTATTGAAACGGATATGGTAATTAAGATGGAGTTCACGCAGTTAACATGGAATTACTATTGCAGATTGGGAGTTTAGCTAAACGTATCGTTTTTCTTCTGGTTTACATTTTTAAATACATTATAAGATAGCAAAACATATAATTATTTAGTTGATGTAAGGAAAACACATTGAATCAATAGGATGAAAACCTTAACAGTTTCTACATCAGGTTATATGGCTTGAGGAACTCCTCCGCATTTTCGCTATAATATGATTATGGACTAAGAACTAAACCTAGTCCGTCATAGTCATATTAGATTTCAAGCCAATAATAAATGACGCCCATAAAATTATGAACGCCATATTTCAACACATGTATACGAGCAAGCCGTAAGCCGAGTTCTGTCTAAGTGTGACCATCTATCTTGGCCTGAAGTTGCCAACAGGCTCTAGCGATTACAAGGAGCGTGGCGGGCCGCCATTAAATGCTCCCAATTCAATCTTGCTCCGGGTGGGGTTTACAGGGCGGACAAGTCGCCATGCCGCCGGTGAGCTCTTACCTCGCCTTTCCATCCTTGCCCCAAACGCTGAAAAGCGGTATTTTCGCTCTTCATCGTTTGGGGCGGTTTATTTCTGTTGCACTTTCCTTGGAGTCGCCTCCACCGGACGTTATCCGGCACCCTGCCCTGTGGAGCTCGGACTTTCCTCATACGGGCACCGCCGTATGCGGTCACATAGCTTACTCGTATTTGCGCCGCTTTTAATTCATCCGGCAATATATTACCGGTGTTATGCGTCGGAATATAGTATTCTTCCGCAGTTTTCGCATTCCACTATCCCAGTACCGTTAATTACCGATCGCACAACCGTAGTTGGAAGCGACATGTTGCATCCGCCGCACCGCTCTCCCTCCAGTTTCGCCAAAGGGACGGCGTGCTTTTTTCTTATCGTCTTGTACTTTTTTACAAGCTCGGGCGCCACGTTCTTTTCACGGGCATCCGTCTCCGCTTTGGCCGCCTCAATGTCTGGCTTAGCCTTTTCAAACTCTTCTTCGCACTGCTTATATATAATGTTGTATTCCTTGTTAGCCTTAGCCCCCTTTAAATAGATGGCTTTAGCTTCAGCAGCCGCTTTATCCAGCCATGAGATGGTATCGTACAGCTCTTTTCTTACCGCTGTTATTCTCGACAACAGCGATTCCAAGGAGCGCCTTGCCTCGCTCATTTCGGCTGCTGTGCATTCCTCGTCTTCCATCATCAAGTCAAGATCCGATTTTTCAAGCTCAAACGCGTGTTCAAACTCGTTTGCCATAACGGAAAGCGCTTCAAAGCTTTTGTTTTTGGAGTCAACCTGCTTTTGAATGTTAGAAAGCAGCTTCTGCTGCTCTGTAAGTATCCCTCGCAGTTTGTTGAGACGCACCCTGGCAGGGGACGTCACTATTTCCTTTTCCAAAGCGGTAAGTTTCATTTCCGCCTCATGATAACTCAACAAAGCGTCAAAGCTGTTCATAATCAATTACCTCCTGCTGGGACTTTTCTTAAACCGTTCCTAAAGCGACCAAAATGGGGATGCGTCGCAACACACCAATTTATATTGTACACCATCGGTCAAGGCCTGTAAACGGCAAATAACGGATGGCATAACAACTCTTTCCGTTTCATAGTGTCCTGCCTCAACCACGGCGAGTCCAAGGTGAACCGCCTCTATTGCCTGGGAGTGCTTAATCTCGCCCGTAACATACACGTCCGCTCCTTCATTGCGTACCATTTTTACGTCGCTTCCTCCCGAGCCACCCATAACGGCAACGCGGGCCACCCACGCATCCGGCTTTCCAGCTATACGAACCCTGCCGCCTAGTCTTTCCTGAACGTGGACTGCGAAGTTGCGAAGCGTTGCCCTTTCAAAAAGCTCCCCGATTCTTGCAATTCCCTCATCCCCTATTATACGAACATTCTTAACTCCGAGCGCCTCACACAGAGCGTCGTTTACGCCGCCATGCGCAGCGTCAAGGTTTGTATGGGCCGCGAAAAGCCCTATACCGTTTCTAGCCAATGTATAAGCCGCCGATGTGCCAGGATCGCGGGGCGTAAAGCTCTTTATGCCGTTAAAGAACATAGGATGGTGCGTTAAAACCAGATCAGCGCCCCAATTCACCGCCTCCCTCGCCACGGCTCCTGTGCAGTCAAGGGCAACCAGTACCCTCCGTATCTCATCATGATCCGGGCCTACTAAAAGTCCCGGATTATCAAAATCCAAAGCTAACTCCTTTGGCGCGAGCGATTCGCATATCGACAAAAAGTCTTCAAGCCTCACCACTATAGCCCTCCATAAATGACTCTATTTTATCCAGCTGTTTCAGTTTGTTTATAAGCGCGGGCGGCCTGGAGCCGGCCGCTAAGGCTCGTATAAGCCTTTTTTCAACGTTACGCCTATACAAGCCGATAAGCGCGCTTAGTAACGGATCGCGGTTTACAGCCATGCGCCAGCCTATATACAGCACATCCTTTGGAAATCCGTCCGGACATTTGGCGGGCGTACCATCATGCGCGCATATGATCTGATAGATCCGCCCCGAATCCAATACAAGCCTCTCGTCAATTATGTCATAATTGTTCTGATTAAGATAGTGCCTCAGTTCCTCTGCGCCGCGCATCGGCTGCAATACAAGGCGTTTTGCGCAGCGCGCCGCTGCGTCGCCCTTTTCAAGCATCCTCGCTATCAACTCGCCTCCCATGCCCGCCATAATTATTCCATCCGCTTCACCAGGGTTAAGAAGCTCAAGGCCATCCACCACATCGAACCGGATACGGCTGGCAACTCCGCATAGCTTTGCCAGTCGGCGCGCCTTATTAAGCGATGCTTCGCTTATATCGCTTGCCTTTACGTGATGGACAATCCCCCTTTGCACAAGCGCCGCGGACAACCTTCCGTGATCGCATCCAATGTCGGCCGCTTCATAAACGCCCGAAAGCATTTCCGCTATCGCTTCGAGCCTTGGAGAAAGACGTATATGTTTTTTGAGCTTGATGTCCATATTCTACACTATATCTCAAATCCGCCTTATAAGCAAATGGAATAAGAGCGCCACCCTAAGGACGCCTATTAAAACAGGTCAGGCGGCCCAATGCGGCCGCCCTAATAGCAAGCTTGTTTAGTTCTCTAAAGAATAAGCGTGAAAACAAACGCCCAAGCACCATAACAAATGGTTGCCGTCCTACATCACGCTATCAGAGAACGTATTTCATCATAATTAGCGCCGTGTATGGCTAGGTTTATTCCATCCGCAATTATCTTGGACATATCTCCTACGATACTGTCAATATCCTTAGGAGTCATAATCATAGGCCCCAGCTTTTCATTTATCACCTTCTCAGCAAGGCTCTTAAGTCGTTCCTCATCGTTATGCAGGCCCGTTTCGTCGGCCATTAGCTCAATAGCGTCCTGTACCACAGTACTGGCATAGACTACAAGAGGAACCCCGATGGCCAGCACAGGTACGTTAAGCGACTCTGGGCTTATGTCAAGGCGGGTGTTTCCAACCCCCGACCCTGGGCTTATTCCGGTATCGGTGATCTGCACCGCCGTGCTGATGCGCTCTGAATTCCTAGCCGCAAGCGAGTCAATGGCAATTACAAGGTCAGGTTTTATGTGCTCAACTACGCCACGTATTATCTCCAGGGTTTCCACTCCCGTCACACCCAGCACGCCAGGCGCTATCGCGCATACCGACCGAATGGGGTGATCAAAGGCATCCGGAAGATATTCGGTAATGTGGCGTGTTACATACACCTGTTCCGCTACCCGCGGGCCAAGGGAGTCTGGGGTAATGAAACGGTTTCCCAAGCCCACGACCAGCACCGTTGCCTCATTTTTAAGGCCGCCCGTAAGCTGCTTTATCTCCTCCGCCACAGCATTGCTTAACGCTTCAAACAGGTCAAGGGGCCTGTTTACAAGCTCGGGTGCGTCAAGCGTTACGTACATCCCTTTCTTCTTGCAAAGCTTCTGTGCCGCCAGGTCATTGACGACCCGAATTCTTGAAACGCCTATCTCACCCTTGGATTCATTTGTCTCTTCAATGCCGGGTATGCTTGGATTTAGCTCTCTTGCCTCCATTGCCAGATCTGTATATATATTTCGTGACATAGGTAACCTCCTGTTTGCTGCTGAAATTCGGTATTTAGTGTTGCCATAGCGGGGCATTTTGATGCCAATTTTTTGTTTATGCGGGCGTGTACCGTCTATCACGATAATATAAGACAAAAAAAACGGCGTTTTCACTTGCATCTCGGCCTTACCCGTGTTATAATGCCGTTTGTTTGAGTCTCGCATCCAAGGTTTTGGACTGCGTTGTAAAATTATTCGGGAGGTGAATTACTTGGCAAACCATAAGTCCGCTATTAAGCGCATTGGCGTTACACAGAAGAAAAATCTACGCAACCGCATGATTATGTCCAGCGTCAAGACCGCTATCAAGAAGTTTGACAGCGCTTTGACACAAGGCGATGAAAAAGACGTTAACGCTTGTTATCTTAGCGCCGTTAGCATCGTGGATAAGGCCGTCAATAAAGGCGTGCTGCACAGAAACGCTGCCGACCGAAAAAAAGCCCAGCTTGCCATTAAATTGGCTGCGAAGTGATCTTCCCACCTGCAATATAAAATGTTGATGATAAAGGCCTTCTGAAACATTGGGTTTGGACGGTCTTTTAGTCATATTCGCAAGATAATTTCATGCCTATACCCGCCTCGCCCCGCAGAAAGTCAGGTAATATTGTCCGAATTCCCTTCAAGTCTTTAGGTTCCGCTAAATTCGGTGCTACTGGAATCAAATTAGGCCAAAACACGTCAAATTGCGTTAAAGTAAGACCCGTGGTAGAATTATAGCAAATCATTCATTATGGAGGAAAAGCTTGGATTCAGTATTATTGTACATAACAGCGGCCATTTCCGCCGCAGCACTGATAGTTTCCGTCTTGGTTCTCAGCAGGCTGAACCAGTGCGGAACTGACAGGTCGGGTTCCACTACCCAGCTTGAACAGGTTGTCCGCGATTTGGCTTCACGACAGGAAGGTATGCGGCGAGAGCTTAATGATTCCATTAGGCTTCTTTCCGAACTCCTCTCGTCAAACCAGAGGGCTTCGGCCGACGCTTCCGCTCAAAAACTCGGTGACATGGAGCGCGCGTTATCCTCAATACAGGAAGCTACCTACCGAAGCACCCAGGCATCACTCAGGCAGCTTGAAGAACGGCTTAAGACCTTTTCAATGGAAAACGAGCAGCGGCTTGACAACATTCGCGCTACTGTTTCCAGGCATCTTGTTGGAATGCAGGAGGACAACAACCGCAGGCTTGACGAAATGAGAGGTGTGGTCGATGAAAAGCTTCAGCGCACCCTTGACGAACGGATGACCAACTCGTTCAGGCTGGTTAACGAACGGCTGGAACAGGTATATAAAGGCCTTGGAGAGATGCAGACGCTGGCAGTTGGCGTAGGCGACCTTAAACGGGTGCTGTCCAACGTAAAGACCAGGGGTATCCTTGGAGAAATTCAGCTTGGGGCTATATTGGAAGAAATCCTGGCGCCCGAACAATTTGACCGCGAGGTGGCTATAAAGAGGAACACCAAGGTTGAGTTTGCCATAAAGCTTCCTGGCGACAACGGCGATACGGTATATCTGCCTGTTGATTCGAAATTTCCTGTTGAAGCCTATCAAAAATTGATGGACGCGTATGAAAGCGCTGATCCCGCGCTTGTAAAAACCTCTGGCGCCGCCCTTTGCCAGGCGCTGAAGGTGTCGGCTAAGGATATATGCGCAAAGTACATCGACCCTCCTAAGACCACCAGCTTCGCCGTTATGTTCCTGCCAACCGAAGGCCTCTACGCTGAATCCGCAAAGCTTGGCCTCATTGAAACGCTCAGGCGTGAGTTCAATGTATGTATAGCGGGTCCCAGCACTATGGCCGCGCTGTTAAACAGCATGCAGATGGGATTCAGAAGCTATATTATCCATAAGCGCGGAGGCGAGGTATGGGAGGTGCTCAGCGAAGTTAAAACAGAGTTTGAACGCTTTGCAGACGGCCTTAACACGGCTCAGGAGCGCATTGAACAGGTAAATAAGGATCTTGACACGCTTGTAGGCGTACGCACCCGCCAGATGCGCAGAAAGCTTCAAAAGATAACCGATCATCAAGTGTCCTGCGGCGATGAAAGCGCAGTATAGTACTTCTATGCCGAACCGGTCCTAGGCAACATACTATTTGCTAAATATAAATCCATCTTTACTTTTAATTTTTGCTTGCCGGGGGATCATAATTTATATTTGATTGTTCCCCTCACGCCAGGGGTTGGCTTGCCATAATATATAGCATGACATCTTTGCTTATCTATGACCACAGGCGGAACGACTTCATTTGTCTAAATGAGGACGACTCCCCCCTCCCTTTTATCAAATATGCAAACATGCGCCTTCAGACGTTTATTCGAAGCGCACGCACGAATCTTGCATGGACTGACAGGAGGCTTCTTGAGGCTTATGACGCTTGCTGCCATATCTGGGGAGCGCCCATACCCGCATATCTCGCGTTCAGAAGGGTAGAGAGCGGCCTGCGCGCGCCGCACTCGCCTCATTACGCGGGGCTTTCAATAATTATGGGCGGAGGCATGGATAAAAACGACCTCAGTGAACTCTACTCCATATGCCTTAAAATGAAGGACTTTGACCGTATAGCCCCCCCCTATATAGCGCCTTCATGGATTGAGGCCGCGCTGAACATATCCACAGCTCAGATATCCGGGTATCCGTCGCTCAGTAGGGGGATGCGGGGAGTGCATGTATTACTTTTGCAGGATGCGCTAAGGCTATGCGGCTATACGGGAGACGGGATCACCGGAACATTTTCCAAACAGACCGAATACAATGTGAAGCGTTTTAATCTGGACCATGGATGCGGAAGCGGAACTATAGCATCCCAAGTTACATGGAAGCTATTAATGCGTGAGGCCATGTGTCAGGTGACTCTCGCGGATAAGGCCATAAGATAACCCTCCATGCCATCCCGATCGCTGACGTTTATGCTGTTTATATCCAATAGATGGATCAGAAATGCCAGAATTACAGCTCCATAAAGTATAACGTCGTGCCTTTGTGCCAACAGCGGATGCGCCGCGCGGCATTCTCCCATTGCTTCAAGGCCGGATATCATTGCCTCAACGCTTTCTTTTGTTAGAACAGCATTGTTTACTATATTACTGTCGTATTCCGTTAGGCCTGCGCTCAGCGCGCCGAGCGTAGTTATGCTGCCCCCGACTCCTGTCCATGTATCCACCTTTTTTGACGGGCGGTCTGCCAGCTCGTAAAGCTTTAGCTCCAAGGCTCTTCGTTGCGTCGAAAAGTTACGGACAGCTGATTCAGCAAGGACAAAGTCCTTTGCCCGAACGCATCCCATAGGATACGACGCCCTGTATGGCCCCGCCGCAATCTGAAACGATCCGCCGCCAATTTCTATAAGGCCTCCCCGGCCGCCGGTTGCTCCTATATAGGAGTATTCAGCTTCCCTTTCGCCTGATAGCAGATCAATGTCTAACCCCGTAGAACTCCGCGCCAAAGCGATAAACTCGCAGCCGTTTTCAGCGTCGCGCACCGCGCTTGTAGCGTATGCATAAACCGGCAGTCCATTTTTAGAAGCCCTGTCCTTAAATTCAGACAAAACCTCTATGCTGTTTAACATATTCTCATGCTTAAGCCTTCCGGTACTGACGAGTCCCTCGGCAAGCCTCGTTGTCACGAGCAGTTTCATATTGGAGCGCACAGCGCCTTTATCGCAAACGCCCTCCATATAGCGCAACGAGTTGCTGCCTATATCAACAATAGCGGCCTTTATAAGCAAATTTATCACTATTCCTCAATATCGAATATTATATCATCCGGCAGCACGAAGCCAAAGCGTTCTCTAGCATATTGAATCAGGTAATCGTTGCTCTTTACATAGTCAAGCATAAACTCAAGCTGCTGATTCTCCCGCTTTTCTTCGTTGTACTCCTCCTGAAGCGCCTCGTATTCAGCGCTTAGCCTGTCCATTGTAGCTAGCTGTGACGAAATAATTATCAAGACAACGCAAATAAGGCTGACACCGACGAACATTACCATCAATATAAAGGTTAGACGCTTTTTACGGGACTGCGTCATCAAGATGCCATCTCCTTGATACAAAATGATATATATAAATAGTCTAGTCCATCTTATATCATTTTGCAAGGTTTTTTAATGGTTAAATAATTATGAATCCTGAAAATTCGCTTGAATGTTGTAACCAAAGTAATTTATAAAGCCATGCGTGAATGAATTACTGAATTTATGGGTAGGTATTACATAAAATCCTACCCGTTTTTATTTTAAAAAGAACATTTACCTATCGGAATTCGTCTTATTAAGCTGCCCATACCTTTTTGGCGGAAACAGCTTGTTTTTCAGTCTGCATAACGTATCACGTATGAGCGCGCTTACGAAATATTGTTCCGACATGGCTCCAATGAAGGCCCCTATTATTGTGTACAGGCGAAACTCACCCTCGTTTATTATGAGTAGCATAACCGCAAAAAGGGCGCCCGTAAGCGCGTAATATAATGCGTCCAATATTCCTATTATGATTACATTGCGAAACGGCATGCGAAACAGGCGGAATACATCATATAAAACGCCGATGAGTATTCCGCCGTATATAGTTCCCAGAAATATGGGTATTTGGGAGACCGTAGAATCCATTTACTTAAACATACGCGAGAACAAACCGCCTTTTGCTTCGCGCATATCAGCGTATTCCAACGCTATAAGCTCGCCCTCAATCACGACCTGGCCATCGTCAAGGTTCAGCTTGGTTATGTGCAGGTCGTTGCCCTCAATATGGAGCTCGCCTGCTTCCGTTACAAGCGAAACCTCCTGTTCATTGAAATTAAGGACATCCTTTACGCCTGTTACGCTCATTAATTCCCTGTTGTCAATATGTATGCAGTGAGCCCTTAATCTTAAACCGGAACCTTCTATTATACTTCTATCAACCATACGCTTGCTCCTTGTCCTTTTGATGTATGCGTGTTCCGTCATGCCCTGAACCCGCGTATGGTTAAAGATATGTTGATATGGATGGATTATTACGGTAAAACCTAAAAATAATGTGCTTCAACATTTATAGGTATATTTCGTATATTGAAGGATGGAAGCGGTACTAAGATGATCGTTTAATCCACCCTCTAAGATCACTGATTTGGTCGGACGTAAATTCGGATATGCCCATGCGAACAAACATCCATACGGCCCCCCTTCATATATTTCGGTATGTTTTGAGACAGGTACAGCATTCCGCCTATGGCTGCAAATTTGTGCCAATAGCTACCGATGTCGGCCTGATAATATCGAATTTTCCCTTTCGGCATCCGCTTCATTCAAAGCGCATTTAAGCCTGCATAAGGACTTTAAATAATATTTTAATATCACTTCCGTAAAATCATATGACATCAAGTCCTCCGAAAACGAAACAAAATGAGGAAATCCTTCATCAAATGTTATATAATCCAGTTTGCTTATATAATCGCCCTTTACTGGGCTGTACCTGCCGTGCAGGCGTACATGGGCATTTTCATGGGTCATGAAACCGCGTGCCGGACAGGATAAATCACTGCCCTTCTCTTGATACGTATTAAATCTTGCAAGTCCAAAAATAACAAACTCATCTCCATCACGCTCACTTACCATGGCGTCCTACGGAGGGGGACAGACTATGGCAAGCAAAACCTTTGTCCCCTTAATAGCGCTTTGTCAGTCTTTGGGACAAATCGCTGTAAAGGTTAAACGGAATGAATTCCTCCAGGCTATGATTGATTTTGGCCATAACGCCTTTAACAGCCGGCTTCAATGAAGCGCAGGGTTTTGTAAATGGAAGTTGTACTTTTTCTATTGAATTAAATATCCATGCCCGCTAAATCCATTATCATACATATAATCATTTACAATACCGCCATCAATTATAATATTAAACCCCTATAAGATTTTATTTTATATATTATAATTATGGTTAATGGCACCAAAGATTTTTACCGCAGCTAAAAGCGATAATAAAAACTCATAAAATTTTATATTTTTGTTAAATTCGATCCCTTAGAACTATTGACATTGGAAATTTAATCATTTAAAATACTTACGTAAGTATGGAATGGACGAATAGGGATGTCTGGCACAATGTAATACTTTTTATTGTGGTTTAAAGTAAGTTTATAGAGGGTTTTGTTGCGCTTATAGTAAAGTAGGCAATCCGGTTTTTCGTTTTAGGTATATAATTAATCCATGTTTACGATAATAATAAAAGATTAGGAAGACATACTGTCATTATTCAATTTTAATCTGAGGGCTTTCCTCTTAAACTAATAAATAAAAAATTTATATATAAGGAGAAAAAAGAATTGACTAGAGAAATGCTACTCGAAAAGAGCCTGCAGGATCTTCGTACAATCGCGAAACTGCAAGGTGTCAAATCGGTCACTAAATACCGAAAAGCTGAACTTATTGAAATTATAATGTCAGGCGGAGTAACAGTCCCCGAAGGAGTGGTTGACACTAATTTCGCAGCAGAGGACGACGAGACTATTGATGTGCAGCCTAACGACCTTCGCGAAATCGCTGAACCAATTAAATCCCCTGAATATGACGTTCATTATCCAGAGCAGCCGGCTCAAACCACGCCCATAAGGCAGCCGTATCCGCAGCAGCATAACCGCCCTCAATATCAGCAGCCGGCCTATAGGGATAACCGCACCTATCAGCAGCGTAAGCCATATGATCAGCAAAATCAAAACAGGCGCGACAATTATTACAGGCAGGATGGCTATCAGCGCAAGCCATATGATCAACAAAACCGAAGTAATTATTACCGTCAGGACAACAATTATCAACGCGAAGGCGGATATCAGCAGCGCAACGATTATCAGCGGCAGGACGGATACTACAGACAGGATAACGGTTATTACCGCAACGAAAACTATAGGCCCAATAACAGTTACGACTATCGCAGAAATGAATCTTACAGCGTATTTGAGGAAACTTCAGACGATAGCGTGTCAAAGGGTTATGTTCCCCGCGACTATATGGCCGGCAGAAATCCTGCTGTTACGGAACTTTTGAATTCGGGCGACTGTTCCGATGTCGCGGGTGTACTTGAGGTCCTTCCCGACGGCTATGGCTTCCTCAGATGCGCTAATTACCTTCCCGGGAGCGACGATATCTACGTATCCATAGCTCAAATAAAGAGGTTCGGCCTTCGCACAGGGGACTATGTTAAGGGCAAATCACGACCGACAAAGGATGGAGACCGTTATCTTGGACTGCTTTATATAGACGAGGTGAACGGTGATAAGCCAGACGATATGGTATCGAGGGTTCCGTTCGACGAACTTGTTCCAATATACCCCAATGAAAGGCTGACGCTTGAAACTAAAAACCTGGACAGCCGCCAGAATCTTGCCATCCGCCTGATAGACCTTATCGCACCAATAGGCAAGGGTCAGCGCGGAATGATAGTAAGTCAGCCTAAAGCTGGCAAAACAACCCTATTAAAGGATATCGCAAATGGAATTACGGTAAACCATCCGGACGTGCACCTAATCGTGCTGCTTATAGACGAGCGCCCCGAAGAGGTTACGGACATGAAACGGTCGATAAAGGGCGAGGTTTTGTTCTCAACGTTTGACGAGCTACCCGAGCACCATACCAAGGTGGCAGAGATGGTTATGGAGCGCTCAATGCGCCTTGTCGAGCACGGCAAGGACGTTGTTGTGCTTATGGATTCCATAACAAGGCTTACCAGAGCATATAACCTTACCATTCCCCCAACGGGAAGAACGTTGTCCGGCGGTATGGATCCAGGAGCGCTGCATAAGCCCAAGCGCTTCTTCGGCGCTGCGAGAAATATTGAGAATGGGGGCAGCCTTACCATTATCGCCACCGCGCTTACGGAAACCGGAAGCCGTATGGACGATATGGTATTCGAGGAGTTCAAGGGCACGGGCAATATGGAAATACATTTAGACCGAAAGCTGTCTGAAAAGCGTATATTCCCCGCAATAGACATATATAAGTCAGGAACCAGAAGGGACGACCTTCTTCTTGGCAAGGAAGAGATGGATGCGATCTATATGATAAGAAAGATGCTGTCCAACGGAAATAACAATGAAGTAACCGAGCAGCTTATAACCATGCTTGATAAAACCGATTCTAACGATGAGTTTGTAAAGAACCTCTCGACAAAGGTCAAGACCGTCTTTGAAAAGGAAGGCTTCACCCTAGGTAAGGCCTTCTGATACAGTTCGCGGAAACCGCAGTGGTTATGTCTCTGCGGTTTTCCCGTAAAGCAAGATTATATATCCCGTCATTATATTGACAAAACAGGGTAATAGACATTGAAATTACAGATTATGGCACTATAATAGTAATATAAACGCTGAAAGGAGTAGCAGTTATGGATATCAAAGTTGCTGAGATGTTGAATACGCAGATCAATAAGGAATTCTATTCCGCATACCTTTACCTCGATTTTTCCAACTATTATGAGAACAAGGGATTGAGCGGGTTTGCAAACTGGTACATAATTCAGGCGCAGGAAGAGCGTGACCATGCTTTATTGTTCTTAAGGTATCTGCAAAACAATGATTGCGCGGTAAACCTCATGCCTGTGGACAAGCCCGACAAGAAATATGGCGGATTCTTAGATCCACTTAAATATGGATTTGAGCATGAGATATACGTAACAGGTCTGATAAACGATATATACGAAGCCGCGTATCAGGCAAAGGACTTTCGTACCATGCAGTTCCTCGACTGGTTCATAAAAGAGCAGGGCGAAGAGGAAAAGAATGCATCCGACTTAATAGCTAAGTTTGAGTTGTTCGGCGGCGATCCAAAGGGGCTTTATTCGCTTGACACCGAGCTTGGGCAGCGTGTGTATGCAGCTCCGTCGCTGGTTCTTGATTAAAACCCATTGACAGCAATGTGATGGTTTGACATTGCATATTTAGATAAGAACCTATATGTGTAGAATTCGGATATAGGTTCTTTTTTATTTAAAGTGATTCGTAAATTTAATCAGCAATCTAATTTATTTTGTTATATAAGAAAGTTTTAGGTTGATTAATGCATTGGCTGTTTTGTCCAGATGGTGATATTTATTTAGCCTCCTTACCATCCCTGGCCGCAACGCCCCCTTTAAGCCAATGTATTCCCTCAAGGTTGAGCAGGTATCGTTTAGGCTCCAGCCCAACTGCAAATCCGCCGAGGCCCCCGTCATTTCTAAGAACCCTGTGGCAGGGAACTGCAATGAGCAAAGGATTCGCGGAACAGGCCCCGCCAACAGCGCGAGCGGCCATTGGCATTCCTATTGCTGCGGCAACCTGTGAATAACTCATTGCCGAACCGTATGGGATATCCATAAGCGCCTTCCATACCCTGTTTTGAAAATCCGATCCCCTAAGCAATACTGGTAGCTCAAAACGTTTCCTTTTTCCTGTAAAATACTCGCCGAGCTGCTTATAGGCCCCACTCAACAGTTCCGTGTCCTGCTCATATGCATCCAAGGGCTTCCCTGCAAGCGAAATTTGTGTTATGTAGCCCTCATCCTCAGCGATAAATATTGCTCCTATTGGCGAATCAAATTTTTTAAAGGCTTTCATAGTACCTCCTTTTATAGGAGAGCCTAAAATACATTTCAAAGCTCCCCGCACTTACTCCGACCTGTATTTTTTCAGCTCCCTGGCCAATACCTTTAGGTATGTTTTAAGCTTATTAAGTTCATCCTTACAGGCCTTAAGCTCGACTCTCAATCTATGGCACTCGCCTTCGCGCTCACTCAGTTGATGCCTAAGCTCGTCATAATCCGCCCGTGAGACAACCGCTGCCGAAAGGTCCTGCCGCTCTCTCCTCTTATTTAGCTCATTTAAGAGATTTTGATATGCCCTCTCGCGCTTTTCAAACTCCAGTACAATTTCATCTAGGAAACCGTCCACTTCCTCCCTGTCATATCCGCTAAAGGAGCTTAAAAACCTTTTGTCAATTATATCTTTTCTTTTCATACATCCGCTTTCTAATCATGTTAACGGCAAAACCGCAAAATACGAATTAATTCGCTCCCAACTTGAGTCAAATAAATCCGCCGTAAATTCGGAAATGATCCAAACTACGGCGGACAGCCCACTTACGGCATATCGTCCGGCTGGGCCGGTCCATTGCCCACCACCTCACAGTTTATAGGAGCCATGAGGTATATACCGGTTTCGACCTTCTTCAGGGTTCCTCCGAGAGCATATATAGCTCCTGCTATGCAGTCGATAATCCTTTGAGCGGTTTGCACATCGCTCTCAGCCATTTCCGCCATATTGACTATGACGGGCTTGCGGCTCTTGAAGTTATCGATAATGCTCTTCGTATCCTCATAGCCGATTGGGCAGTAGATTATGACCTTCTGTTGAGCAGCTGTGGGCAGACTGACCACATTAGCCCTGGAAGGCGCCTTCTTAGACTTGCCGAAGGAATGTATGGGTTCCTTCTCTTCTACCTGGTCCTCATAATCATCTTCGAATTCGAACTCGTCCTCGTCGTCGAATTCCTCATCTTCGGCAAAGCCGATGTTTTTTAGGAACTTATTGAGTTTACCTGCCATGATGATTCCTCCAATCTTTTGTTTCGGCGCTTGGAGAAATAGTTGTGTTAACCGGCATATTCGCTGTATATATGTATGCTATGCCGGTTGCGTGCTAGATTCTGCCGACAAACAACGCTGTACCTATTCGCACCATGTTTGCCCCTTCCTCAATAGCCACGCCGTAGTCCCCGCTCATGCCCATGGATAGGTATCGCATCTCCACGCCTTCTATCCTATCCTGGCCAAGCTTGAGGAACAGTCTATGCATAGCGGAAAAATATTTCCGCGCATCCGGTTCGCCCATTACCGGGGGTATGCACATTAGCCCCTTTACCGCAATGCCTGGCATAGCGGAAACCGTTTCTAACAAACCGGTAAGCCCGTCGGCCGTTATGCCGCCCTTTTGAGGCTCGTTTCCTACATTTACCTCAATTAGAACATCCTGCACAATATTGAGTTCCTCAGCGCGCCTGCTTATCGCGGACGCCAGCGGAAGCCTATCCACCGACTGTATGAGCGCTACCTTGCCTGTCACATATTTTACCTTATTTGTTTGGAGTTGTCCAATAAAATGTTTTCGTAAATTTAGCGAATCGTAAAAGTCCAGCTTGCTGAGCAACTCCTGAACACGGTTTTCTCCTATGCTGGAAACACCTGCGTCAACTGCAGCCTGTATCCTTGGGACGTCTACGTATTTTGTCACGGCGATTAGTTCTATATCATCCATATTCCTGCCAAAAACCGCTGCTGACGCCCCGATATTTTCCATTATGGCATTTAAATTCCCCCGTACATCAGTCATCCTTTTATGGCCTCCTTCAACTTAGTCCACAGGCTGACGCCCGGCTTGACAAAGCGCTGACCTTCCGCAAGCGATCCCTCTTTAGGCCTTATTATCGCTTTTCCATTCTCTATTCCAAGAACGTCAACCTCCACGATGGTCTTGGAGTCGCCCATGTCTATTTCGATATAAGGCGGTCCGTATATGCCCTCAGAATTCTTCTGGACGCGCAGCGCATCCTCATCAACCCTAATTCCCGTCGCTTCAATCGATACGTTGGCCTTTATTGATCTGATGCCCATAAACGGACCCAACTCCGTGGTAAACTTCAGAATATTTACAACTTTGCTCCCTGAAATAACAGGTGCGAGCGCTGTACCACTATAGATCGCTGAAAACCCGTCAAAAACAACGGTGTACGCCTCTCCCTCGACAACCCTGAGCGGGTCGTAAGCATTGGTTAAAAACGCGCAGTACCATTCGCCGTCCTGCACCAGCCTGTATAATAGCGCCGATCCGTCTTCGGGGGAAGAACCAGCCCCCGTTCCGCTTAAGGCACGCGATACCAAATCAGAGGTTATCATGTCAAGCTTCTGGGCGTTAAGCGCCTGCTCAAACCCATCAAAATAAAAACTTACCTTACCGCTTTTTGTAGCTACAATGCTGCTTGACCATTGTGATATCTGGGTCTGCCTTATTTCCTCCTCGGCATAAAGGGCAGAGAGTTCCTCTGATGCGTATACCTTGTCCTTGAGCCTTTGGCTTCGGCTGTTCAAAAGGCTCTTAAGCTCTATTTCCAGGTCCAAAAGATCCTTTCCTGAATTCTGCATAACGGATTCCCTTATTGATTTTAAAACCACCATAATACTTGCATTAATGCCGTCAAGGTCCGCGTCGCTCACGCCGGACATAAGCTCGGACTGCTTCCGATATATTTCACTCTCAATCTGAAGGAGCGACTGCATCATATCATCGCTGTAACCCCACTTTAATACCTGGGCTATTGGAGCGTCAATATCTACATGCTGGCCCTCCTTTGTCAGATAGATCAGCTTGTCGTACTTCTCCACAGTGATTGATTCTTCGTCCCTGATTATGGCGGTGCTCACATCCCTGTTCGTTCCAACCCCCCCGTATGACACCACACCCCAGCTTCTTCCCGGTATGAACAGTATCAGCAGTCCTATGACTGCCGCCGCCGCTATAGCAATAAATATATAGAACTTCGGCTTTAGCTTTAATCTGGTCCTTTTAGTCATGCTACCTCCATTCGTCAGCGTACGGGCTGTGGCTTTTATTCCCTGCCAGCCAATTTACAAACCCGTTTTATCCCTCGACAGTTTAACGCCCTTAATTACAATATTTTATATGAATCAAAGTATTTTTTAAAGTGTTATTGAGCTATGTACACAGAAAACTTACAAAACATTTAAAATTGCGTGCCCCGAGGGTGCAAGCTACAACGGTATTCAGAGGGATGATTTGGCTTATTGTCATCAATGATCTATTGTAATTATTTCGCTAGGGATTAAAAAACGCTTCTTTAATCAAAGCGCTTTCAATGATTTGTATGCCCTGTCTGGAAATTTCCGAATGCAATTCTGGGACCCTACGTCATATAGGCGTAGCGTCCCAGAACCTATTATTTATATTCCTCCATCTTGCTGGCCAGCCGCTCGCAGTCCCTGCCTACAAATGCTGTGCAAAGACGGCTGAAATCAAGCACATTGGGTATTATCCCGTTTATGTCGTCCATAGTTATGGACTGCACGCGATCCAGTACTTCGTGCTCAGAGCTTACCTTACCCCTGAGCAGGGCTGATTTCCCTATGGCCGACGCATGGGATGATGTGCTCTCAAGGCCAAGTATATAGCTTCCCTTAAGCTGCTCCTTACTTCTTCTCAATTCAGCATCGGTCAGGCCATCCTTTTTAAGCCTGTAGAGCTCCTCCATCATTATATCGATTACCGTTTCAGCCTGCTTATCTCCGGCGCCGGCGTAAAGCCCGAAATAACCAGCCGTACAGTACGACGTTGGGAATGAGTATACCGAATAGGCCAGGCCCATTTCCTCCCTTATGCGCTGAAACAATCTCGAGCTCATGGTTCCCCCAAGGATGTTGCTGAGGGCGACCAGCGGATACTGACCTTTTGTATCCATTGGATAGCCTGGAAGGCCTAAACATATATGAACCTGCTCTATATCCTTGTGTATGGATTTAATAGCCCTGTCCTGCCTCATACTGCCATAATTCCTATCCTGTGCGGCGTCAGCTACAGATACGTCCCTAAAGCTCCTCTCCAGGATATCAATAAGGCTTTCCCGCTCGAAGTTGCCGGCGCACGCTATAACCATATTTCCAGCAATGTAACGCTTAGCCATATAGTTGACCATGTCGTCCCTTGTCATGCCCATAACGCTTTGCGTGGTTCCCAGTATGGGTTTTTGCAGGGGGTCGCCCTCAAACATTAGAGAAACTATCGCTTCATGGGCAATGTCCTCAGGGCTATCTGCGGCCATGTTTATCTCTTCAACGATAACGCCCTTCTCGCGCTCAATATCATCGACTGAAAGCCTGGAATTTAGCGCCATGTCCGAAATCATGTCCGCAGCAAGGGGAAGATGCTCGTCCAGCACCTTTGCATAGAAGCATGTGCATTCTTTTGACGTAAAGGCATTTAGGTTTCCGCCCAGTGCATCCATCTGAGAGGCGATCTCCGAAGCTGTCCGGTTTTTCGTGCCCTTAAAGATCATATGTTCAATAAAGTGTGAAATGCCGCCCTCGCCTTCGCCCTCATCAACGGAGCCGGCCTTCACCCATAAACTGATCGATACCGATCTATAATCCTTAAGCCTTTCCGAAACTACACGTACTCCATTTGACAGCTTGTCCTCAAATATGTTCATCTACTGTTCTTCTCCATTTCGTGGTTTTTCTTAAATTCCCAGCTCAAACTAGCTATAGCATAATCACCCATTATTTATTATCTCACCTGTCGTCACGACATGCAATCCCTTACTCTTGAGTAATTCAAACAGTCCGTCCAATGCCTCGGCAGCCTGCTTCGTGGGTTGCATCAAAACTATATTGCCTTGCGCAAGGGATTCGGCGCGCTTTACTATGTCATCGGCAGCACCCTGGGCGCAAAGAAGGTCCACAGTACCCATGACATGCGTAATCCCCAGCTTTTTAGCCGCGCGGGATGATACGGAGTTTCGCCGGTTTCCCGAATAATATAATTTGGGCTTTACACCGCTTATAGACTCTATTATGCCCTCCGCGTCCGTTATATCCTGCATAACCCAAGAAAGATTGCCGTCCTCATAGGGATTATTTCCCATGGTCCCTATTTCGTGGCCGTCCGAGGCCATCCTCATAAGCGATGCCGGATTGGCCGAAGCCCATTCCCCGCTTACAATAAACGTAGTCTTAGCGTCATACTCCTTTAATATATCCAGTATATCATGCATCGACTTGGCATTGTAGTTTACAATCCACTGCAAGGACAGTTTTTCCGATGCTTCCCCTCTGTACACCGGGCTTCCGGATGCGGGAACCGGCAGCATATCCGGCTGCAAAGTCACCAAATATAATGCCGCTATGATGAGTACAAGCAGCATATTAAGGGCAATGCCCACGCCTTTTTGTTTCTTCTGTATCACTTTACCCCTCCATCCTTTAACTGATATATGGTTATTCGCGTACGGCGGCGGGTATTACACGCAATGGCCAGGCGGCGGGGCTTTCATAATCTTTTGTTTATGGCTTATATAGGATAGATATGACTGAGCAATTTTCATGCAGTTCACTGCCCGCCGGTTTAACGGTCCTAGGAATTTAAGGTATAAAATGCGATTTGCGTTTATCCGTGATAAGAAGCTTCTTATTATATTTAAGTACTCTTACATTAATGCGAAATGCGGCTATGAAAAGACTGAAGGCGAGGTTTTTAAAGGTAAACACACCATTTTAAAATATACTAAAGTACCCCCTTTATTCTTAATAATACGGTCTGTCAAAAACCTCTCCTATCAAACGGGGTAAAACCTACGACTTCGGGGCCGCAACCCATATTATGCACAAGCTCACTTGCGCGCAGTATTATATTCCTTCCAAACCGGTCGCGTATCGCGTCTACAGCCGCGTCCATACGTCTTAGCCGATCGTGCCTATGGTCTTCAAACATTGATATCTGTCCTCCCCCGCCGCTTAGGGAGGATACTTTGACGCCCACAAGCCTTATTGGCCTGTCGCATAGCAACGGCTTAATGAGCTGTCTGGCGGTTGCATACAGCTCCTCGGTAACGTCTGTGGGATAAATCAGACGCGTTTGCTTACCCTTTCCCTTAAAATCGCTATAGCGGACGTATACGCCTACGCTCCGCGCGCACATTCGCATTGATCTAAGCCTGTATGCCACCTTATCAAGCTGAACGAGAAGCGCTATGTACAGCTCGTCAAGGGTATTGACATCCCCCGGAAGTGTAATCGAACTGCTTATGCTCTTCTGCTCAAACGTTTCGCCTATGCGGGTATCATCAATTCCGTTCGCGTTTAACCACATTTGTCTTCCAACTATGCCGAACATGCTTCTAAGCATCCCCTCTGGCGCGCTTGCAAGTTCCTCTATGGTATGTATGCCTATGGAGCTTAACCGATGTTGCGTACAACGCCCTACATATATCAGACGGCCTACAGGCAGGGGCATAATGCTGCCAGTCCAGAATTCGGGCGTAACTATAGTAACAGCGTCCGGTTTTTTATAATCTGAACCCATCTTTGCCATAAGCGGATTATCGCCTGCGCCCACGGACACGGTCAGGCCAAGCTCATCCTTAACCCTTTTTCTTATTGTATTAGCTACTTGCGCGGCGTCTCCAAAAAGGTGTTCGCAGCCCTTATAGTCCAAATATGCCTCGTCTATTCCATAGCGTGTTACCAGCGGTGAATAATCCTGTATTATACGCATAAACAGGCCTGAGTAACGCATGTATGCGTCAAAGTCCGCCTTTTCCACAATCGCTCCTGGGCATAAAGACAGCGCCGCGCTCAGCGTCATGCCGGCATGTACTCCCTTAGCCTTTACAGGGTAAGTGGCTGCTAGCACTATGCCGTGGCGCTTCTGGCGGTCCCCGCCAACTATAAGAGGGGTATCAAACGAATATTTTCCCCCGCCGCCTAGCACCGCACAGTGTGCATAAAACGAGTTTAAGTCCACATGCAGTATGCTCATGCGCCCTCCTTTGTTAAAAACCACCTGTCATTGCTTCTATCCCAGCAAAGTTCGGCATTTCGCCCGTTAAACTCTATACGGAACCGCATAAATGATTTGTACCCCCAGCGCTCCTCAGCCACGGAAATTACACGGCTTACCTTTGCGCGCTCCCCGCATGAGGCTAAGAAATACACGGGGCTTGCTTGTCCTAACGTATCAAAATCCACTAGTACACGGGTTGCTTTATTATAGCGTTTCATACGATCCCTCCTAGAACATTTGTTCTAAATAATTGTATCATTTTAAACCAATCAATGTAAAGCGGAATATAATGTCAACTTATTGAGAGCATACATGGACATCTCCTAAATACCTTGTTATAAATTTTAATTTAAGTTATAATCATTTCAATAACGTCCAAATAAGGAGGATCACATGAAATTCAGCGAAATGCCTTATTCAAGGCCAGATGTTGGGAAGCTTACGGCAAATTTTAAGGAAATCATCGAAAAGATTAATAACGCGGCTACCTTCGAGGAGGCCGACGCGCTGTTTGCCGAGTCTGAAAGAATATCCGCACAAGTGGATACCGCCTTCTCCATTGCATATGTGCGCCACTCTATAGACACGCGCGACGAGTTCTACGATAAGGAAATCGAATTCTTGGATGAGGTCTCACCTGTGATTAACAATGTATCTCAGGATTTGTCAAAGGCGCTGTACGAATCCAAGTTCAGGCCGCAGTTTGCTGAGAAGTACGGCGAGCTGATGTTTAAAAATATCGAGATAAGGCTTAAGGCGTTCTCACCCGAAATCATTCCCGAGATGCAGGAGGAAAATAAGCTTACTACGGAATACGACAAGCTGATAGCTTCCGCCCAAATTCCATTTGAAGGCGAAGACAGGACGCTCTCGCAGCTTACGCCCTTTAAGCAGGTTGTAGACGATGAGAAAAGGATGGCCGCATGGAAGGCGGAAGGCGGCTTTTATGTAGAGAATGGCCAGAAGCTGGATGAAATCTATGGCAAGCTTGTCCATTTGCGCGATAAGATGGCCAAAAAGATGGGTTATAAGAACTATGTCGAGCTGGGCTATTACCGCATGATGAGAAACAGTTATACTGCTAAGGATGTTGATCGCTTCCGTGAAGCTGTTCGCAAATATATTGTGCCCATTGCGGATCAGCTTTACCGCGAACAAGCTAAGCGTACGGGCCTTAAGTATCCGCTAAACTTTGCCGATGCGGTGCTTTCTTTCCGCTCTGGCAATCCGGTGCCGCAGGGTAGCCCTGACGACATACTGGCACACGGCAAGAAATTCTATCATGAGCTTTCAAAGGAAACCGCCGAGTTCATAGATTTCATGTATGAAAACGAACTCTTAGACGTCCTCAGCCGCACCGGCAAATCGGGCGGAGGCTACTGCACGGGTTTCCCGCTGTATAAATCCCCGGTTATATTCGCAAACTTCAATGGTACCTCTCACGACGTAGAGGTTATAACGCATGAAGCGGGCCATGCCTTTGCCGCATTCACCGCGCGGGATATATTCCCAATGGATAATCAAAGCCCCACGCTCGAAAGCTGTGAAGTCCATTCGATGAGCATGGAGTTTTTCGCCTGGCCCTGGGCTGAGGGATTCTTTGGCCCTGATACCGATAAGTTCTATTATCATCACCTTTCAAGCGCCATAACGTTTATACCCTATGGCACTATGGTTGACCACTTCCAGCACATAGTCTATGAAAACCCAGACATGACGCCCGAACAACGCCACGAAATCTGGCGTGAGCTTCTTGGCGTATATATGCCCTGGATGAGCCTTGGAGAAGAGATTCCATTCTACGGCGAGGGTAAAGGCTGGCAGAGGCAATCGCATATCTATGAAAGGCCGTTCTATTACATCGATTACTGCTTAGCTCAGACGGTAGCGCTTGAATTCTGGGCGCTTATGCAAAAGGATAAGAAAAATGCATGGAGCCGCTATTTCAATCTGGTAAGCTTTGCTGGGACCAAAACCTTTGACGAGCTTGTCGAGGCGGCGGGCCTTGAAACGCCGTTTGGAGACAGCGCGCTTAAAGAGGTTGCAAAAACGGCGACAGATTGGCTCAACGGATTTAACAAGGAAAAGCTTGCGTAATAAATTGTGTTTTTTCTAAAAAGGGCGCGGCTGCTCATAGCCGCGTCCTTGGCGCACTTGTTCAAAATCTATTGAAACTGTCGCCTTTTACCCAATCAATTCTTCTGAACCAAAACTCATTTTACACATACCTGAAGGATGCGATGAAGTATTTCCAAGCAGTAGTAAATAGCGGACTTTCGTTAAAAATAAGACAGAAATTGAAATCGATGTTAAAGTCCGGCGTTTTGCGTTTAAACATAATCATATGATAAATTGCTAAATTGGCGCGCTTATAAATATATGCGAAATACGCTTGCAAAAAGAAAAAGCTTGTTATATAATAGCGCAGTGTTCGGGTGATGTGCTTTCGCCCGCATCTGCAGCAGGAAGGCGGCTTATCGCCTTGCGCTCAGCAATAAGATAAGGGGTGAATAAAATATGAAAGAAAATCTGCATCCGTCATATGGTGAATGCGTTGTTCGTTGCGCATGCGGCGAAACCTTCACGTCTGGCTCTGTCAAGGGTGAACTGAAGGTTGAAATCTGCTCAAAATGCCATCCGTTTTATACAGGACGCCAAAAGCTGATTGACAGCGGCGGACGAGTCGATCGTTTCAAGAAACGTTATGGCATAAAATAAAGTGCTTGCTAAAGGCTGGAAACCCTCCAGCCTTTACTTTAATTAAAATCCATTATGTGCAATTCCTTCTAAATAATGCCTCAATTAAAAATTTTTCATCGTTTGTCGTTATATAAAATCATGAAATAAGGACGGCGTTTACGTTATCGAATTGTACAGCAATGCGCCAATACAATTATCCTGCTTCCGTTTTTGCGTAAATGAAGAATATCCAACCGCGTCCTCTGGTATCAGTTTTCAAGACGCTGCTTTAAGCCGTCTAGGCAGGCGTTCATCCTATCCATCAGCTCTGGAATCATATCACGTTGATCTGAGTCGAAACATTCAAGCATTGTTGTATAGAGCATTTCAAAGTCGATCTCGCACCATCTTGCATACTCCCTGCCTTTGGAGGTTAACGCGACGCGTATGCATCGGCTGTCACGCTTATCGCGTACCCTCTTTATAAAGCCCGCCTCTTCAAGTCGGCACAGCGATTTGCCTATAGACGCCTTTGATATATTAAGTCGGAGCGCCAACTCATTCTGCGTCATCTGGCGATCCTCTGCGCCGACTGCAAACAACACCTGGGGCTGGCCAGGGTACAAGCCGTACTTGTCCAATATGCGTATCATGCATAAATTGTATGTATGTACAAGACGCGAAAAGCTGACGTTCATCATTTTCGCTGAACGGGATACTTTGCGCAAATCCTTCAACTCTTCCATTATTATAACTTCCTTAGTTATTTAATTCCATGTTAACAGAGCCTGAGTTGCGTGTCAATGGCCCATACATAAATAATAATCCAGTATACCATATACCGGATTATTATAATAGATAATCCTTTGAAATACTATCATAAAACCATTTGGACCGTCTTAATGCAATGAGAACCCATGTGTAAATTTATTTCTAGTTAAGGCCGCTATCCTTATTGACCATATGGGCAAACGCGCCCGTATCACCCCGATAATAATTCCTTGCCAGCTCTATTACCACGTTCCAGTTCGCCATATCCGCCGTGCCCACTCCTTCAAACGGGATTGGTTTTATATACACGTGGTATCCATCGCTCTCAAGCGTTACGCATACAACCTCCTGGCTTACGGACCCGCTCGTATAGCTAGTCGTAGCTATGAGCAACATATTATCCTTAAAAAACGCCTCGTCGTAGCCTGAATAGCCCGAGGTTGCGGATTCACCCTCCCCCATAGTTGAAATCCCGCCATCTTGGGCAATAAACGTCTTTAGTTCATCCTCGCTGGATATAACAACGCATTTCGGATAGTCGCCCGCGCGGTAGACCGTTCTTATATACTTTGCCTCAAATGGAATACCATCCTTTCCCTCCGGATCTAGCGTACTAACGGGGTCGCCCATTCCTACCATTGGGTCCAGCGTACGCTCAGGCTGCAGTCCAGAGGCATCCCCTTCGGGATTTGCCTGCTTATTAGGGGAATCCGAAGGGGGTATATTTCCGGTCCCGCCGTTCGTTGGTTCAGGTCCGCTCTGGGAAGGCACGCAGCCTGAAAGCAGCATAAAAAGGCAGAGAATTGACGATATAATCGCAGTTGTTTTCATATGTTTATGTCCTCCAACAATCTTCTTTGTTGATAGGACGAATTAAAATATACAAAGGTTGCATCCACTCTGTTAAACAATGCCAGACTAATCAGGAGGAAACTATATCCTGTATAGCTCTGCGCTCTTCATTATACGACAACATAAATTATAAACCTCTTTTTTCATACTTATAAAGATGTTATAATTATAAAAAATACTTGGAGGCAAATATGCGCAAGCTGCGCCTGATCGCCACCGGCGGCACCATCGCCTGCATACCAACAGCTAGGGGCCTAACCCCTGAATTGACCGCGGACGATCTGCTGGATTTTGTGGATATAGACAAAAGCAATATCGAATGCATGGACCTGTTCAGCATGGACAGTTCAAATATACAGCCCGAAGAATGGCGCATACTTGCTGAGGCTATTTATGCGTCGTCTCAGGAGTATGACGGAATTATAATAACACATGGCACTGATACAATGGCTTATACAGCTTCCATGCTGTCGTTTATGCTTAGGGGCATAGGTATTCCCGTTATACTTACAGGCGCACAATACCCGATTGTTTATCCTGATTCGGATGGAAGGAAAAACCTTGAAAACGCGGTGATAACCGCAAGGGAAATGGCGGGCGGCGGAGTTTATATATGCTTCGGCGGCTCCATAATACTGGGCTGCAGGGCAGTCAAGACGCATACGACGTCTTTGAATGCGTTTGAATCAATAAATTATCCCTACATAGGAACGGTTGTAAACGGACGGTTTATACAGCTCCACAGCGTTCATACGGACGGTCGGTTTAGCTTTTCCCGCGATATTGATCCCAGCGTAACGCTCGTCAAGCTAGTGCCGGGCACCAGCGCCAACCTTCTTGCAATGATTCCGGAATGCGGGATCAGGGGGGTGGTAGTAGAGGCGTTTGGGCTGGGAGGAGTTCATAATTTCAGGAGGGATCATACCGAGATACTCGTAAAATTCATGGAGCAGGGTATTATCGTAATATTGGCGTCTCAATGCCTTTATGAGCCATCTACTCCCGATATTTACGAGGTAAGCCGCCCTCTGAAGGACGCCGGTATAATTCCCTCGTATGATATGACGACTGAGGCGGCCGTTACAAAGCTCATGTGGGCGCTGGGCCAAACCGGCTCCCTGGAGGGAATACGCAGGTTAATGTATATGAACATCTGCGGCGAAATAGATTTTGGAGCGGGTATTAAAAAGGACGCTTAAACGCTGGCGCCCGTTCAGTCAGTTGAAGTAATTTCATAAGCATTGGAGGAAGAGCATGTCCGAAATAAAAGATATATCCCTTGCGCCGCTTGGGCGAAAGCGAATTGAGTGGGTAAAGGACTTTATGCCTGTATTGAGCTTGCTTGAGCGCCGGTATAAGAATGATAAGCCACTTTCAGGAAAGCGTATATCCGTATGCATACATCTTGAGGCAAAGACCGCGTATCTTGCGCTGGCTTTAAGGGCGGCCGGAGCCGAGGTGGCTGTTACCGGCTCAAACCCACTGTCTACAAAGGATGATATTTGCGCCGCGCTTGCTGATATGGGAATGGAGGTAAACGCATGGTATGGCGCTACCGAAAAGGAGTACAGGGAGCATCTGATTAAAACATTGGAGTTTCATCCTCACATTATAATCGATGACGGCGGAGACTTTGTTAGCCTTCTGGACGGCCATCCGGAATACGCCGACTCAATAATCGGCGGATGTGAGGAAACCACCACAGGAATACACCGCCTTAAAGCCAGGGTCGCGTCAAATTCCCTGAAATTTCCCATGATGGCTGTAAACGACGCGAACTGCAAGCGACTTTTTGACAACAGGCATGGCACCGGACAGTCAGTATGGGATGCGATTATGTATTCAACCAATAATATGGTGACGGGCAAAACCGTAGTTGTAGCGGGTTATGGCTACTGCTCAAGCGGCATAGCGATGAGAGCAAAGGGGCTTGGAGCAAATGTGATTGTCACCGAGGTCAACCCATATAGGGCGCTTGAAGCGGCTATGGACGGCTTTAAGGTAATGCGAATGGACGACGCGGCTCCTCTTGGGGATATATTTATTACGGCTACAGGCTGCAAGGATGTAATAGTCGGCAGGCATTTTAGCGTTATGAAGAACAACGCCATGGTCGCCAACGCGGGACATTTTGACGTTGAATTCAATAAAAACGAGCTTAAATCCCTTTCAGTATCCATAGAGGAACGAAAACCGTTTATCGATGGGTATAGGCTGGCCGACGGCAGAACTATAAACGTACTCGCGGACGGCCGGCTTGTAAATATAGTGGCTGGGAACGGCCATCCCGCTGAAATAATGGACCTGTCGTTTGCAATACAGATGCTCTCGGCCAAATATCTTATTGAAAACGCGGGAATGCTGTCCCCTGGCCTTTATAATATACCTGAATCCATAGATAACGAAGTGGCCCAGCTAAAGGTTTCAGCGATGGGGCTGGGGCTTGATACGCTTACCGAGGAGCAAGCTTCCTACCTGGGCGGTGAATTTTAACTATATTGACTCTTACATCAATGCAGCAAGTAAGGGAGGGTTTATGAAAGACAATAACAAGCTTCAGCATATGACTAGCCTTAATGGCGATGTAATGGTAAGAAAAGATGATCCTCGGATACATTTTCGCGGCCTGCTTGACGGAGCTATGGCTGATACCGGATTCGGGGCAGCGCTGGCGCTTTATGAGGGAAACGTAAGATTGAGTGAAGCGCTTGGCGATGTTAACCGTTGTCTGATGGCGATAATGAGCGCGCATGTAAGGTGTTGTGAGCCTGAGCTTCCATACGTCGCTGGGCGGGATATGGAGAGCCTGCACGAAATGTCTCATAATCCGCAAAAATATTTTAAATGCGGACATTTTATACCATCGCCTGAGGATGGGCTGTCCCTGTCATGGCTGAACGTTATACGCACTCGGGTCAGGGATGTTGAGCGCTCCCTTATCTCAGCATATAACGGTGAACCGGATGAAAAGCTGTGTAGGGCGGTCAACAGGGTTTCATCCGCTGTATATGTCCTGATGTGCGAGGAAAACAGTATAAGAAAGGGCTGAACTCCATGAAAAGCAGGTCTGCCGCCATAATATTTTTGATCATGGCCATGGCCGCGTCCATATGCTCCTTCATAAGCTGTAGCCTTGCTGTTGGATCCGTTTACGGGCGGTCTGATGATGAGCGGCATCAAGCCGAACCAACAGCATATCGCTTTTCCAACCCTGTTTTCGCACTATACTATGACTATATCGCCGACCTCAACGCGATGTACGATTCGTTTAGCAGTGCAAAGGCCGGTGAACCATGCCCAGATTACATTGAAGCTTCCATAGGGATTTCAAGGCATATATGGAATTCAAGCCTGGCAAGGCTCAGCATTGGAAGCCTCTATGCCGTTGACGGTCGCTATGGCGGCAGTGTTTCCGGCACGGTTATAGGCGCCGGGTCCATGTGGCGCCATAATGAAAGCTATATATTCGAGTTTACATACGATGACGGACGGCTTATTGATGGCGTTTTGGCCGAAGACTCCCTTGCGTATTATTTAAAGGATTCGGGTGGCGGTACAATATTGAGCGTCCTTCTGGAGCGTACCCAAGGGCGTTGGGACTCCTACGTAGAAAGAGGCCAAAACTGGAGCATATTCAGGGTTGAAAACGGCGATTTCGTATATGCCTGCGGAAACACTAAAAGCAGCGCCTTTGAAGGAGGAGGAAGGCCGGATATAGACAGCATTCTGACGAGGGCTTCCGAATCACTGCTCCTTAGAGACGGAGTGATTGAGCTTGAATGGTGAGCCCGCCTGTACACGCATTCGTAAATTCGACATAACTACTTTCAATAACAGATACTAACATCTGTTGCTGGGGTTGCCAAGCCCTTATGGATTTGGTATTATATTCTATAGGGGGTGTTGGAGATGGATGTTCTCGGTTCGGTTCTTGCATTTGGTGCGGGACTGTTTGTATTATGGCTTGTATTTAAGATACTTTCACTTCCGATACGGATTCTTTTTCGCCTGTTGATCAATGCGGTTGTTGGTGCTGTAATCCTGATTATATTTAATTTTTTAGGGGA
>URFJ01000002.1 GCA_900547135.1 uncultured Eubacteriales bacterium | reverse complement strand
GGTTTTAATTCGGGAAGAAAGGGCGCTCGTGGCCGAGGCTTCAAATGAAACGAAAATCGCGGTTTCAAACCTCGATTTGCACTATGGCGCGTTCCATGCGCTTCACGGCATAACGATGAACATGCCGCGCAATCAAATTACCGCGTTCATTGGCCCATCGGGCTGCGGAAAGTCGACCCTGTTAAAGACGCTGAACCGAATGAATGATCTGATTGAAAATTGCAAGATAACCGGGGAAATTCTGTTGGATGGGGAAGACATATATGGAAATATGGATGTAAACCTGCTGAGAAAGCGGGTAGGAATGGTGTTTCAAAAGCCCAACCCATTTCCAATGAGCGTGTACGACAACATAGCCTTCGGCCCCAAAACCCATGGAATCAGATCAAAGGTTAAGCTTGATGAAATCGTTGAAAAATCGCTTCGCGACGCTGCAATATGGGATGAGGTAAAGGACCGGCTGAAAAAAAGCGCCCTTGGCCTTTCGGGCGGCCAACAGCAGCGGCTGTGTATCGCAAGGGCGCTTGCGGTGGGGCCGGAGGTTCTCCTCATGGATGAACCGACCAGCGCGCTGGATCCCATATCGACCTCAAAGATTGAGGAGCTTGCCACAGAACTCAAGCGGGACTATACTATAATTATCGTTACGCACAATATGCAGCAGGCGGTTCGCATATCGGACAGAACCGCGTTTTTCCTCATCGGCGAGGTTGTTGAGTATAACAGCACTGAGAAGCTGTTCTCAATGCCGGAGGACAAACGAACCGAGGACTATATAACCGGGAGGTTTGGATAAAATGCGCAGCAAATTTGACGAACAGCTGGAACTTTTGAATGTAGAGCTAATTAAGATGGGGTCGCTATGCGAGGGCGCAATATCATCAGCTGTAAAGGCGCTTTTGGAGAATGACCGGAAGCTGGCCGAGGGCGTGTTTTCGATAGATAGCGAGATCGATCAGATGGAACGGGATATAGAGTCGCTGTGTATGAAGCTGTTGCTGCAGCAGCAGCCCGTGGCAAGCGACCTGAGGCTTATATCCGCCGCTATAAAGATGATATCTGACATGGAACGCATAGGGGACCAGGCGGCGGATATCGCTGAAATAAGCGAGTTTATCAGCGTGAATGAAGCTGACAAGCGACTTATCGGCGATATGTCAAATGCGGCTATAAGCATGGTTACACAAAGCATAGATTCATTCGTTGGGCGCGATATAGAGTTGGCATATGACGTCATGAAGGCGGACGATACGGTCGACGGGCTATTTGACAGGGTAAAAGACGTTTTAATAACAACAATAGCAGAGTTTCCGGATCTTGGGGGGTATTGCCTTGACCTGCTTATGATTGCAAAATATCTTGAGCGCATAGGGGATCATGCCACCAATATAGCCGAATGGGTAGAGTTTTCCATAACGGGACTTTATAAAGGAGAACCATTATGATTTATATAGTAGAAGATGATGAAAACATCAGGGAACTTGTGGTATACACCCTGAAGAGCACGGGCTTTGAGGCCGAAGGCTTTGAAAAGGGCGAACCGTTCTGGAGCGCGCTGAAAACGCGCATGCCCTCGCTTGTTCTGCTTGACATAATGCTCCCTGAAGAGGATGGACTGACAATTTTAAAGAGGCTCAGGAGCGATACGCGCACAAAGAGGCTTCCTGTAATGATGCTTACTGCAAAGGGTACGGAATATGATAAGGTTCTCGGCCTTGACGGGGGAGCGGACGATTATATAGCTAAGCCGTTTGGAATGATGGAATTGGTGGCGCGAATAAGGGCGCTTATCCGAAGAACAGCTGACGAAGGCGAGTCGCGCCAGCTTAGTTACGGCGGCCTTTGCGTTGATAAGCTAAAGCATACGGTAACGGTCGATGGCAATGATGTGGCGCTTACCTTTAAAGAGTTTGAGCTTTTGTGCACGCTGCTTGAGGCCAACGGAAACGTGATGACCAGGGACACCCTTCTTACCAAGATCTGGGGCTATGACTTTGACGGGGAAACCAGAACGGCGGACGTACATGTGCGCACGCTAAGGCAGAAGCTGGGGCATTATGGGGAAATAATAGAAACGGTAAGAGGTCTGGGTTACAGGATTAAGGAAAGATGATGAGAAATAAAATATTGAAGAGCATATGCTTGATATCAGCGCTCTCTATGGTGCTGGTATCGGCTGTAGCCTTTGGCGTAATGTACGGCGACTTTTATGAAAACATGAAGCAGGAAGTAAAAAGGGAAACGTCTAATCTTATCAGGGCGTCCGAGTACTTTGGAGAGGATTACCTAAGCACTGTCAACTTAGGCAGCGGCGACAGAATCACGCTAATTTCGAGGGATGGCACGGTGCTGTTTGACAGCCGCGTGGACGAGGGCTCGATGGGGAACCACCTGCAAAGGCCGGAGGTTCAGAAGGCTTTGACCGATGGCTTTGGCGAACAAACGCGTCTTTCAGAAACCATAGATGAGCAGACATATTATTATGCGGTTTTGCTTAAAAACGGAAATATACTACGCGTATCAAGGATAACGGACAGCGTTGTTGACTCAGCGTTTAACCTTCTTCCATGGCTTATTGCCTCTGCAGGGGTAGTACTGGCGCTGTCTGTTCTTATGGCCCGTGGCATAACGGGACGGATAATAAAGCCCATCAATGAGATAGACCTTGATTCGCCCGAAAGCTGCGTGGTATATGATGAGTTGGCGCCCCTGCTGGCAAGAATACGCAATCAGAATAAAGTTATTGTGGATCATATGAAGGCTCTTACGGAGAAGGAGCGGGAGTTTTCTACCCTTACCGAAAACATGCGCGAGGGCTTCATTCTGGTTAACAGCCATTCCGAAGTAGTAGCCCATAACGAAAGCGCCGCCAGAACGTTGGGTTTTCATATAAACGAAAGGAGTTCAAGAAACGTAATAGCGTTCAATCGGAGCGCGGAGTTTCAAAGCCTGGTGCAAACTGCAATAGGCGGCCTTCCGGCTGAACGCGTGACTGAGGTAAACAACCGGTATTACCAGTTAATGGCCAATCCTATACGGTCAGGCGAGGAGACAAAGGGCGCGGTAGTTCTCATAATTGATATAACGGAAAGGGAGGAAAGGGAACGGTTAAGGCGCGAATTCACTGCAAATGTATCACATGAACTGAAGACGCCGCTTACATCGATATCGGGTTATGCTGAGATCATAAAAAACGGGCTTGTCAGGGCTGAGGACGTACCCAGATTCGCAAAAAACATATATGATGAAGCGGGGAGGTTGATTACGCTTATAAACGATATAATTGAGTTATCGCAGCTTGATGAAAATGCTGATGGGATGCCGAAAGAACCTGTTAACCTGTATGAGGTTGCAAAGGACATAGTTAATAGGCTGGGTCCGAGCGCCGATAAAGCGGGAGTGACATTGACAATACAAGGCAGGGCCCGTGAGGTAATTGGAGTAAGGCGTCTGCTGGATGAGATGGTATATAATTTGGTTGATAATGCTATAAAATATAATAAGCCTGGCGGGAGCGTAAAGGTAGCGCTAAGTGAACTTAATGGACATACAGCTCTTTTGGTGTCGGATACGGGTATCGGAATAAGAGAGGAAGAGCAGGAGCGCGTCTTTGAGCGCTTTTATCGTGTAGACAGAAGCCGTTCGAGGGAGGCGGGTGGAACAGGACTGGGGCTGTCCATAGTCAAGCACGGGGCTATGCTCCACGGGGCGTGCATAAGGCTGGACAGCAAGCTTAACAAAGGAACGGACGTGACGATAACCTTTAAACAATAATCAAATGTAATTGCTTTTAAGTAGCAGGGAGACTTCGAGCTGTTAACTAGAGACCGTAATTAATTATTAAAAACCAGTTGCCATATAAATTAATGAAATTATAACACATGAACATATGTATGGCTGGCGAATCAGTTGAATATGATATATTAAACAAGCTTCGAGGAAATGAAAAAACGGCCTATACGGCGATTAAAATAATCATTATTGATAGGATAGACAATCATAAGACAAGAATTAGAATTTACATTTTAATATATATTGGGCATAGGTATCCAGTAACTTTTAAAAGCTGTGTAAATTATTTAAAAACGAAATATAAAAGCAAAATAAAATTTAGTTACACGTATGGTATATGGTATAATTTAATATAGTTTTCTAGTTCTTATGGGGGGTGGCTGTATGCCTGATTCCAATATAACCAAAAGAATTCGGCGGCGGCAATAAAAAGGTTGATGAATGATAAACCCTTTTAAAAAATAAGCGTTGGCGATATTTGTGACGAGTGCGGAATGAACCGAAAGAGCTATTATTATCATTATTAAGGATAAATACAGTATAGTAAACTGGATTTACTATACTGAGTTTGTTAGTACGATTTATGATAGGTCATATGAAGACGGATGGAACCTTATAGAGGATATATGCCGTTATTTTTATGAGAATAAGCGGTTTTATACGAATGCGCTTCAAGTAACGGGTCAAAAATCATTCAGGGATTATTTCACAGAGGTTTTGCATCAGTTTATTCTGACATATCTGAAACAAATATTCTCAAAAGGTTCTGATTCAGACTTTTTCGAGACATTTTTTACGGATGCCATGCTAGCCGCGCTGGAGAGGTGGCTAACTGGAAATCCCTGTATAGAGCCGGATAAATTTGTGTCGTTGCTACGGGATTCAATTACATGCGTTGCGTTGAAAATAGTAAAAATGATATAGAAAGAGAATAAGGCATAATAGCACGGTTGGCATTAAAACAAATATTTATAATAATATATATTATTAAGCGATTTAATATAATAAAGAACGAATTAAATACTTACTATAATACTATAATATTGAAGAATTGGAACATATATGTTGACAGATTATGAACCGCATGGTAGTATCAGTTTTAGAGACAAAGGGCGTTGATTATCCTATTTAACTATAAAAACAAGGGATTGGCCATTTTATATAAAGTATAACAGTGCCAAAAATCGCACAGACCAATGCGCAAATGTTATATATTAATATTGGATGTTCAATATTTACGGGGCAGCAAATATAAACGTAAAGAGGAGGCGGGATATTTTGAACGGCAGAACAAAAAGTTTGATAGTTTCTTTGCTGACAATTGCTTTAATGGCGGCATTGATAGCCAGCGGAACACTTGCATGGCTTTCAGATAGGGAGAGGGTTGAGTCAGGGTATCAGTCGGGTGTTTTAAATATAGATATTGAAAGCGGAGCGGCGTTGGACTTCAGCAATCTGCGCCCGCTTACGCTTGCGCAGCATGACGGCGAACTTGTAAGGGCACAGGATGGAACGGTAGAGAATATGAATCATGAGGGGTATGATCCCATCCCATCCTATTTCCAACCTATTACGGTTATAAACAGCGGAACGCTTCCGGCTCGGATTCAGATCTCATTGGCAGACGATGAAATTCCGGATGGATGCCAGGTGGAAAACATCGTTGCAAACGGACGGGGCGGAGTTACGCGCGATGGAGTAACGTCATGCGGCAACGAGCTTAAAGAGGTACTTAAAATATATATATACGAAGATATACAAGGAGAGTGGGTACGGATTGAGGGCGTAAATCTTAACGAGGCAACTCTTGAGAGCGGGGAAGTTCCCGTGTACACTCCTGAAACGGCGCTTGGCGCAAACGATAGCATTGGTTATGTAATTGGAGCGCATCTGCCGGAAACCGTTGGGAACGAATATCAGGCCAAACATTACCACGGATACCTGTATATCGGCGCGGGACAGACGGATGAAGGCGCGGATATAGGCGGCCACGGAGGAGGTACTACTCCGTCGCCGGCAACACCGACGCCAGGCGAACCAACGCCGACGCCAGGCGGCCCAGTGGAGCCAGACCAGCCTGGAGAATGCCCGATAGGAGCAAAATCGCATATTATCTATACCCCCGACGACCTAAATAACGTGCGCGACCACAGGGGATGCAACTTTGTAATAGCAAACCCTTGATCTTTCGGCGGACGAAAATACCCAGTACTGGACTCCTATAGGGGAAGCGTCAAGGACAACGGATAATTGGTCTGGAAGCATAAGCATCAATCCAACCAACCCCTTCAGCGGCACGCTTGACGGCTGTGGCCATACGATCTATGGTCTAAGGATAAATTCATCGGTTCAGGATGGAACCGGATTGTTCGGATCATCGACAGGCACAGTGAAAAACCTCTCTATATCGGGTGCCAATGTGTCAGGAATAAGCACGGTAGGTATTTTGACGGGCTATAACGGAGGAACGGTTGACAATTGCACTACAGGCGGAACCCTGTATTCAAGCCGTGTCTTCGGCGGCGGTGTTGCGGGGTATAACGGAGCAGGGGCATCAATAAGGCATTGTTCGTCTTCTGCATACGTCGGCGGTTCGACGATTCAGTCTGGTTACAATCCGGAAACCAACATCCAAGGCGGCCTTGCGGGCTTTAACGAGGGCATAGTTGAAGCCTGTCATACAACTGGGGACGTTAACATGAACGTTACCCAAAGAACGCTGTCGGACGCGGACTATATGACGAGCATATCCGGCGGGCTGCATTTTGATACCATCGGCGGCCTTATTGGAGAAAACGGCGGGATTGTGTCTAATTGCTACACTACAGGCCCGGTGAGGGGATACAACAAGGTTGGCGGACTGATAGGCTATAACTGGGGAACGCTTAACCACTGCTACACTGTAAGCCGGGTTTATTCCTATAGGACGTATTCTCACCCATCGGTCGGCCAGATAGGGGGAAGCTCGCTGGATGTAAACAGCGTATTCTTTATCAAGGGCTGCTACTATTCATGCGGCAATGGTACGGGCGGCTTCAGCACGCCTTACACGGGGTGGGACAGCGATACATATAGGGGGAGAGGAAAGACGGATAACGAGTTAAAGGATTCAAGTCTCTATTCCGGATGGGACGAAAACATCTGGATAATCGAGGATGGCAGCTATCCGACGCTGAAATAGATCATACGTCACCTTAGTTAACTTAGATGTCTAGTTACAGGCTGCGGCTGACATCGCATTCTGTTACGAGTACATAATTTACAAACTGGAGGAATTAATATGAAGAAAAGAGTGTTGATATCCGTTTTATCAGTGCTTGTCGTTGCAACTCTTCTTATAGGCGCAACGTTTGCATGGTTTACGGATGTCGAAAAGACCGAGGCCGGCTTTAAAGCCGGAGTACTGAACATAGAGCTGGAAAGCTATGAACCGCTTGAGTTCACAAACCTGCGCCCCCTGACGCTTACGCAGTTTGACGATGAACTCATAGACGGCTATGCGAACAGGAATACAGAGGGTTTTGACCCGATTCCGGTATATTTCCAGCCCATAACAGTTGAGAACAAGGGCACGCTGCCGGCCAGGCTTCAACTTACGGCGCGGGAAGCCGAGCCAAGCGACCAGGTAAAGAACATGGTCGATAACGGGGATGGCGGCATCATGTGGGACAATAGCATGGCCGACTGTGAAAACGGTCTCAAGCCCGTACTTAAGATCTACGTTTACGAGCATGTAGGCGAACAATGGGTGCGTGTTGAGGGCGTAAACCTGAATACGGCTTCGCTTGAAGAGGGCGAAACGGACGTATTCAACCCCGTTGCTACTCTAGCCGCTAATGAAAGCGTTACATATGTTATAGGCGGGCATCTGCCCGAGATAGTTGGAAACGAATATCAGGCGGAGCACTTCCACAGCTATCTCTACGTAGGAGCGGGCCAGACGGATCCCGATGCGGAAATCGGCGGTCCAGGTGAAGTAGTCGAGCCGACGCCTACGCCGGACGACCCCACGCCATCTCCGACGCCTGCGCCCTATCCTGTTGAAAATGTTGAAATAACGGTTAACTTTGACGACCAGTCCTCGGAAGTGGATCCGGAGCCAACTTCAATATATGTTACCTTTACCGACGATGTATATGATGTAGTGTCTGGAACTGATGTAACGGCTCCTACAGACACTTCTTCTCCCCTGCGGATCAGACCGAGCAGTCGGTTTATAATCCCGAAACGGGATTAGCGTCGGAAGTAACCTTCACCGTTGAAAAGGAAGCGGTCTCAACACCTACGCCAACCCAAACGCCGACGCCTTACGGTTCAGTGGAAAACCCCTACCATATCTATGACGAGGCTACGTTGCGGGCGGTTGAAAACGAAATGGATGCCCACTATATCGTAACTGAGGACTTCGAACTTAGCAGTGGTTGGTACCCCCTTGGAATTGGCGACAGCGCGGACGTCCCGTTCACTGGAAGCATCGACGGCCAGGAACATATGATTTCAGGCCTTCACAGCGTACTTGATGATTACAGCAATGTCGGACTGTTCGCAATCAACAACGGCACAATCGAGAATCTGAACCTTACGATCAATGAAATTGAGGGCTGGTCAGAAGTAGGAGCCGTTGCAGGGACGAACGATACAAACGGCGTTATTTCCAACGTTCATGTTACAGGCAAATATGTAGGCGCTATCTCAGACGGCAGTGACGGAGGATTTGCGGGCGGAATAGCCGGAAGAAACCGTGGTACAATACAGTACTCAAGTTCCAGGATAGGCGTTGGATATTCAGGTCAGACCATTGGAGTGGTCGCCTACAACTATGCTGGTGGAATAGCGGGCGGCAACTGGGGAACCATCAAGGAGTGTTACGCCACCGGAGGCATAAACTCTGGTTATCACAGCGAAATAAATAGCGGACAACTAAGCACCTACTATGCCGGCGGCTTGGTAGGAGGCAATCTTGGGATCATTGAGGACTGCTACGTAAACCTTGAGGCGCTGGTGGTAGGATACCAGCGCGTAGGGGGCTTCCTGGGCTGGAACGGATCCTCTGGTATCGTGAGACGCTGCTATGTAGTTCATAACAATAACGTGTGGGGATCACTTCAGGCGTCGATAAGCATCGGATATAACGCAGGTTCCGTATCAAACTCTTACGCTGAGTCCACATCTAGCGGTACAGCAAACGGGTTTACGAGAATAACGAGGGCTAACCTTACAAACGGCAATACGCTATCCGGCTTCAACACCAGCGTATGGAGCTTTGCCGCAGGCAGATACCCTGACCTGGTAAATAACCCACGATAAAATGGCTTTAAAATTCAATAATAATGAAGGAGAATAATACTATGTCATCGAAGAAAAAAATTACATTATCCATAGTTTCCATCGCGACCCTGCTCGCGCTGCTGGTAGGCGCCACCATGGCTTGGTTTACGGATGTCGAGAGGGTAAACGCCAATTTTGAAGCGGGCGTTTTGGACATAACCGTAGGCTCAAATGAGACCCTGGATTTTGAAAATCTCCGCCCAATGGCAAGCGAAGAAGCGTTTTTGGCAGAAATCAATTCCGGCATAGATTATGAAGGAGCCGGATTTACAATGCCGACAGTATACGTACAGGACTTTGCGATTACAAACGCCGGTACAATGCCTGTCAAGCTTCAGCTCACGATCAATGACGGCGTTATCCCCGAAGGCGACATGATACCCAACATAGTGGATAACGGCTTTGGCGGCGTTATGGTTGGCGATCCTGAAGAAATAGCATGCGATAATCTTCTCAAGGACGCTATCCATCTCATTCTGCTTGAGAAGGATTCCGAAGGCGTATATACAAAGGTTGCTTCATTTGAAAGCGTCAGCGATCTAAACGCTTACCTTATTGTCGATGAAAACGGCGAAGCTCTTATCCTTAGTGCAGGCGCAACAAGCAATACATATGCTATCGGCGCGTATCTGGATGTAGACGCTGGAAACGAGTATCAGGGCAAGCACTATCATGCCGAGTTCGTAGTAGGCGCAAGCCAAACTGACGAGGGTGCGGCATTCGGAGAATAATTCGGAAATCCATATTTAGTGGACATTAATGATGCATGCGCGGCCGCAGGACAGCGGCCGCGCATGCGGAGCAAAAAAAGGGAGTGTACCCCAAATGAAAAGGATTTTAGCCAGCGTAACCATTATCGCCGCGTTAGCTCTATCCATAGTAGGCCTTACCATTGCCTGGCAGTATGAAACGGAAAACCGGCAGCTTTCAGCTATATCCGCATCACTGAACGTTGAGCTTGCTAATGGCGGATCGCTTCTCGATCTTACACAGCTAAAGCCAGGCGAGGATTCCGAGCCGGTATCGCTTCCGTTTACGGTTACCAACAGATCCAGTATACCGGTGACTGCCAGCTTTCTATTAGGACCGGAATCAGATAAGGCGGATGAGCTGCTTCCATACCTTGATTACGAATTTCGCTCAGCAGGGACGGAAGGGGCGTTTACAGAGATAGTTCTTAGTGCCGGACAGGAACTGCGATGCAGTCTCCATGTAAAGGGAATCCGCGAAGGTTTTGAACCTAACGCATCTGGGTCTTACAATTACGCAGAAGCGGGCTTTTCAATAGCTGTTTTTGCGAGTCAGATAGAGGAAGGTTAAAGCTGGGATTACGCTATGGAAAAAGCGCTGAAAATAACAAAAAAAATATTTGGCGCGCTGCTATGGGCGCTGCTCATAGTTGTTATAGTTTCCATGGTATTTCTTCTCATCAGCTCAAGAGGTCAGAGGGTTCCATTCCTCAATGGCGTAAGGCTGTTCAACGTGATGAGCGGCAGTATGGAGGATACGCTGCCGGTCGGCAGCGTAATAATCGTGACGGAACAGGAAACAGGGGAATTGGCCGAGGGAGATATAATTACTTTTATATCGAACGATCCATTGTTCTATGGTGAGATAGTAACTCACAGAATCGTCGAAATTGCTGATTTCCAAGGTTCAGTGATGTTTATCACAAAGGGCGACGCAAATGAGGACCGCGACCAGGCCGCTGCCATACCGGCGAACGTTATCGGCAAGGTGGTTTTTAATATACCATTACTTGGCTATGTTTTGAACTTTATCAGAACGAAGCTTGGCTATTTCTTGATTTGCCTGTTGCCGTGCATGGTAATTCTAGTTGTTGAGGTAATAAACCTGGTGCGCAGCATTTTAAGGCATTCAGACGCAAAAAAGGCCGCCGATTTATTAGAAAAAACTAAGACAACTGAAATTAATAAATAAGAAAAGGCAGAGCAGAATGAACAGTGCAGCGGCTCTGTCGATAAACGGGTTGACTGCGGTTATTTACAAAGCGGCCCGACAGATGATAATATAAGTCGGGATAATTAATAGACCTGAAAAATGAGGTGAGAAGGATGATGGGTAAAAAGGGAAGGCTAGGCTTAATGTTAATCGTTCTTGCGGTTTTACTGACAGCCACGTTATCCATCTTTATAGGAAGCACCGGAGCGTACTTGCAGGATTCTTCAAAATTTGATTTTACTATACGTTATTCAGTTCCTGCAAATCCCGCTCAGGGTTCGGACGACGGTGCTCCTGAATAATAGCATAGGCGCATTTTAACCATAAATAACAATTTAAAATGTTATATATTCTAACTATACACATTATTAATACAAATTACAATACAGAAAAAAGCTAAAAATACTATTCTCAGCCTTAAAACCGTTGAGAATATTTTTAAATGGATAATTCATTAGAGGGACATGTCAATGGATTGGCATTTAGGATATAAACTCAATTAAGTGTAAAAAGTCATTTTCCTTTATAAGCAGCACTATACATAATGCAGGTCAAAAAAATGCTGAGGTACCCGAATGCTTTCAACCTTTTCAACTGCTATGTCTTTGCTGCTGCTTGCTACAGGCGGCTATTTTACAGTTGCAAGCGGATTTTTTCAATTTACGCATATAGTAAGCATAATAAAAAACACTCTCGGGGGATTGTTTTCGGGCAAAAAGGAACACAAAAAGGGAACGCTTACCCCATATCAGGCGCTTGCTACAGCGCTTGGAGGTTCAATAGGCACGGCTAACATAGCCGGCGTAGGCGGGGCAATAATGATCGGGGGGCCTGGAGCAATCTTTTGGATGTGGGTAAGCGGTTTCCTGGGAATGATGACAAAGTATGCTGAAATAGTATTGGCAATGCGCTATAGATCTAAAAATGAGCGCGGAGAGTGGAGCGGCGGCGCAATGCAATACATGGCAAAGGGCATGGGAGCACAATATAAGCCCCTTGCGTCGGCATTCGCGCTGTTTTGCGTTTTAGCGGCTTTTTGCGGAGGAGGGATGGTGCAGTCAAATACGATTGCGGAATCGGTACTGACAGCCTGTGAGACGGTACCTGACTTTTATTATGACGACAATACAGTAAGGATCGTAGTAGGGGCTATTTTGGCCGCCCTCTGTGCTGTGGTTATATTTGGAGGATTAGACAGGATCGGTAAGGCGGCAAGCATGCTTGTACCATTTGCCGGAGCAATGTATGTAATCGCAGCTTTATGGGTTATCTCCGCTAATATTGACGGGCTGGGTATGGCGTTTAAGTCCATCTTTGAGGGCGCGTTTGGGGGATTCAGGCCTGCCGCAGGAGGCGTTGCTGGCTTTGCCCTTGCCAGAACAATGAGAGTTGGCGTAGCCCGCGGCGTTTTTTCAAATGAAGCGGGCGTAGGCTCGGCTCCAATGGCTCATGCGTCATCCAACTCAAATGATCCGGTCAAGCAAGGAATGTTTGGAATTATCGAGGTGTTTACAGATACAATTTTGATCTGTACCCTTACAGCCCTGGCAATGCTGTGTTCAGGAGTGGAGATAGCATACGGGAGCGTAACGGTGTCAGGTATGGAACTTGCGAGACACACCTTCGCTACTATTATGCCGGACTCTATGTCGGGAATATTTCTTTCAGTGTCCGTATTCCTGTTTGCGTTTACATCTATAATCGGATGGTCTTTATATGGAAGCAGATGCGCTGAGTTCCTATTTGGCAGCCGGGGCTTGCTCCCCTACAGGCTTATATTGGCCGCTTGCGTTGGGGCTGGAACTCTCATTCCCGTTGATATGGTATGGGAACTCGGAGAACTGTTCAACCTATTGATGGCGGCCTGCAATATTATTGCGCTGCTTGCGTTGTCTAAATTAGTGGTTAGGTCTACAAGGTTCTACGGTCAAATTGGAAGACGCTGGACTTTTAGCCGAAATAAATAGTATAATATAGCGTATAGAGGCTATTAATGAATTTAACTAAGGCGAGGATAATATTGAATGAAGATAAACGGTAATACACAGGGGATTAAGCAAACCTTATTGGAGCGCATGGAGTGCATGTATGATATGCGGAGCGCTCAGGCTGAATTTGCCTCTGATGAGCTAATATATGCCATATCCGAGTATACGGGCCTTATAGAGCGTGAGATCTCCGTATATATTGCCAGGGACGGCCGCATAGTAGACGTTTCGATTGGTGACGCACATAAGGTTACAATGCCGTCGATGAGGCTTGTAAGAAACGAGGACCGCCTGTGTGGCGTACGATGCATTCATACCCATCCTAATGGGGATGGGAGGCTTTCCGGAGTTGATCTCGGTACGCTTAGAAGCATGAAGCTGGACTGCATGGCAGCCATTGGCGTTCGCGGCGGCCTAGCTGCTACAATGTATGCTGCATACGTTGGAGCAATGGCAGAGGGCGAACGCAAGGTGCTTATATATGGTCCGCTAAGGCCGTATAACCTTCCCCACAGGCGCCTTTTGGATGAGATAGACATTGCGGACAAGTTGTTGAAGAGCTCTACTAAGGATGTTACGCAATCCAAGCCTGAAAGGGCTATTCTTGTGGGAATAGACAACGGGGAGCCGTATGATACGTTAGAGGAGCTAAAGGAGCTTGCATTAACGGCCGGAGCTAACGTCATAGGGCGTGATGTGCAGCGCAGGCGTACGATAGATAACGCAACATATATTGGAAGCGGCAAAACGGAGGGGCTTTCGCTGATGGCCAGTGAGCTTGAGGCCGATCTGTTCATATTTGACGACGAGTTAAATGCAATACAGCTTAGAAACCTTGAAGATGCGCTTGGCGCCAGGGTAATAGACCGTACGTCGCTGATACTGGATATCTTTGCTGCGAGAGCTACTACCCGCGAAGGTAAGCTTCAGGTGGAGCTTGCACAGCTAAAATACAGGCTGCCCCGTCTGACCGGCAAGGGTACTTCTCTGTCAAGGCTGGGAGGGGGAATAGGTACAAGGGGTCCAGGAGAGAAAAAGCTTGAGATCGACCGAAGAAGGATAAGGCGAAGGATATTCGAGCTTGAGGAAGAACTTGTTGAAATTAAAAAACAGCGTGCCCTCAGAAGGGAAAAGAGGGAAAGAAACGCTACTCCGCTGGTTGCGCTGGTCGGTTATACAAACGCGGGCAAGAGTACACTTTTAAATGCTATGTCAAATGCCGGAGTTGTTGCCGAGGATAAGCTGTTCGCCACGCTGGATCCAGTGGTGCGCCAGATAGAATTAAGCGATGGCACCAATATTCTGATCTCAGATACCGTAGGGTTTATTAACAAGCTTCCCCATGATCTTGTCAGCGCTTTTCGGGCCACGCTAGAGGAGGTCTCCGGCGCGGACTTAATAATACATGTGATCGATAGCTCGTCCTCTTATATGGATACTCAGATCAGAGTCGTTGAGGACGTATTATGTACGCTAGGCGCTGCCGATAAGACCCGTATAAACGCATATAATAAGATAGATATTGCAAGCGGGCGCCCTTCGGGCGGCGTGTGCATAAGCGCACTTAATGGCGATGGGATAGGGGAGCTTATGCACCAGATAGAAAGAATAATCAATAACAGCAGGGTTGAGGTCGAGCTTCTTGTACCTTATTCCCGCTATGAAGCTATAGCAATGATTAGGGATGAGGGCATAATATTGGGTTTAGAGCATGAACAGGAGGGAACGAGGGTACGCGCACTGCTTCATAAGGATGCTATGTGGAGGATAAAGCGTACGCTAAACGGGACTGAAGAGGATTCATAGCTTATGGGGTATCCACACAGCAGGCGCGCTGAACTACTTTTATGTCAACTTGAACGCGCCCGCCGGGATAGGTCTTCTGCTGATAAGGCTTCGGAGTATATGCCGGTGCGTTTGAGTTACCCGATACAGGCTTTCCGGGCAACGGCTATAGCCTCTGTCACGAAGCCTGCACCAAAGGTCGATTAGGCCCATCTTCGGATTCCTTCGCCGCATGTCCTGAATGGGCCTCAGCCTGGGTTGCTGATTCGGATGGGACAAGGGACGTCTGGAATGGTCGGTCAGCGATTCAATGGTCCATCGTATCTGGAAAGCCAGGAATAAATAGTTGAACGAGCGCGGTTGTATTTGCGCGAGGCGCGTGCCACGCCAAATTTTTTGGCATAGCACACTAGGGATTGCTTGTACTTCGTATTTTGTGTTACAGTCTCAATGAGGGATTTGTACTTTTTTTCAGCTTTTGCCTTTTAGCGAACTCACAATAACCGATTTGTGCCAATCCCTTATACTTTTTATTTCCGCTGTACAGTACTGCCCGCTTTGCCTATTAGGGTATTATTGTAAATTGAACGATCTTATGATAGAATAGTTATACAATTTTATAGTGGAGTATTATAATGGACAGCAAAAACAAATCCGCAACTGCCTGGATGAGTATAATAGCGGTGGCTGTGCTTCTCGCGTTTTGTTCGTTACTTTTCATTATCGGAGACGTTTCTACATCATTTGAAATTACCGCCTCACCCGCTGCAAACGCCTCCCCGTATCAAACGCAGTCACCGATAGATTTAATTATATTTGAAAACTGTATTTCCATTGACGCCTTTTTAGAAAACGCTGAATTGTACGGTTTAAAAACAACGCCTGTCATTATCAGCAAGAGCGGGAACGTGCATAAATACGGTTTTGCGGACTCTCCCATTGGCGGGACCGACCTTATAATCTCAGTAGGCCAAACCGGCCTTGCAGAATCCTTTACCCTTATCGCGCGCATTGCCCCTAAACCTGAAAAGCCTGCGGAAGAATCCCTTATCCTCATGGATTTATACGAGCATGAGATTGAGCTGTACAATTCTTATCTTTTATGGCTTAAAGATACATATATCGCACTGTCACAGGCGTTTTGCATAAAAGCAAGGCTTAATTACGCAGGCGCGCTGACGATGTGGCACACTGCCGGCGAAACCATTGACGATCAAAAGCGCCGCGACTCGGCATACGGTCCGTTTATCATGGAAGCATACTCCAATATTTCAGATAATTGTAACATAATTACCATATCAATATTTGTATTTCAGCACTAATTTGGCGCTAGGTTAATGATATAAAGCAAAAACCGCGTTTAAACAATATCGGCTCATAGAATATAAGGTCGATTTTAATCGCTACAGGCATTCCGTTAAAGATAAATTTAAATTTATGTTCATTAATTTTCTGCTATTTTACCTTGTAATAGCGCTGATACAATGATATAATTTAGCTGAAACATGGATGTGTGCTGTTTTTGATAGACTTATCGCCCTTATGGTGGCCATGCTGTACTATGGACGATTAGGCGGCCTTGGATTATCTCCATGCATGTATCCACAATATGATAACTTCAAGGAGGAGAACATGAAGAGAACACTTGCAATCGTTTTATCACTGGTGCTGGCTTTCGGCGCATTTTCGCTGACGCAGGCAACAGAACCGCAGACCTATACGTTTGTGGTAGGCACAGTTGAAGCCGAAGCTGGAGAAACAGGCGTTCTGGTCCCTTTCACCATGCCGAATCTCGCCGCTATCGAGGTTAGAATTGGATATGATCCCGAGGTGCTTACCTATGCGGGATATGAGGCCGACGCAATGGTCACTGTAAACGATGGTGTACCTGGCCTGCTCCGTATTGCTGTAATGCATCATGAAGGTAATTATGGCACGGAAACCGCTTTCTGTCTCAAGTTTGACGTAAGCGAAAACTTCAGCGAAACCACTCCGATTACGGTTTTGGAAGTTGGCAGCGCGGCCACGATCATCGACGAGCGCACCATTGACGTTGACGCCAGTACAGTCATTCCTACTAACGGAGCTATAACGGCGCCCCAAGTAGTTATGTATGAAGTAACCTTTGTCGACGGACTCACCGAAGAAATCATTGAAACTCAGTCCGTTGAAGAGGGCATGGACGCCGTTCCGCCCGAGCCTCCCGTTCATGAGGGATATAACTTTATAGGTTGGGAAGGTGACTATACCAACATAACCGAGAACACGGTCATCACTGCCCACTATTTAGTAGAGGGCGTTGAGACGTTCACCGTAACGGCTGAAGCTGGCGAAGGCGGAACCGTATCCCCCGAAACCCAGACGGTTGTAGCTGGTGAAGATGCTTCAATAGAAATTGTACCTAATGAATCATATGTAATCTCAGCTATAACCATAAATGGCGAAGCTGTTGATTTCGATGATCTTGAGTGCGAAGATTCAGACCTTATTGAAGGATTTATACTGGTACTTCAAGGCGTTGATGCTGATATCGACGTAAAGGTTGAGTTCGCTAAGACCGGATCAGAGCCCACTCCTCCCGTTGAAGATCCCGACCCGCCGAAGGCAGGCGCTGTCTCAGCTATAGCACTGGCTATCGGAATGATCACCGTCGGCGCAGGCACGGTAGTATTGCGCAAAAGATCCAAGTAATTCCAGGATATGATATTAAAAGCAGGCCATAATACGGCCTGCTTTTGTATTTTAAATTATCTAATATTTATCCGAACATAAAAACCCTTCATGTGCGTGCATCGCCCTTCTTTAAATGCCAGAACAATATGGCAGCAGCTATCTATTAACAATCCCTGCGTTTAAGCCATCTGCTTATTCCCTTAAAGACGCACTTTGCGTCCGCCGTCATTCCTTCAAAGGCGTTTGCCCTATAGATATTTATGAGAACAAGTATAGCTATAGGGCCAAATATCAATCCCAGTACACCGTAAAGCCTTGTTCCAGCATACATTCCTATTAGGGACGCAATAGGGGTTAATCCCATGTTACTGCTGAGCAGCTTTGGCTCGGTAAAGCGCCTTATGGACATCTGAACAAGATATAAAACCGCAAGCATTATGCCCCGCGATATGTCTCCTATTAAAAAGCATACTATTGACCATGGAATCAAGAGCGTTCCATTGGCGAAAAGGGGAAGGAACTCAAGCACAGCCAGGATGAAGGCAATAATCAGGGAGTATTCCTGCCCATATATAGACAATACGGCAGACGAGATTACGAATACCATAAGCGCGTAGATGGTTTCAACCTTCAGGTAGCCAAAAACGCCCTTTCTCAGGCTTGTCAGGGTGAGGCGTACCCTTTCGTTCGTGTTAACGGCGAACATATCATTGATCCGTTTACGAATGCGGCCATAATCCTTTGCTATAAAGTATGTTCCGAATATGAGAAAGTTGGCATAGATAAACGCGGTTGGCAGGTGAGAGGCAAAGTCTACGGTAGATTTTATTATTCCTGACGCTGTCTCCGAAATCACATTTGTAAGCCATGTGGATACGGAGGTAAAAGCGCTGTTGAGCGTCTCCTGCAGCCCTGGATCCATATTGTTTATGAATCCTAATACCCAATCAGTGGCGCTTTCAAGCATCCCTATAATTCCGGTTATCAGGTGCTGATAGTTATTGGCGGCTTGCAAGAGCTGGCTTATGCTTGTGTGCACAATTAAGTATACGGCCGCCGCAACAGCAATATAGAACATAAAGGTCCATATTATGCTTGCTGCGGTTCTGTGCATCCTAAGCCGCGACGTAAAAAGAGTTATCGGCTTTTGTAGAAGATGGGCAATAAAAAACGCTATTATAAACGGTGAAAGCGCCAGCCATACTGCGGGACCGGCCCATATAGTTATTAAGACCGCTATAAGGACGATCAATGCCCTTAACAGCAGCCTCAAAAAGGCCCTCAGTTCAACGCTCATGCTTTATCCCTCCAGCTTTAGAGTTTACAATACTCGATACAATTATGTTAAATAAACTAACGTCCAAAACATAAATTTAAGCTGCAAATTCAGTCCGTATATCACTATGCCGGCCTGTCCTACCGCTAATCCTATTTAACCCATATTTATTAATTTAACGTCGTCTTATGCCGAAAATATAAACTGTTATGCTATAATTATTAGGTATTATAAACCCCTTCATTGATTGACACAGGGGTTTAATAAAAGGGAGAATCTAAAAGTGAAAAAGCGGCGTTTATTGAACCGCTCATGTTTAAATCAGCTATTGGGGGATAGCTTCCCCCAATAGCTTTTTATGCCCGCATGTTAGCCACACGGCTGGTTGCTTTATAAGAATCGCGATTTATGGAACGTTTTTATATATTGTCGCTTCTTAAGCCATCCATAATATTCTGCCTTTTAACCTTACCCGTCGCATACAGCATTGTTATTCCCGTTACCACAAATATTCCCCCGCTCACTAGCGCCATTTCAAGCAACGGTAACCTGAAAGCGAAGGAGAATGTCATTCCCATTTCCGTGTTTAACAGCAGCATTAAGATCATGCTTATCGGTAATCCCCACATAAGGGCCTTTAGCCCGTAGAACAGGCTCTCGAACCTTATCATCTTATTGAAACCCTTAGGCGTTATTCCGACCGACTTAAGCATCGCGAATTCCCTCGTTCTCAGATCTATTCCCGTAGACACCGTATTGATTATATTTGTAACGCCAACAAGCGATATTAGCGTTACAAAGCCTATTCCGAATACAGAAACCACCATTGACAGCTGCCTGGCCTCACGGGCGTTTGCTATGTTATCGTATATCATCGCATCCGCGTCGGTGCTGAACTGCTTTTTCAATTCATTTGTAGATGATAACACGGATTCATAGTGCTTTTCATCCTCAAGCTTTATGTATATTCTGCAATAGGAATCGGACCCTAATTTTCCCCCCAGCAGTTCCTTTAAAGTGTCAACTGAGATTGCAACGGTGTAGCTGACTCCAGTCTGATACGGTCCCACAAACTGAGGTTTTGCGCTGGAAAGGCCGATTATCTTAAGCTCTTCCGTTCCTTGGGTTTTTTTTACCGATATGCTTGAGCCAACCGCCAGCTGCCTGAATACCTGTATGTTATCAACTCGCATATCGCCGGCCTCGGAATAGTCCAGTATGTTCATGTTATTCAGGACTATGCAGCCCATTTCCGACTTTAACTGTTCTAAACTCGTCCCCGAATCATTCGCCAGCCTCGATAGGGTATTATCATCCACAGCCAAAATGCGAATGCCGTTAATATCTATATCCTCATTGTCATATTGCTTTCTCATTTCACTGAATTTATCAGTGAATAATTCCTTGTCAGCAGCCCCGCTGATTAAGCTGTTGCTGTGTATAACGGTCTCCGCTCCCGAAATACCGCTTAGCGATGAAATTTTATCTGCTATCTGCATATCCTCATATGCTGCACCTTCATCTTCATTGAAACTGTATCCAATCTGCATATCCGACATTTCTACGCCGGCTCCCTTTAAGGCGCCTACGTCCATGAACTGTCCCATAAAATACACAACTGTAAGAAACAGTATTACGCTGACCGCCAAGGCGCTAACGGTAGTTCTGTAGCTTTTAGGGTTTCTTTTGATGTTTTTTAATGAAAGTTCAGCTTCAAAACCAAACAGTTTTCTCGTAATGCCAAAGGTCCTGATACTGCGCCTCCTGATTCTTACATCATCGCTTTGGCGTATCGCTGCCATTGGGCTTATCCTCCCGCTCTTTATCGCCGGAACAAGCGCGGATATATATATCGTGACCGCTGAGAACACAACGGCGGCCACCACCGATATCAAGGAAACCGTTGTTTTAAACCCAAGCCCGTATGTCGAAAGATCAGCTATGGTGGGGTTAAGCAGGGCAAAGGTTATAGCCATACCGCCTATGCCGGCTAAAATTCCAAGAGGTATTCCGATTGATCCTATAACGGCTGCCTCCGCGTAAACTCCCATGCGCTTTTGCTTTGCGGTTGCGCCCACTCCAGACATAACGCCCATATACTTTCGTCTTTCACCCATTGAGATATAGAAAGCGTTCCGTATCATGCTGACAGCTCCCGCCATGATTATCAATACCACTATCAGCACCACGCTGTACAGCGTTATACTTATGGCAGAAAGCGGTAAGATACCTTTACACATAAGCAGGTCGTCATTCACCTCAAGCTGCACGCCCCCGCTTTTAGCAAGTGCTACCATATCGTTATACAGCGACGGCATGGGATTATCCTTTAGGATATAAATATCGGCGGACTTGGCATTGCCTTCATATACTGTAATAGACGTATATCCCGGTGATCTGTAATCCTCCCAATCTGGCCGCATCATTATGCCTACGATCGTAAAACTTCTATGCTGTTTTGGGGAAAGCTCCTCCGTTACGTTTACATCTGCTTCAGCGCCGCTATAGTCAAACAGCCTGTAGCTATAAGACTGACTTTTGGTTACAATAGTTTCAAGCCCTGTATTTATAATCCGTTCACCTATATCAGCCTCAATAACATCGCCAATCTTGTACTCTATGCCAGCGTTTGTTCTGATATGGTCTGGTATTACTATTTCATTGCCATTAGCCGGAAGCCTGCCCTCAATCAGCTTTGATTCAATCCTCATCCTTTCCATTGCGGTATCGTCAAGCGCCACATAATACAGGTATGGCTTATCCTCGTTTTTCCCTCCCTCAAGCCTGGAATAGCCTAAAGATTCTATAAGAAAGCTTTCATCAACGCATTGCGCATCCGAAATATCCTGCACCTTTTCTGCAGGTACCTCTTTATAGCAACCGTACCATTCTCCAGAGGACATTATTACATTTTGTCCAAGGTAATCCATTAACGTAGCGGCAAATGTTGTAACGGCGGTGATCATTGCCACCGATATGATTACGCCCATGATAGTTACAATGGTCCTGCGCTTATTAAGCTTCATCTGCCTCATGGTTACCGAATGCATTATGCTCACAGTCGTCACCTCCCTGCCGTAACCAAACGGTTTTTATATAACATGCTATACACGCTTATATTAACGTTGTTCAACGTTCTCATTTGCGTATTACCTCATCCCTTGAGATCTGGCCGTCCTCTATCGTGATAATCCTGTCGGCCTGCAGCGCGATGTTCTCATCATGCGTAATTATGATAAGGGTTTGGTCGTATTTCTTGTTGGAAAGCCTGAGAAGGTCGATTATTTCCCTGCTGTTCTTGCTGTCCAGGTTGCCGGTCGGCTCGTCCGCAAGCATAATCGCCGGCGTATTGATAAGCGCCCTGCCTATTGATACCCTCTGCTGCTGCCCGCCAGATAACTGGTTGGGAAGATGCTTCTCCCGCTCCTTTAAATCAAGGGTATTAAGAAGTTCGTTATAGTACCCGGCGTTTACCTTACGCCCATCCAGGAGCAGTGGCAGTGTAATATTCTCCCTTACGTCAAGTACAGGTATAAGGTTGTAGAACTGATATATAAGCCCCACCTGCCTGCGCCTGAATACGGCCAGCTGCTCGGAGTTTTGCGAATATACATCCTTGCCGTCGACGTATACCTTTCCTGCCGTCGGCTCGTCAACGCCGCCAAGTATATGCAATAACGTCGACTTCCCCGAACCGGATGGACCGGTAATGGCTACAAAATCCCCCTTATGCACTGAAAACGATACATTGTCCAACGCCTTCACGGCATTCTCGCCCGTACCATAAATCTTTGACAGGTGCTCCACCCTCAATATCTCCATATCCTTGCTCTCCTTTCAAAAAAAAGTGCTCCGCATTTACATAACGCTCTGTACGGAGTTAAGTATAAGCCGCGTCTCTTACTATTGGGTGACTTTAAAATTACAAATATGTCACTTTCGGCTTTATTTATATATCCTAAGCTCAAACACAGCTCCGTTATCGCTATTATGGGCGCTCAGGGTACCGTTGTGCTCTTCCGCTATTCTCCTGGCAAGCGCCAGCCCTATGCCAACGCTTCCTTCCGCTGCGTTTTCACCCCTGTAAAACCTGTCGAATATATGGGGCAGATCCTCTCTGCTTATTCCCCCTCCAGTGTCAAAGACGGTTATAAGGGAGTAGAGCGGGTTCTCGAAATAGTTAACCGTTACCGTTCCCCCTGGTGGGGTGTGCTCCATACAGTTCTTTATCACGTTTGTCATTGCCTCGGCCATCCAGTTGATGTCGCCCTTAAAGGAGGCTTTAGGGTCGCCTTCTACGATTAGGTTTACCTCGCGCAATTCCATTGGAATAAACAGCGGCGCGCACGCCTTTTCTACCACATCCTTTAACAGCGCCCTGCTGGAAACAAGCCCAGCCATGCCCGCGTCAAGGCGCGAGATCTTAAGAAGCGATGAAACCAAAAAGCTCATGCCTTGAATAAGGGACTCGATATCGCGAATATACCCTCCCAGCGTTGCCTCGTCCTTTTCACCGGTCATAAGCGACGCTGTAATCATCATCGATGTAAGAGGGGTCTTTAATTGATGCGATATATCGGACAGCGAATCCGCCAGCGCCTGCTTTTCAGTCGTAAGCTGATCCGCTTGCTCGCGAAGCGTTACCGTCATCTTATATATTTCGCTTTTTAATATGGATAGGTCGCCCTCTACCTCCCCCGATATGTCAAGCACGGTCCCGCCGTGCATTATTCCGCACAGCTGATCCGAGAGTTTTGCAATGGAGCGAAGCCTTGACCTAGATATTATGAATATGAATGCAGAAAAGACGGCGCAGGCCAAAAGGACGAGCCAGCCTGCACTGCCAAACAGGCAAAAGCCAACGGTCGAAAATGCAGCTGAGGCTGTCAGACAAAACAGGGCAATATGCTTAAGCTCAGAATTTCTTATCATTTTAACATCCTGTATCCTAGGCCACGCACAGTCTGTATTATTTTAGGGTCCTGCGGATCGTCCTCGATCTTGTCGCGCAGACGCTTTATGCACACGGTAAGCGCATTGTCATTGGCATAGTTGCCTGCCATATCCCATATCTTTCCCATGAGCTGTTCCCTGGTAAGCACCGCCCCGCGGTTGTTTATAAACATAAGCAGTAGCCTGTATTCAAGCGCAGACAGTATAATCTCTTCTCCATCGCGGGTTACCGCCCCGCTGATTGTATCAACCCTTAAAGAGCCTATGTTAAATACTGATTGGGATTTACCGTAACGCCTCAGCGCATTTTTTATACGCGATACAAGTTCAAGCGGCCTGAAGGGCTTAGTAATATAATCGTCCGCACCAACGTCAAAGCCGGTAACGACATTGATTTCATCATCAGCAGCTGTTAGAAAGATCACTGGAATATCCCCTCTCCTCTTTATGGCGGAGCATATGGGATATCCGCTTCCATCGGGGAATGTAAGGTCTAAAAGCGCCAGGTCATAGGATTCATTTTCGGCGGCCTCCAGAGCGTCCCGCTGTCTGTTTACCGCTATAACGTCATAGCCCTCCTGAGCAAGCGTAAGCTTGAGCTTTTTGATTATTCCCGCGTCGTCCTCGCATAGAAGAATTCTCATAAGTACCTCCAACTATTAGCTCGTCTATATTAAAAACATAATAACTTAAAAGCAATAATATTTACATTCATTATACACCATCCTCAGCACATCTAACAGAAAGACCCGCGGCAATACTTAGAATAACAATTTAATCAAACGCCGATCACTTTTAAACGCATATCGCATTGACAGCGTTTGACCACAATGCTACGATAACTTAAAGATTTGTTATTTAAGGGCATATAAACTAAGATCAGATGGAGGTTAGTATTTTGCAAAGCAATCATCATCAAGCACATGAAGTGGCCATTGACGGCCATTCACTTACGATTGAACAGGTAGTTGACGTTGCCAGGCACGGAGCAAAGGTCGCTATCGATACATCCGCCTTGGAGGCGGTGCGTTCTTCCAGGGCTTTGGTTGAACGCATAATTGAGGAAAACCGCGTTGCATACGGTATAAGCACAGGCTTTGGCGAATTCAGCAAGGTAAGCATTGGCGCTGAAAACAGCGGCAGGCTTCAGGAAAACCTGATCCTCAGCCACTGTGTTGCTGTGGGGGATCCGCTAAGCGAGCCAACGGTCAGGGCAATGATTCTCCTAAGGGCAAACGCTTTGTTAAAAGGGCATTCGGGCATCAGACCCGAAATCGTTCAGGCGCTCACGGAGATGCTGAATAAGGGAGTACATCCGATAATTCCAGAAAAGGGCTCTCTTGGCGCCAGCGGCGATCTAGCGCCCCTGGCGCATATGACGCTTCCGCTGATTGGAAAGGGTGAGGCAATATATAATGGGAGGCGTATGCCAGGCGCCGAGGCCATGGCGGAAGCTGGAATAGAAACCTTCAGCCTTCAGGCAAAGGAGGGCCTAGCGCTTATAAACGGGACCCAATGCATGACGGCGATAGGTTCTTTGGCATGCTATGATGCACTGAGGGCAGCGCAACTTGCCGATATCACGGCATCAATGAGCATGGAAGCGCTAACCGCCCTCAAAAACGCGTTTGACCCGCGAGTTCATGCCGTGCGGCCCCATCATGGCCAGTCGCTTGTAGCTAACAACATACTGCTGCTAACCAAAGACAGCCCTATTCTTGAAGCGTCTCAAAATCTGCGCGTTCAGGACGCATATGCGATACGTTGTATCCCCCAGGTACATGGCGCTATACGCGACGCTATTTCACACGTGTGGAAGGTGCTGGAAACCGAAATGAACTCGGCTACCGACAACCCGCTGTTGTTCCTGGATGATGAAAGCGTAATTTCGGGCGGAAACTTCCACGGCGAGCCTGTGGCCCTGGTTATGGATTATCTGTGCGCGGCGGTTTCAGAGCTGGCCAATATATCCGAACGCAGGCTTGAAAGGCTGGTAAATCCGGCCCTGAGCAATGGACTGCCCGCGTTCCTTACGCCAAACGGAGGATTGAATTCGGGATACATGATATGCCAGTACAGCGCCGCATCGCTGGTATCGGAAAACAAGGTGCTTTCCCATCCCGCAAGCGTCGACTCTATCCCAAGCTCGGCAAACCAGGAGGATCACGTAAGCATGGGCACCACCTCTGCGAGAAAGTGCGCGCAGGTGATTGATAACGCCTATTCTGTTTTGGCCTTTGAGCTAATGGCCGCGGTACAGGGCATTGAACTGCGCACGGGAGAACCGTCGCCAGTACATAAGAGCATATTCAGCCTTGTACGCGGAAGGGTTGAGTTTTACGGCGAGGATCGGGAAATCCGCCCTGATATATCGAACATGAATGATATAATAAGAAGCGGAGAAATCGAAAGGATCGTCTTTGATATGATTCCTGATTTCAGATGATTTTAAAATATGATCGTGATATAAACCAGACAGGAGGCAAAAATGAACGACACCAACATCATACACAGCCTGTTCTCGGGACCGCTTCCGCCTTACCCAAAATTTCAGGAGGGTATACGGCGTGCCCCAAGGCGCGAATCGCACCTTACTCAACAGGATATAGAGCTTGCGCTTAGAAATGCGCTGAGGTATATACCAGAGGAGCATCATGAGGCGGTTGCCCCCGAATTCCTGCGTGAGCTGCGTGAGCAGGGACGAATCTACGGCTATAGGTTCAGGCCGGAGGGAGGGCTCTACGGCCGCCCGATAGATGAATATGAAGGCAATTGCATTGAAGGCCGCGCGTTTCAGGTGATGATCGACAACAATCTGGATTTTGACGTAGCGTTATATCCCTATGAGCTTGTAACCTATGGCGAAACCGGCCAGGTGTGCCAGAACTGGATGCAATACAGGCTTATAAAGGAATATCTGAAAAGGCTTACCAACGAGCAGACGCTCGTCATAGAATCGGGGCACCCGCTGGGATTGTTCCGCTCGCACAGCCTGGCTCCGCGCGTGATAATTACGAACGGGCTGATGATAGGCTTGTTTGACGATCAGGCAAACTTCAACCGCGCGGCGGCGCTGGGTGTGGCCAATTATGGCCAGATGACCGCGGGTGGGTGGATGTACATAGGCCCGCAGGGAATTGTTCACGGTACATTCAACACGCTGCTTAACGCAGGCCGACTGAAGCTAAACATACCAAAGAATGAAGATCTTTCGGGCAAACTGTTCGTATCAGCGGGCCTGGGCGGGATGAGCGGCGCGCAGGGGAAGGCCGCCAACATCGCTGGTGCGGTGTCCATAATAGCCGAGGTCGATGTATCGCGGATAATGACCCGCTACGAGCAGGGATGGGTGGACAAATATTCAGACAGCCTTGAACAGTGTATAGAGTGGGCGAAAGAGGAGCTGTCGGCCAGGCGTCCGTGCGCAATAGCGTACCTTGGAAACGTAGTAGACCTATTGGAGAATATTGTAAATAATGGCGTTCATGTTGACCTTCTTTCAGATCAGACCTCCTGTCACGCGGTATACGACGGGGGCTATTGTCCCCAGGGAATTACTTTTGAAGAGCGTACCCGGATGCTGTATGAAGATAAGAAAACGTTTGAGGCGCTCGTCAATAAATCGCTTGTTCGACATTATGAATTAATCAGGCGGCTTAATGAGCGCGGCACCTATTTCTTTGATTACGGGAACAGCTTCTTAAAGGCTGTGTATGACGCGGGGGTTAAGGAGATATGCAAAAACGGCGTTGACGAGAAGGACGGCTTTATCTTCCCATCCTACGTTGAAGATATACTTGGTCCGCAGCTATTTGACTACGGCTACGGACCGTTCCGCTGGGTATGCTTAAGCGGCAAACAGGCGGACCTTGACGCTACGGACCGCGCCGCAATGGAATGTATAGACCCCAACAGGCGCTATCAGGATTATGATAACTATGTTTGGGTACGTGACGCTAAAAAAAATAAGATGGTAGTCGGCACAAAGGCTAGGATACTTTATCAGGATGCCATGGGTCGCACCAAGATTGCGCTTAAATTCAACGAAATGGTCAGAAACGGGGCCGTAGGGCCGATTATGCTAGGGCGCGACCATCACGATACAGGCGGAACGGATTCGCCATTCCGCGAGACGTCAAATATAAAGGATGGATCCAATATAATGGCTGATATGGCCACGCAGTGTTTTGCCGGAAACGCGGCAAGGGGAATGAGCCTTATAGCCCTGCATAACGGCGGAGGCGTTGGAATAGGCAAGTCAATAAACGGCGGCTTTGGCATGGTGCTAGACGGAAGCGAGCGCGTTGACGCCATCCTTTCCATGGCAATGCCCTGGGACACCATGTGCGGCGTGGCAAGGCGGGCGTGGGCGCGTAATGAAAATTCCATGTCAACCGTTGAAGAGTATAACTTGGTTAACTCGACAACTGATCACATTACGCTTCCAAACATAGTAAGCGATGGTATAATTAAGAGTACGGTTGCAAAATATTGAGTTCGTCTTTGATACTGCTAAATGTTAAGTTAAACAATATTTTTGGAGGATATAATAATGGCTAAGCTAATCGAATGCATACCAAATGTAAGCGAGGGTAGAAGACCTGAAGTGGTGGAGAACCTTGTCGCGGTTGTAAGAGGGATACCAAACGTGACCCTCCTTGATTACTCCTCTGACGCAAGCCATAACAGGAGCGTAATCACCTTTGTCGGCGACCCCGCTGGCGTTGCTGAAGCGGCGTTTTGCCTGGCCCGCGCGGCACGCGATGTGATCGACCTTACACAGCACACAGGTGAACATCCGCGGATGGGCGCAATAGACGTTATCCCATTCGTTCCGATAAAGGAGGTTACCGTAGAGGAGTGCGTCGAGCTTTCAAAGGCTGTAGGCGAGCGGATTTATAGGGAGCTGGACATACCCGTATTTCTATATGAAGAATCCGCTACGGCGTCGCACCGGAAAAACCTGGCGTCAATCCGCAAAGGGCAGTTTGAGGGAATGGCTAAAAAGGTCACGGAGGAAAAGTGGCGTCCCGATTTTGGACATACCGTACACCCAACCGCAGGCGTGGTCGCCGTGGGAGCCAGAGCGCCCCTTGTCGCCTATAATATAAACCTTGATACGTCCGATATTTCAATAGCAAATAATATTGCAAAGATCATTAGAGAGTCAGGCGGCGGTTTGAAGCATGTAAAGGCCCTCGGCGTTATGCTTGAGGACAGGAATATCGCCCAGGTATCAATAAACATGTGCAACTGCGATAAAACGCCTTTGTACCGTGTATTTGAGCTTGTTCGCATTGAGGCCCAACGCTATGGCGCGCGTATAATCGGCAGCGAAATAGTGGGGCTTACCCCCATGGCGGCGCTGATCGACGCGGCGGAATACTATCTCAAGCTTGAGGGCTTCACAAAGGCGCAGGTGCTTGAAAACCGACTTATGTAAAGGAAGCATATGAAACCCACATTAATAATTAAAAATATAGGCATGCTTGCCACCCCCAGTGGCAATGTGCCGAAATCCGGCAAATTACAGGGAGCGATCGAGTTAATCAGGAATGCCTACATTGTAATAGCCGGTCAGGAGGTCCTGGAGATCGGTTCTGGAGAGGCGCCGCCGCGCTTCGTTAAATCCGGTGCTGAGATACTGGACGCATGCGGCGCGCTTGTTACGCCTGGGCTTATAGACGCGCATACGCACCTTGTGTTTGGCGGCTGGCGCGAGCACGAGCTTGCGGATAAGCTTCGGGGGATAAGCTATCTCGACATTCTAAAACGCGGTGGCGGAATACTATCCACCGTAGCATCGACTAGGGAGGCAACACAGGAGGAGCTAACCGCTAAAGCAAAAGCCGCATTATATGAAATGCTAACGCTGGGCACCACGACGTGCGAAGCAAAAAGCGGTTATGGCCTGACGCCGGATGATGAGATTAAGCAGCTTAATGTTGTTAAGCGGCTTAAAGGAGAACAGCCCGTCGAACTGGTATCTACGTTTATGGGAGCGCACGCGGTACCCAGCGAGTATATGGATGACAAGGAGGCCTATATCAGTCTTATTATAGACGCAATGCTCCCCTATATTGCGGAGCGCGGCCTAGCCGAATACTGCGACGTGTTCTGCGAAACCTCCGTCTTTAGCGCCCTTGAAGCCGAACGTATACTATCGGCAGCCCAAAAGCTTGGTTTGGGCGCTAAAATACACGCCGACGAGATAGATGCTATCGGCGGCTCTGAAGTTGCAGCCGAGCTAGGCGCGGTCAGCGCGGAGCATTTAATAGCCATAACCGAAAACGGAATGGATATGCTTGCGCATAGCGGAGCAGTTGCCGTATTGCTTCCCGCTACCTCGTTCTATCTCGGAAAGGATTATGCTCCTGCACGGAAGATGATTGAAAAGGGGATACCCGTTGCCATCGCGAGCGACTTTAACCCTGGCTCTACACCCAACCTATCGTTGCAGCTTGCAATGAATATAGCGTGTTATAAGTATTTGCTGACGCCCGAGGAAGTCCTTACTGCGGTAACGCTTAACGCTGCGGTGTCAATCGGGCGTTCTCATATAGTGGGGACGCTTGAATGCGGCAAACAGGCGGATATTCTGATATGGAACGCGCCAAATCTTGACATGATATTCTACCGCTACGGTTCAAACCAGGTAAGAAACGTTATCAAAAAAGGAAAAATAATAGTATCAGAAGGGAGAGTTTTATAGATGGAAGTCAATACCCGACTTGCGGACATGGGATTACGCGAGTTTCTAGAATTGCTTGCCTCCAGCGCCCCCGCCCCCGGCGGCGGCTCCGCTTCCGCTGTTGCGGGGGCTATGGGAATAGGATTAGCTACAATGGCAGCCGGCCTCACGGTTGGAAAGCCAAAGTACGCAGAGCACGATGGGGTCATGAATAAAATTATTTCCGATTCAATGCCACTGTTAAAGGAAATGACTGATGGAATAGATCGTGATACCGTTGCCTTTAACGGAGTAACAGCTGTATTTAAAATGCCCAAATCCAATGATGATGAAAAGGCGGCCCGAAAGGCGGCGATGCAGGAAGCGCTTAAAAGCGCGGCCATGGTGCCATTTGAGCTGCTGCTCAACTGCGAAAATGCGCTGCATATATTGAAGGAAGGGGTTGGCAGGATCAATCCTAATTGCTATAGCGACCTTGGCTCGGGCGCCGCTAACCTCGAATCAGCCGCAAAGGGAGCCTGGCTTAACGTATTGATAAACATCGGCGGACTTAGCGACAAGAACTTTGCGGAGGATCTGCGTATTAGAGGAAAGGCCGCGTTTGATAGCTGTATAAGTATTGCCGAACAGGTGTTTAAAGAAGTTGAACGCCAAATAACGTAAAATACAACGAAAGTTTTTTTGCGGACGGGCAATTTTGCTGTCCGTCCGCTTGATTACGGCAATGTTTCGCGGCAAGACCTTCTATATGATAGAAATGTGCTTTGTATGGCGTTAGTTTTGCGTCAGCTTATTTGTTGCAAGGCTATAGAAATACAACTGTTGGTATTGGTAAATAATTTTAGCTAAAAATGGCGCTTAACTCCCATTATTCGACCCAATATACCTTATTTAAGCTTCTATGTTAAACTCTATCAAGTAAATTCAATGTGTTTGTAGTTCTTTAAGTATGCTTAAACATCAAGATGACCGTCTCGTCAAAATAGGCTGCCCACAGAACGGATTATCGATGCTTTCTGCAGGCTACCCGAATTATCGGGGAGTGATACTTTATGTTAAGGGGCCGTGCCTATCATCAATGGCAACGAAGTCGTGCGATTAATAGAAAGCTGGGTATACTCAGACGTTTGGGAGGGAAACAGGCTGGCAAAGGGGAAAATACATTGCTCTTGCCCTCTATACAGAAAGAAATCTAGCGGTAACACATATCGCATATGTATGCAAAGCTTTTTAGAATCAGCACATCAGCAGATTCGCTGAAATAGACATGGCATAAGACTGTCATGTTGGAGCGGCCGGCCCATGGCCGCTCGTTTTTATTTAATGGTTTTATTCAAACTGCGTTTAATTATACGGTTTAAATTATTAGTAATATAACCGAGCATGAAATCCTGTAGAATTCTTGATTATAAAAGACCAGGAATAATCAATTATGCAATCTATTACACTGTTATTATTTATTGTATGTCAAAGGTCAGTCACAATCTTGTTATACATGGATTATTCGACTTTTGATTTATGCTGGGCTAAGTCACCAAAAAAATAATTAAAATTTTGTGTTTCAGAAGCAGCAAAGCTGCACACCGAAAAAAGTTGGCGGCGAAGCGGAGGCGTAATGTCCGCGTTTGGGCATAGGCGAAGCAAACGTGACTTTTATCGGAAAGGAGGAGCAAGGAAGCGAGGGTGACGCTTTTGTTGCCGTAGGCATAAAAAAGTGTTGGAGCAAAGCGGACTTTGCTCCAACGTGGTACCCCCTCAGGGACTCGAACCCTGGACACCCTGATTAAGAGTCAGGTGCTCTAGCCAACTGAGCTAAGGAGGCATGCTAATTTCTCACAGACTGCCAGTCCGCATGAACTAAGAGGTAATGGAGCGGGTGATGGGACTCGAACCCACTAATTCAGCTTGGAAGGCTAATGTGTTACCATTACACTACACCCGCAAATATCCTGTTGTGGAGCGGGAGACGGGGCTCGAACCCGCCACCTCCGCCTTGGCAAGGCGGCGCTCTACCAAATGAGCTACTCCCGCAAAATACTAATGTTTTGGTGCGGGCGAAGAGACTCGAACTCATATGCCCTGCGGCACCGGAACCTAAATCCGGCGCGTCTGCCAATTCCGCCACGCCCGCAAATCCAATAGAGTACACACTATTGACCCATCGGAGACTCGAACTCCGAACCCTTTGATAAGAGACAAGTACTCTACTACCTGAGCTAACGGCCCTTGTTATAAGGGTTTATCCGAAACAGAAATCCTGTTTTTGGAAAGCTTGATTGTGTTCAACCCAAGCAAAAACCATTATAAGATAGCTAATCCCGTTTTGTCAAGCATTTACTTATAATTTTATCAAAATCCTGCAATAATAAATTCTATACAATGTTTAGCTTTTGACTTAATAAGCAGATCTAACGTTCTTTGCATCAACGGTCTATTTCTTGTATTCCCAATCCGTACCCTTTATGCCTATGTCCCTGACCTGCTCTATCCATACTATCTCATTTTCGCAGTAGTATATTTCATACAGGCTATGCGCTTCGTATATCTCTTCTTCACCCTCTATTTTGCGTTCGTAATCGTATTTCACGTAGTTGTTTAACGCCCCTGGCAAGCGTGGCGTCAGTATAGGATATGAGAAATCCGTTATACCAAATCCATTAAGCATAATAATAGTTACATCAGAATAAAACATCTTTGTAGCTTCCTTATCAACTAAATAATATGGCACGTCCCTATTATCCGCTAAATCATATTCGGGATTAATATCGGTGAATTTAACCTTTATTACATTTTGGCCTACTCGAAATTCTTTCCCCCCGGGAATCGAAAATTCTGGATCTGGATACTCCATATCATCTGTTACGCATAACAAAACGCGAGCGGTTTTTACTGGCTTATCATAAAACGACGCGCGCCATAGGCCATTCTTAAGCCTGGAGGGATAAAGCTCCAGCCTTTCATCATCTCCAAAACCTAAATTTCGTACAAACTTTTCTAACCTTAAGTATTCCTCAGGTTCGTCACAATATCTAACGCTTGGCGTGGGTGTGAACCCGCCCCAAAGATCTATTGTAGGCGACGGAGCTGCGGTATTTATAGTTGGACTGGAGAGACTGGCCGTTGCCGTCGGTTCAGCCGTAGGGTTTATGGCGTCGCTGGTACAGCCCAGAATAAAAGCCATACATAGCATAACAATTACTATTAGCGCTTTTTTCATTTCTTTCACTCCTTAATTCATTTTTGTACACTTAAAGCGTTTCTTACAAATATGGGTGGTTGTATATCCATCACAGTAACGGAATGTCCGCATTTCGTACAGACCTGATTGTTTCCCTGCAGTCTAAAGCTATGGCATACAAATTATTTTATACTTAACATTTATCTTCAATAGTTATATAAATAGATATTTATATAGAGCGTTGAGGACATTTAAATATCCCTAACGCTCTTTACAGCTCAACGATCTATTTCTTGTATTCCCAGTCTTGGCCTTTTACTCCTAAATCGCATAGTTGTTCAATCCAAACTATTTCATTGTCACAATAGTATATCTCATACAGACTATGGGGTTGGCCAGCTTCCTTCTCATCCTCTATAATGCGATCATAATCATATTTTATATAGTTATTCAGTTCCCACGACAGAGTCGGAGCTAGCACTGGATAAGATGTATTAGTTATACCAAACCCATTAAGAAGGATAACAGTTGCATCTGAATATAACATACTAGTTTCTTCTGTATGAACCAAATAATATGGGACATCTGCATTAGTATCAGGATTATAATATTCCGGATTGACTTCAACGAATTTTACATTTATTGCATATGTGCCTAAGCGATATTTCCCGCCACTTGGGATTGTGCTTTCCGGGTGTTCCATATTTTCTGTTTCACATAACATCACAAGTCCCCTCTTTACCGGTGTATCATAAAATGATGTTCTCCAAAGACCATTTTTTAACCTGGAAGGGGACGGTTCAAGCTGTGTGTCATCTCCAAATCCAAAATTGCGTAGGAACTCCACCAATTTAGCGTATGCTTCCTCTACAGTCGGTATTGGCGACTGTTCATCACTAGGATTAATTTTTGGAGTAGCGGATGGTGTTGCCTCTATTTTATCGGTGTTTGATACAATACCTGTCGGCTCTGCCGTAGGATTTATGGCGTCGCTGGTACAGCCCAGAATAAAAGCCATACATAGCATAACAATTACTATTAGCGCTTTTTTCATTTCTTTCACTCCTTAATTCATTTTTGTACACTTAAAGCGTTTCTTACAAATATGGGTGGTTGTATATCCATCACAGTAACGGAATGTCCGCATTTCGTACAGACCTGATTGTTTCCCTGCAGTCTAAAACTATGGTTTTCCACTATATTAACCTTACATGTAGTACAGCCGTTAACCTTGTGCGTTGTTGCGGTTGATTGGTATAACTTCCTGTATGATTAGTACAAACTCTTATTTCGCCCGACGAAATATTGTTGCAGTAGTGCTATAATAGTATTTAAGAACATTAATATAGTTCATTCCACTTGGAACCAGTGACTTCCAAACTTCATATTCATACATTGTTCCTTTATATTGTGTGTTTCTTTCTAATACACTAGCGTCTCCCTGTAAATAAAATGGTTTAAAAATGTTTCTACCTGAATTAACCATAATTGTATTCCATGTGGATAGCATGGCATTGTCACAGGTAGGATAATCAGAAGGGCTTCTTGTTTCAGGGCTATATATTTGATCATCTGTATCATCTCTAACATGACAGCCTAAATTCGCGCGTGGCTTTAATATCATAAACCAACCAAAATGTTTTATCGCAATAGCAAATGCCTTTTTATAGTCCGTCTGCCTACCTTCATACCCTTCTTCACATGCCATGACAACACGGCAATATTGCTTGAAATTTACATTCCGGTCTATCCTGCCGGTTTTAGACCTATAAACATCTATTGTGCTGGGCATATTGCCATTATAGGAGGCCGTTTCCTTAAACTCTTCACTGAACCTGTCCGATATATAGAAACCTCCACGCTCCTGTGTAAATCTCTTACTAAAGTAATCCTTTACAAGCGACCTGTCCTTTTCGTACTCAGCTACAACATCGGGAAGCGGCAGCCTGTTATCCAGTATCCTTTTAGCGCCATCAAGCAGGTAATGCTTAGATAGTTAACGCCATTAAAGTAATAAGCATTGTCCTGATAAACTTCCATTTCACATTTTATCAGATAATTTTTTAGCCTATGACGTGTACTGTTCATATACGATAATTGGATCTCGTCTATTTCCGAGTATTCCGTATCGGACAGGTCGGCCATAACCTCAAAGGTTTTAAGGTCTATTGACTTTATAGCTCCAACCCCCATTTTGTCATCGATCAACGATGAAAGTACAGGTTCCATTACTGTCCTGAACTCATCTCCCAGCATATCAAGGTATGCCGCATAATCCTTTTCGTCAATGTTTTTTAGATGTTCATAAATAAATTCCTTATCATTTGCGGCGTCTATCCTGCTTTCCATGGCATGGGCTAAGGGGGTAAGCCCCGCAGTCACGAACAACAGGATCAGTGTTATTGCTATCACCTTTTTCATTGTAATACCTCCTAAATCAGCGTTACTACAAATTTATTATATCATTTTGTATATATAATTGTAATATGAGTTTGCGCGATTTAGAACTAATTTTGATGAAATTTGGCAGTGGCGAAAACGTTTAAAAGCACGGACAAAAGTCTGTTTAGTCAATCTCTCCTTGTTGTTTGCCCTTGCTCAGGATTTTAAATATAAAATTCACCTTGGTGGAATTCTATAGGGGTGCTTGCTGCTACACAGTTTTATAATGGTGGGATTGTTATTTGTTTTTATAAACTTTTTTGGGTTTGCGCTATTTTAGCGCATTATTTTGTAATTTTGATCTAAAATAAATCGTATACTTCAGGGCATTAGGCCTGCCGGTTTGGGCATAAATAGTTAAAAAATCAAAAAATAACTAAAGATTCAGAAGTAACTTTTTTATTACCTTTATTCCTGTTTTCTGCTTATTCATAAATTGGACAGGCCCTTTAAATCAAGGACTAGCTCCCTCGTTGCCAGAAAATTGGTGACCCGTCGGAGGCTCGAACTCCGGACCCTTTGATTAAAAGTCAAATGCTCTACCAACTGAGCTAACGGGTCAGATTCTGGCTGGGGTGGCAGGATTTGAACCTACGAGTGCGGGAGTCAAAGTCCCGTGCCTTACCGCTTGGCGACACCCCAATGCGCTTAGCTCCATAGGTAAATGGGGTGGGTAGTGGGATTCGAACCCACGACCTCCAGAGCCACAATCTGGCGCTCTAACCATCTGAACTATACCCACCATAAGCTGGCGCGCCTACAGGGACTCGAACCCCGGACCCACGGCTTAGAAGGCCGTTGCTCTATCCAGCTGAGCTACAGGCGCATATCTCGTCATGGGCATTCCACTCGGTGCAAGCATCTATCTTTCACCCGCCGACAGTAGATAATTTTAGCAGGTTGTAAGTAATATGTCAATGCCCTATAAATAATATTTTTATTTATCGAGTGTAGGACTACAATACATCTTGGACAGCGGAAAGAAAAGGATGAAGGATTGGCACAAATCGGTTATTGTGAGTTTGCAAGAACAAACAATAAGCGAAAATCCCTCATGGAAACTGTATCACAAAACATGAAGTACAGGCAATCCCTTGTGCGCTACGCAAAGGAATTTGGTGTGGCTAGAGCTTCACGCAAATATAACCGTGCGCGCTCAACCATTTACTTCTGACTGTCAAGAATACGACGGGACGATTGGATCATTAGCCGGCCGCTCCAGACACCCGCTGTACCATCCGAATCAGAATACCGAGGCTGAGTTAAAACTCATTCGGTATACGCGGCGAAGGAATCCTAAGCTGGAGCCTATCGACCTGTGGTGCAGGCTTCGGTAACGTGGGTACTCCCGTTGCCCTGAAAGCCTGTACAGGGTTATTAAACGAACTGGCATGTCGGCTTTGGAACCGGTAAAGAAACCATATATGCCAAAGCCCTGCCAGCAGATGACGTATCCCAGATAGCGTTCAAGATGACGTTAAAGTAGTTCCGCGCGCCTGCTGTGTGGATAGTCTGCGCTTGTTCCAGTACACCGCCATTGACGAGTTTTTCCGCCTTCGCTATTTAGGTGCTTATGAGGAACAGAATACCTATTAATCGGCTGATTTTTTGAAGAAGGCTTACACCTTTTTCAAAAAGGGGGCTTTACGGTGGAGCGCGTACAAAACGACAACGGCTTTGAGTTTAGCAACCGCTTTGCGCACGAGCTGGTAACGCTCTTGAGAGAACAAACTCGTCCGTAACAAGCAGATCCTCCCCTACACCCCGCGCCACAACGGCAAGGTGGAGCGCAGTCACCGCGAGGACCAGCGCCGCTTCTACGACACACACCGCTTTCACTCACTCGCTGATTTCGACACAGCTAGCTGTGCGTCGAAGAGCCGCCCCACGCGTCTTTTACACTAACCTAACCCAACGCTTTCCTTGCCGCTTATTCTGTCCAACATGTTTTACAATCCTAAAACCCTAATAACAGAGCGGGCTGCATCATATAACGCAGTCCGCTTTGATTTAAATTTTATTATATAACCAACTGTCCGTCCTCTGAATCAATAATCCTAAATATCTCAAGTTCGTCGCCGGTATCTGCGTCGATATACACTATGAAGGCCTGATCGCCCAGGGTGCATTTAAACTCATAGCATAACCGTTCATTGGATGGCGTTACCGGTATGAACGCCATTTCTCTTGATTGAACTGTCAGGTTCGGGTTTAACATCCTTTCTGCATCCTCAACGCTAAGCTCTGGTTCCTCAAGCTTGCGCTCGACATGGCTGTATAGATAATTTCTAGCGTCGAAACCGACAATTTCGAGGGTTTCACGATCTACCCAAAGCTTAATTAGGTCGCTGTAAAGGATGACGTCGTCCTGCGTTGCCGCATAGTTTATAAGCGCCACGCCTGCATAATACTGAGCATAGGTTCCTACCATCCCTTTAAAACCGTGCTTATCGAGATAATCAAGTCCCGCATTTCGGTATTTTTCGGTAAGCGATTCATCAGGAACGCCTGTTTCCTGGCCATTAGCGCTGCTCATCTTCCATAACAGATGCCCGCCCTTTTTTGTAACGGATATATCTATGGTGCGCCCATCTTCCAGGGTGCCGCTGAAGTCATACGCTGGGATGTTGCCGTCCGAGGCGCCGGCGGATTCCAGCTGTGCTCCTGTGGCATACTCAAGGGCCTTTTGCATGGCCTCGTCTTCGCTTATTTCATCTCCGGTTACACCCTTTGGCTCAAGCTTTTCGGTGCTTTCAGAGTACGGCCCGTCGTAGATAAGCGTAGGGAACTTTTCCACGCTTTCAGAGTCTTCATATTCCTTTGAAGAAGGTTCAAAGTAATCGTCATTTGATAAAAGGTCTATCGGTACATCGTCGGAATCAACGCGCCCCCTTATCTCATTTGCAAGTGAAACGCAGGTCTCATGGAGCTTCACAAGCTGTTCTCCGTCCTCACTGGACATGACTGTACCGCCTATCAGGTTTTCCATCAGGCTATGCGCGTAGTCGCCAACTTGCACAATAAACCTATTCAGCTCATACGTATCCACGTGGGACGAAGGTATCTGGGACATAAGGCTAACGCTCGCGCCGCTCAGCCTCCATATATCGTCAAGCAGGATTATGGTATGGTTCCTGGAACCAGAAACCATAAGCTTGCTGAGCGTCGCCTCTAAATCAGAAAGATTGTCCGCAAGTTCAATAAAGGCCCGTCTGTACATGGATTCGGTTGAATTTTGGTATGAATCTGCCCTGGTTTGCTGTTGCACGCCCCAAACGCTTACCACTATTAGCGCTAGTACAAGAACAAGCGGTATTGCTATTCCTAATGTTGTTTTGACTTTATCGCTCATTTAATGCCTCCCGACTCCTAGCGGCTTAATTCAGCCGCTGTAATATCATTTGCAGAACACATGCGAACCTATAGTAACGACTTTAGGCCTGCTGTGCATCCATGGGTTGCTTGTTTTTGCGGGGTTAAAATAGTAGATGCATCCATTTGTAGGATCCCATCCGTTCATGGCATCCCGCGCCGCATTGATAGCGGATTGATCAGGAGCTAGATTGATCTGGCCGTCCGCGACTATTGAGAAAGCTCCGCTTTGGTATACGACCCCTGACAACGAATTTGGGAAAGAGGAGTTCTTGACCCTGTTTAGTACAACGGCCGCCACCGCAACCTGTCCTTTATACGGTTCGCTCCTGGCTTCTCCGTACACTACTCTGGCTAAAAGGTACAGGTCTCCGGACGCATTTGAGGACGAGCCCCCTGAAGAGGAAGTGCTTGATGAAAGGTTCATCCCAAGTGATTTTGCCGTCTGTGGTCCGACCATGCCATCGACCACAAGGCCGTTTTTGCGTTGAAAGTACATTACAGCTTCTCTAGTCTGCGAACCGAATATTCCGTCAATGCTTCCAAAATAGTAGCTCCATCGCTTAAGCCTGCTTTGCAGGTTTACCACGTCGTTTCCGCGCGAACCGTATTTAAGCACAGTCGCGGCTTTTACCGTAGCAGGCTCAAGGAGCGTACACATTATAAGTAACAGTGCGATTAAAAAGGCTAATTTTCTGCTTTTCCGTTCCATATAATCTTACCTCCGAACAGATATTGTATTAGTTCGCCAAAAAAACTTTTGAACACAACACCCTCTTCGGTATTAACTTCTCCCTCGTAGTCTTGTACTATGCATAAAGGCGGAAACATGACGCACCACCAATTTTCTCCTTTGCCTTCGCCTAGAACAACCCTCAGTGCGTCATAGTTACCGGAGGGATAAAGGTTACCGGCATATTCCCTGTCAGGAAATGGATAGTTCCCAACTTTAAGCTGAACGTTATAATCCGCTTCATTATCATTTAGAACCTCTCTTATTACGTTAAGCACATCCCTTCCCTGGGCCATAAGCTCCTCGCGCGTTTCGGACGCGTTATTGGCATATGGAAGATGTTCCGCTTCATATTCAAGAAGAGCGTCGCGTACAAGCAGCTTTACCCTCTGATCGGTTTCCGAATTGCTGTTTGCGATTATATGAAGACGGAATATGCCGTTATTATCATTCTCGCCCTCTGCAGCAAAGCATATAATTGCGATTAGGAGTGCGCATGCGGCCATGATAAGTGACACGGCTTTATGTGGTTGGCATTGTTTCATTATAGATATTCACCTCCTGTGTATATGGAGATTATTTACTTTTAAAAACGGGTTTATGCATTATAATTGATTTTAATTATTGGGACCTTACATTATTTATACCGCTGGGTTATAATGTCTTTATTTAATTGAGGTGATGAGCATGCCTTTGATTAAAGCATATGCAAAGGTAAACCTTGCCCTGGATGTTCTGTATAGGCGAAGTGACGCATACCATGAGTTGTATTCGCTTATGCATTCCATAGATCTGTGCGACGACGTTGACATATCAGAAGCCGATTGTATATCGTTTGAGAGCAACATCCCGCTTCCAAAGGACAACACAGCGGTAAAGGCTGCCCAAGCATATTCAAGGATTGGCGAGTCAAAGGGCGCCCATATTAAAATCATAAAAAGAATTCCGTCCGAAGCGGGCCTGGGGGGTGGATCGGCCGACGCGGCTGCAGTAATCGTTGGGATGCAGAAAATATACCACGCCTTAGATAACAGTATGCTAATAAGGCTTGCACACACAATAGGGGCCGACGTTCCATTCTGCCTGACGGGAGGCGCAGCTTTAGCCAGCGGTATAGGGGAAAGGCTGTTCCCACTTCCGCGTTTAAGCCTTTCCCTTTTGATTGTAAAACCCAAAGCAGGCATCAATACGGGAAAGCTGTTTTCAAACCTTAAACTACCATGCGCCCACTACGACGTAAGCGGCGCGGCACACGCTTATCTGTCGGACGACCCGAGGGAGCTTGGAAGGCGAATGGGCAACTCCCTTGAGACCGAGGCGTTTTCCGCGGCGCCCCAGATAGCCGAAATCAAAAACCGCATGCTGGGATGCGGCGCGCTGGGAGCGTGCATGACTGGATCGGGTTCGGCTATAGTAGGGCTTTTTGAAGATTTGGAACATGCACAATGGGCTTCGTCAAGGTTCATGGGATATGATTTTGTGCATGTTTGCGGATAGAATTAGTGTTAAGGATAAACTTTACATTTTATAAAAACAACGGTAAGATGGATAATATAGATGTTAAAGGACATAAAAGGGGGAAGCTCTTTGCGCATCGGTCAGTTTACGGACACCTTTCTGCCCATTGTAGATGGGGTAGGCCGCGTTGTATATAATTACGCGGTGAATATAGCTGCCTTAGGTCACGAATGCTATGTGATAGCGCCTATTGGTGAAACCGGGTACAGAGGGGGATTCCCGTTTGAGCTTATAGAATATGCGGGCATGCCGCTTGTTACATCTACCCAGTATAAGGTTGGTATTCCGATCATGGACAGCCATTATCATAAACGGATGTCAGGAATAGAATTCGACGTTGTTCATTGCCACTCTCCATTTATAGCGGGCCATGAGGCGCTGCGCATTGCTAAAAAGCAGCGTGTGCCCCTAATAGGCACATTTCATTCCAAGTACTACGATGATCTGTTCCACACCACGAAATCCGAGGTGATATCAACCCTTGGGGTAAAATACATAGTTGAGTTTTACAGCCACTGCGACGAGGTGTGGTCGGTTAGCCATTCATCCGCGGAGGTGCTTAAGGGATACGGGTTTAAGGGTGAAATACAGGTAATGCCGAATGGTACCGATATAAGGCCTATTGACGACAGCGCCGCAGAAACGGCTGCAGAGCGTTTTGGGCTTGCGGAAAGTCCGGTGCTTCTTTTCGTTGGCCAGATGCATTGGAAAAAGAATATAAAAAGAATACTTGAGGCGGCGGCGATGCTTAAAAAAGACGGCGCTGATATCCGACTAGTGCTTGCAGGCCAGGGTCCTAACAGAAACGAAATTGAGGAAAAAGCTACGGAGCTGGATATAGCGGATATAACTATATTTACCGGGCATATTGAAGACACGGTTCTGCTTGACGGTCTGTACCGCAGGGCGGAAATGCTGGTATTCCCGTCTTTGTACGACAATGCGCCGATGGTTGTCAGGGAGGCCGCCGCAATGGAAACACCTTCAATAATCGTCAGAGGCAGCAGTGCTGCGGAGGCAATATCCGATGGGGAAAACGGACTGCTCTGCGAGGATACGACGGAAAGCCTTTATGAAACTATAAAGTCCAGCCTTGGCGATAAGGAAAGACTCAGAGCGCTCGGCGTGAATGCACGCGATACCATACCGATTGCCTGGCGTGAGATTTTAGAGATGGCAATAACCAGATACGAAAAAATAGAGACAAATAGGCATTTGGAGGAAACGCCCAAGCGCCGCAGGCGACAACCGGAAAACAAAACCACAACCAAAACAAAATAACTAAGCGGTGATTGAATGACTAAAGCAAAAAAGAAACCTGATTTTAAACTGATTTTTGGAACGGTATTGTTTATTTCCTTGATTTTGTCCATAATCTACGCGGTGGTGAGCATGATTATGGCGCCTGAGGTTTCGGACGAACCATACGAAAAGGTTAAAAGCGATTACTCACTCATGCTTTTGCAGTGCTCGCTTGGCATGGTGGTTATGTTTATACCTTCGCTCCTGCAGAAAAAGCTTTCTCTGACCATACCGAATTACATGTTTGTTCTGTATTTTATCTTCTTGTTTTGCGCCATATATTTAGGAGAGGTTCAAGATTTTTATTTTATCATCCCATACTGGGATCTTCTGCTGCATGCCTTCAGCGGGGCTATGCTTGGCTCGCTCGGATTTACGCTTGTGTCTTTGCTTAACAGCAATAAAAACGTTGATATGCATTTATCTCCGTTTTTTATCGCGATTTTCGCGTTTTGTTTTGCTCTAGCCTTTGGCGCGGTTTGGGAAATCTACGAATACACGGTTGACAGTGTGGCGGCTTTAAATATGCAAAAGTACGCATTGGAGGATGGTACCCTGCTTGTAGGAAGGGAGGCCTTGGCTGACACCATGGAAGACTTGATAGTGGATGCTGTAGGGGCTCTGGTTATGTGTATATTTGGGTATATATCGGTTAAACACAAGCAGATCAGAGAAAAGAACTCGCCAGGCGGGCAGCCCGCTTAGGCCACACCAGGCGATATATGTATTAGTCGGTTAGATATGGGCGGGGGTAACATATGAGGCTAAGGATTATAGTGAAAAAGGTGCTGGATGCCTTTTTCATATATATTGCAATGTATATGTCAGGAGCGCTTATAAACAACGCTATGATTGGAGGGGCGCTGTATCTGCTTGGCCTAATTTGGCTGATCTATCTCAGACTGTTTTCACGGAGTGCCTCCATACCTGGGTTTATGGCAAAGCAGGGTGTTTTTATCCTGATATCAACGGCGCTTTTGAATATAGTGATTTTATTTGTGTACCCTGCCGTAGCAAGGAATAGGCTGTCTATTGTACTGCTTGGCATGATTTTTTATATGGTGGCCTGGCAATCGGTTACTGATTTAATAGCGGCGAGGTCAACGTCCAGGCGTTCCCTGTTATGGATATTTTTGGCAAATATAAGTTTTTCCGCAGCAGCTGTTTGCCTTATAGCTCTATTTAACGTAAGCGACGGCGGCAATCTTATGGTTATGCTAATTTTAGGAAACGCGATAAGGGGCTTAATTCAATGTATCGAGGTTTGCGATGTATCATCCCCCGAATCAATAAAGGGACTGGACAGGTTAATGGACATAAGCGCCTGCAGGACATACAACTATATGCTGAAAAACCTTATGATTGCCATAAATATAGGCATCGTATGCTATATTTGCTATATAAATCTACAGCCCGGAGGAAGTCCCATAGAGGATTTCCTCTTTCTGTTGCTATGGATGGCTGGACTTGGATTCATGATGCTCCTGTTATGGATGTTCCTCAGCAGGCGTATGGGATCAAAATATGATAAGCCATCGGTGTTCATAGTAGGAGCCCTTCTTTGGTGTTTGGGGTCAGTCGGCTATTATAACGGATGGTTCGCACCGAACGCTATACCATACATACTGTGGTGTGCGGGGCTTGGATGCATGCTATGCGTGCTTGTTAGTCTAGGCCAGGATATGCAGACGGTTGTCGCCTTTACAATGGATGAAAGCGAAAGCGCTGCATACAGAAGAAACACCTATATCATGGTTGAGTGGTCGGTTTTGCTTTCATATCTTCTGCTTGTTGTCATGATGACGGTTTCAGCATTTGCTATTCAGGGCAAGATTGACGATGTTGAGGCCATGATAGGCGTAAAGGGGATATTCAATCTGGCGTTTCTGCTGCTGCCCGTTGTGTTCGTAATAATTGCCATGATATACGCGATGCTGCAGCCGCTGGATAAGCAGTATGCGGCTAGGCTGAAGAAATACCGTGAGGAAGCGTCGGGCGGCGTTGAAAAGCCCGAGGTAAGAAATCACCTGCTTTATAAGCTTAACAAGACCACGAAGCGCATAGGGATCAGGCTTTTATGCCTGATTCTGCGATCTTTTATTCCATGCAAGGTTAAGGACGCGGATATAGTAAATTCTAAGAACGGGCCGGTTGTATTCGTATGCAATCATCTTGAGATACTGGGTCCTATGCTTACGGTGCTCTACATGCCGTTTTACTTCCGTCCCTGGATTACGTATGAAATATTGGATATGGACAGCGTAAAGGAGCATCTTAAGGATGGCGTAGACAGGATTTTTAAATTTCTTCCCGCGTCCTGGCGCAAAATGATTCTATCCGCAGTTTCCAGGCCTGTTGTGTATGTGACAAATTCATTAGACCCGATACCCGTGTACCGCAGAGGAATAAAGGACGTGCTGATGACCATAAGGATGAGCGTGGAGGCCCTCAAGGAGGAGGATAACCTGCTGCTGTTTCCGGAAAACCCGTCCAAAGCGCCAGGAGAAAACGAAAAGTATCCTGTGCAAGGCGCTGCCGAGTTTTATACCGGCTTTGCCCAAATAGGTGTGGATTATTACAGGGCTACAGGGCGATGCACCACCTTTTATCCGTTGTATATAAACAAAAAGCTGAGGACCATGACGTTTTTTGACGGCGTGACTTATGATTGCAAAAATCAAAATAGCGCCGAAAAGCAGCGCATTGCAAAGCACCTTCACGACAGGATGGTGCAAGGGTCGGAAATAAAATGATGCTATTCGAATGACTTAATATAAGCACGGCGTGGTTTTGCAAAATACGATTGACTATTTTTATCCATTGATATTATAATGTAAACGAAAAAATCTCCGGAGGAAATATTGAAATGATACAGTTCGATTTAATCCGCGCCGCCGATCCGATATTGGCGGATATGATGGAGGGCGAGCTGCGCCGTCAGCGCGACCATTTGGAGCTTATTGCTTCAGAAAACTTCGTATCAGAAGCCGTAATGGCTGCTATGGGCAGCCACCTTACAAATAAATATGCCGAGGGTTATCCCGGCAAGCGCTATTACGGCGGTTGCGAGATGGTTGATAAGGTTGAGGACCTAGCAAGGAACCGGCTTAAGGAGCTTTTCGGCGCCGAGCATGCCAACGTGCAGCCTCATTCAGGCGCTCAGGCGAATCTTGCGGTATACTTTTCTCTACTAAACTATGGAGATACCGTTATGGGAATGGATCTTTCCCACGGCGGGCATCTCACGCATGGAAGCCCTGTCAACATGTCGGGCAAATACTTTAAGATAGTTCCGTACGGAGTAAGCAAGGAAACTGAGCAGATTGACTATGATAAGATGCGCGAAATCGCGATGGAGTGCAAACCCAGGATGATTGTCGCGGGAGCCAGCGCATACTCAAGAGCCATTAATTTTGAACGCATTTGTGAAATTGCTCACGAGGTTGGAGCATACTTTATGGTTGACATGGCGCATATAGCAGGCCTTGTAGCCGCCGGAGAGCATATGAATCCCGTACCGTACGCCGATGTAGTAACATCGACAACGCATAAGACACTCCGTGGCCCAAGGGGAGGATTAATACTGTGCAAAGCCGAGCACGCAAAGGCCATTGATAAGGGCGTTTTCCCCGGCACTCAGGGGGGGCCGCTCATGCACATCATTGCGGCAAAGGCGGTCTGTTTCCACGAGGCGCTTCAGCCCTCATTTAAAGAATATCAAAAACAGGTAATTAAAAACGCAGCCGCGCTCGCCCAGGCGCTCCAGGCCAACGGCATGAGAATAGTTTCTGGCGGAACTGATAACCATCTTATGCTCGTAGACCTAACGTCAACGGGAAGAACAGGAAAAGAGGTTGAGGCGTTGCTCGACCGCGCCAACATCACCGTAAATAAAAACACCATCCCGTTTGAAACAAGAAGCCCGTTCGTCACAAGCGGCATACGCATAGGCACACCTGCGGTTACATCGCGCGGGTTCAACGAATCCGACATGCTGCTTATCGCGTCGTTCATAGCGCGCATTGTCGAGGGCGGCGAGGATGCTGTTGAAGAGGTTAAAAAGGGTGTTTTGGCTCTTTGCGAGCAGCATCCGCTTTATTGACTAGAGAAGAAGCGGGAATTAGGCTCGTTTCAATTCTGGCGATAAAGACGTGATTTCAAAGCTGGCAAGCGCTTATATAGAGCGAGAATTGGAATAAAAATAAAGGGGTGCGGAATGAAAAAAGCAAAGGGCTTTATTGCCGAGTTTAAAAAGTTTATTTCCCGCGGCAGCGTCATAGACCTTGCCGTTGGCGTTATCATCGGTAGCGCCTTTACAGCAATCGTTACTTCCCTGGTCAACGATATTGTCATGCCCGTTATTGGCAGCGTTTTTGGCGGGATTGACTTTACCAACCTTAAATATGTCATTACCCCGGCAAGCGGTGATATTGCGGAAGCTGCTATCTACTACGGCAACTTTATTCAGAGCGTTGTCAATTTCCTGCTTATTGCTCTTGTGATATTTATGGTAATTAAGGCGATAAACCGTTTCCGTAAAAAGAAGCAGGACGAGACGGAAACGGTCGTCGTTCCTGTTGAACCCTCCGAGGATGTCATTTTGCTTAGGGAAATCAGGGACTTATTACAAAAGGGCAAGGAGCAGTAACAGGGCGATAGAATAAGGCGGCATACGCAGTTGCAAAGCCAAAGCGGAGGAATTGCGGACGCTTTAATTGATACTCCGACTGAATAAATGATTAAACGGGATACGGTACAGTTTTTAGGGTTGGTTTTTTAGATAAAGCCCGCTTTTATAAAGAACACCAGGACGTCCCTATACATATGAAGAAGTCTTGATCCCGGCTGAATGAAAGCCGGGATTTTAGATGGGTGTAAAATTATGCGGCGTGATAACCGGTGAATACTCAGAATCAGTATTCACGCTGCGAAAACAGGGAATGTATGCTGACTGGCTCATTTTGATTAGTAATATTTTATAAATAAATTATTCTGATGAATATGAGATGACAGCTCCATTATGGCTCTATTTAATCTAAAAAGTCTTTCTTTTAGATGGCAATTATTTTTTATTTGACTGTAGCCTTTACAGATATCTACTATATGTTATAATCCAACCATGAATAAAGAGTTTTATAAGAGAATAGTGTTATTTGCCGCTATGGCTTCCATGCTTATTACCTTCTGTGCCGCCTGCGGGTATTTGCAAACGGGATCGGGCCAAGGCGGAATTTATATTAATGAGGCAATGTCCTCCAATTCGCTTACCCTTGTGGATGAAAACCTCGGCAGCGCAGACTGGGTTGAGTTCTACAACTCAACGGGCAGACCAATTAATATCAACGGGTACGGATTAAGCGACAACATCAGGGATCCAGGCAAGTGGCGCTTCCCCGACGTTACCATTGGAGTCGGCGAGTACTTGATTGTATTTTTTTCAAAATACAGCGGTGAGCTTCCCGACGGCGTGTTATGCACAGGCTTCGGCCTGAGCCGGGCGGGGGAGATAATATGCTTTACGGATGAAAATTACAATATAATACAGCAAATGGAGCTTCCGGCCCTGAAACCCGATATGTCATGGGCGCGCAGGGACGACGGCAGCTATGGCTATTGCGGCGCGGCATCGCCAGGTGAATATAATTCTTCCGGTATATTCGACTCAATGAACGACGTAGTGGGGTTTGGAGGCGGCAATGGCCTCGTCATATCAGAGGTTATGCCTGTAAACAATGCCTCCTACGAATCCGATGCAGGCTATTATCCATGGCTTGAACTTCATAACCCAACGGATAAAGAAATAAACCTGGGCGAATATATGCTAAGCGACGATCAGAACAGGTTGGACAAATGGAGGATACCTTCAGTAAATCTTGAACCAGGCGGATACACGGTTATCTATATAAGCGGATGCGACAGCAAGGATGGACAGCTGCATACTTCATTTAAGCTGGGGAGCGATGAGTTCGGGGTTTATTTAACCAATAATGTTGGCGAGCTTTGCTCGTATCTGACCTGGGAGGAGGGAATATTTGACGGGGTAGCCGTGACAAGCTCCGGATATACGGTATACGCTACCCCTGGCGCGGAAAACTCGCACGAAGTGTTTAGCAGCCTTGAGGTTACCACGATGGGAGAGAAGGACCCGATACGCATAAACGAGGTGCTGCCCAAAAATCAGTATAGTATAATAGATTCAGACGGTGACAGGCCGGAGTGGGTTGAGCTGTACAATTCCTCCCAGAGCAGCGTTTTTTTAGGAAAGTACTATCTTTCGGACAATGCCGGCAATCATACCAAATGGGCCCTGCCGGATATAGAGCTGAAGCCTGATGAGTATCTAGTGGTATATCTGTCGGGCAAGGACAGGCGCGACGGGGAACTCCATGCTTCATTCGGACTGTCCGAGCGTGACAGTGTGTTAACCCTGTTTTGTATTGACGGAATGCGCATTGACACGATAGAATTGCCCCAAAACATCGGGAAAAATGTATCCATAGGACGGGACGCCTCTGGCAAGCAGGTGTATTATTCGCAGCCTACGCCCAATGGAGAAAACAATACGCGCAGCTTTGACAGCTCTGATATGGTCCGCCTTACGGATATGAACGGCCTGTATATAAGCGAGGTGTGCGGCGTTGCCTCTCCAAAGAGCAACCAAGACGACTGGATAGAGCTTCATAATGCGGGAGGGGGTGATATAGACCTTACCGGATGGCATCTCTCAGATGACATTGACAACCCGCTGGGATATACGCTGCCGGAACTAACCGTTAAAGCGGGAGGGTATGCTGTAATATATGCATCGGATTCAACAAGGCCGTCAGGCAGGCCATACATAGGCTTTAGCTTATCCGGATCCGGTGAAACGCTGATACTGAGCGACCCGAATGGTGTAGTATATGACGTGTTTAATACCGGAGCATTGCGAAGCGGAGTAACTTCAGGAAGACTGGCCGGCAGCGATAACAGGGTTTTCTTTGTCTCCGCTTCAAAAGGATATTCAAATGATTCTCCCGCATATTCGGGGTATGTCTCTGCGCCGATGTTTTCAAACCGCGAATTATACCATAGCTCCGGTTTTGATTTATCCATTTCATGCCGAACGGCGGGCGCTACCATATACTATACGTTGGACGGATCCGAGCCTACAGCTCGGTCAAGACAATACACTGGACCTATCCAAATAGATAAAAATGCGGTTGTACGCGCGGTAGCGACATCAGATGGACGCCTTGACAGCGAAATTGCTACCTCCACCTATCTTTTTGAGGAACCCCATACACTGCCTGTGGTTTGCCTTACGTTTGATCCAGCCGACTTTTCGGTGGTCTATGCCGCTACTACCCGCGACCAGAGGGTGGAGCGTGGCGCTTTCGTTGAATATTATGAGCCTGATGGAGACCTAGGGGTTAAATTTCCATGCGGCGTCCGAGCAAATGGATCGGGTACGCTTGTCGCTCCCCAAAAGTCGCTTGCCATAAAATTAAGGGCTGGTTACGGTAGGCGTGAGGTTACATATCCGTTTTTTGGCGAATATGAGATTAAATCGTTTCAAAACCTTGTTTTAAGGAACTCCGGCCAGGACAGGGATGGCGCACGTGTACGCGACGCCGTTTGCATGAGAATGGTGGAAGGCCTAAATATAGATAATTGTGCAACAAGGCCGGTTGTTGCTTATATAAACGGAAAATATTGGGGGATATACGACCTGAATGAAGATCAAAACGCGGATTTTCTCGCGGCTCACTATGGCGTGAACCCAGACGAAGTGGATATAATACGCAGGAATACCGGCGCCTTAAAGGGGAGCAGCGCGGATATAAAGAGGGTTAGGGATTTTGCAAGCAGCCGGAACTTATCAAATGATGAGTTGTTTGATCAATATCTGGAATGGGTTGATGTTGATTACTTTACCGATTACTTAATAGCGCAGGTTTACTTCTGCAACGGAGATATGTTCAATCAAAAATACTGGAGGTCGCATGATTACAGCGTAAAATGGAGGCCGGTATTTTATGATCTTGACTTTGGCTTGAGCGGCTCTCAAAATCTACTCTATGATTACTTCAACCCCGTGGGAGTGCCTTCTGCAAACGGTTCGTTGACAGACATGAGGTTATACGTAGGATTAGAAAAGAATGAGAAGTGGAGAGAGTTTTTTGTAGAGCGTTACATATATGTTATGTATAATGTATTGACGCCCGAAAGGATGATGACGATTCTTAACGATTATGTAAAAGAGCTTGAACCTGAAATGGAAAGGCATATTAAGCGGTGGTACTCACCGCGGTCAATGGATTTGTGGGATTCAAAGGTGGAGGCTGTGAGATACTTTATCATGAATAGGCGTGAAAAGGCCATAAGCCAGCTTAAAAGCTATTTTAGTCTCAGTGACAGCCAGATTCAGGAGTATATAAATAAGGCTAAAAAACAACATAGTTAAAGAACCGCTCGAAATATATCAAAATTGTGCAAAAAAGGAGTTGACAAGTAAAAATAGATTTGGTAGACTAAACGGGCTGTCAGAGAGACAGCAAAGCGCACCTTG
>URFJ01000001.1 GCA_900547135.1 uncultured Eubacteriales bacterium | reverse complement strand
TCAATCGTACAGCCCCCTGAACTGCCACCATTCCTCCAATAACCACGTAGCTTCCGCCGCGTTTGGTGCGAACGCAGGGGGAGGAGAGAGGTCGATTTATCATTAGTTACATTTATTGCAAATTGAAGCCAGCCGTGATAGGATAATAGTGTCTTTGCTTAGTATTAATTGAAAAGCATAAAGTATAACAGCATATATCAACTTAAGATCAAAAATGGTTAAAAGACAGGTGAAAACATGAAAAAGTCATTTATAGGATGGGGTGTCGTTCTTTTGGGAAGCATTCTCATGTCGATAGAGCTGTATGGACTGAAAATATTTCAGCTTTTAGAGCGCAATACCAATTATGCGCCCAGGAGTACTGCGCTGGAGTATTTGCTGGAGCCGTCCATATTCATTGCGGTGCTCATTGCGGATGCTATAATAATCGCGGGCATAGTGTTAATTAACTCTGAAGATAAAAACAAAAAGAAATAAGCTCTTATATACCGAAGACGCCAAGCTGACGGTGGCTTGAGAGTATAGGCGGTCAGCTTGGTTGCAGGACATACCAAGCGAGGCGTCTAATCCGTTTCCCTTGTGTTTTTATTGATCTGGTTTATACTCTTATGGGTTTTGATGCCGCGCTTTAATTGAAGAGTCATACACCGCGGCATGCAGTCAAAGGCCGTTTTTATCGCCTACCCGCGATTTGCATTGTGCTGTTAACAAATCCATATAATAATTGCTTGAATTCAACTGCAGAGGAGGATTGAAATGAAAAGGTTACTGGTTATTTTGTTGGTAATATTGATTTTAACAATGGGTATCGTTATGAATGCATGCAAAGCAGGAGATGCGTCGTCATATATTGATTTGGGAGTCTACACAATTAGGCGCTGTATGACTGCTGCTTATAATTTATGTTGGAATCATTAAAGAAGCTTATATTAATTCCGCTCTCGTGGCTCAATGCCCTTGAAAAACTCCGCAAAATCAACGCCGTAAACCCGCTGGAGGGCGACCAGATCCGTCACCTTTATATTGCGCGTGCCAAGCTCTATCATGGAGTACCCGCTGCGGGAAATGGCGCTTCCCAGCAGTTGCATTTTGCACACGAGTTCTTTTTGGGACAAACCCCGTTCTAAGCGAATACGCTTTAAGTTCTGACCAAAGCCTGCGTTTTGATTGATCTTTTGCATGGATATCCTCCCTAGCAACTATATCGTTGCAAATATATCTTGATTGTAGGGTATTAAGCATGATATAATGCCACCATATAGTGGCGTTATAAAAATTTTAAGGAGCAAAGCCATGCTGAACAACAAAGTGCTGGAATGTCTGGAGCAGAACATCGAGGGATTGGAAAGACTTCAATACTTCATGAAATATGAAGAAGAGTTTTCCTACAGGGATTTAATACTGGAGATTAATATGGACCAATTCGAGGGTTATGAATGCCTTCTGCCCGTTATACTATTAACGTCGGACAACACTGTGATTAAGCGCGCAAAAAAGCGGCTTTTGCTGCAGCTGTACAGCGAAAGGATGCAGGAGCTGGGGGCGAGGAGGATGGTCGACCGCGTTGCAGCCATCCTTAACGAGGAATGTAAAGGTTATGAAGCAAGGGGCGAGCGCTTCAGGCAGCTAGATAAGCCAAGTGAATCCTAAAGCCCATGGATAAACCGGTATCGATGGGAAAACGGGCATGCCCCTTTCCGCACCCGCGCAGAGTGCGACGGTATACGTGCGGGCGGAGATCCCTAGGGACAAACGATTTCAATCCACCCACCCACATACAGTACAACCACCTCATTTCTTTCAAGGAGTTTTATTTTCTGTAATATTCCAATCCGCGCACGGCCGGATTGAGTGCCGCTTAATATAAACGGCTGGGCGTTCGCCTAGAATTGAGCCTGGTGGCAGATTTACATAAATTTGCGCAGACGCGCATACCTGCAATATGCTATAATATAGATACCAATAAACTAAAATGTGGTGACAGCTATGGTTAAGTACCGTGTTTCCTTCTAAGCGGTAGAAGGAAATTAAATTCACCTCCTTCTATTGCTGACCAGCATCCATAGGAGGAAACAATGAAAAAATATATAAGAAAAAATGGCTCAGTTTTTTGCTGGGCTATGGTTTGTATTCTCATCGGCACGGTGTTTGCCACAGTTCTTCAGTTCTTCAAGGGCGATGTGCTCGATTATGCGATAGCGGGAAACACCCATGAGGCGGTAAGGTACGCCCTGCTTCTGATAGGCTTTATCCTGCTTGAAATCCTGTTCCACTATCTGTATTCCCGCTTGTCGTCGCGCTTTCATGTAAACTGCATGCGCGGGCTTAAAGCCGACCTGTTTTGCGGCATACTCAGAAGGGACTTTACCCGGTTCAAATCCATGCAGCACGGCGAATATATCGCCAAGTATACAAATGACGCGCAGCTCATAGGGGACATGCATTTTTCAATGCTTCCGATGCTCGTTGAGATACTTAGTAAGGTCTTGATGGTAGGCGCGGCGCTGTTCTGGCTTGACTGGCGGATAGCGCTTGTCACCCTGCTCCTGCTTACAATGCCGCTGTATGTGCCAAAACTCATTGAAAAGCGCCTCCAAAGGGCGCAAAAGGACTATGTGGTGGCTGTTGAGAAAAACCTTGCAATGGTAACGGACTTTTTGGCAGGGTTTGAGATAATAAAGAACTACTCCATAGAGCGCAGCGTGACATCAAGGTTTTGTGAAACAAACCGCTATACCGCAACCAAGGACCTGAACCGAAAACAGCTAGGCAACCTGGCAAACCTGATAACGACCCTTATGTCGTACCTGTCGTACTTTATTGTGCTGGCGTTCGCGGCCTTTCTTGTGCTCAGGGGCGACTTTTCAGCAGGCGATTTCTTTGTTGCGGTGGGCATGATCGACCAGCTCTCGTATCCTATCATCTCTCTCTCAGGAATAATCCGTCAGCTTATATCCATAAGGCCCACCTGCCGTGACATGGAGGCCTTTATAGCGGACTCCAAAGGCAGGGTTTCAGCCGCCCACTGCGGCAGGCTGAGCGAGGGGATACGCTTTGACGGGGCGTGCTTCTCATACGACGGGGGAAAGCCGCTTATCAGGGACTTTAGCCTTGTGATTAAAAAAGGCGGGCGCTACCTGCTAAAAGGTCCCAGCGGCTGCGGCAAGACCACGGCGGTAAACCTGCTTTTAAGATACCACGACCTCCAATCGGGCAAAATAAGCATAGACGGTGAGCCGATAGGCGCGTTTTGCGACACGTATCCCCTTATCACGGTAGTGAGGCAGGAACCGGTGCTGTTTTGCGATACCCTGAGAAACAACCTAGCCATGTACCAGGAGGTTCCCGACAGCAGGCTTATCGACCTTCTCAACAGCCTTGGGCTTTCAAAGTATGCAAACGTGGAAGCACTTGACGCCATGGTCGCCGAGGGCGGGGCCAACCTGTCGGGCGGCGAGAAGAAGCGCATCTGCCTTGCCAGGGCGCTGCTGCGCAATACAGAGGTGCTTATACTTGACGAACCGCTTGCAAACCTGGACGACGATACGGCAAGGGCTATCGAGTCGCTGCTCTTGGGGATAAGGGACAGAACGCTTTTAGTCGTATCGCATCAGTTCAGCAACGACCGCGTCGGCGCGTTCGACGGCGTAACCGACATGGAAAGAGCGGAGTAAAATGCTGAAAAATTATAAAATAGCCCCCTGGTAAAAATGGCACTAAAATCCCATCGATATTGGCGGGAATTTTGGCTATTATGTACTCATAGGACATTGCGTCATGTGGCATAGAGTAATATTATAAGTATATACATGTATTTGTGGCGAAATGATGGTATGGAACATCGTACAACAGCATTACTAGACTAGATGGTTTGCCGAATAGTCGGTTGATCATACCCCCTGCTATGTAATAGCTCCGGATGGAGCTGAGGCATCCCTTCGGCGTGGCCGATTGGTCCGCCGGCACATTAAATTCCCAATGGTTTATGGTCGTCCTCCTTACTTACACCGGGCTGTATTGCACATCCGGCGATGGCCTTGACTGGGGATTCGAAAGACGCTCCTATTTTAAAAGGGGGCGTTTTTCATTGCATGATGATGGCAGTACGGAGATGAGGCGGCTCTGAAAGCGGCGCGCAGATCTGATTTAAGGGCAGAGCCGCCTGAAACAATGGCCCCTATTATAGCGGCGGATATGCTTTATACATGAATACCATAATCCGAAATGATTGCCACAGATGGAGGTTTTTTCCCGGCGGCGTAATAAGCGTTCCATGACATGCATAAAGATCAGCATGCGTATAACCAGTGTTTATGGAGGAATAACGGGCTTTGAAAAAACTTAGGGCCGGTATAATCGGGGCAACCGGAATGGTTGGACGGCGGTTTGCAGCGCTGCTGGCCGAACATGCTTGGTTCGAACCTCTGCTTTTGGCGGCAAGCCCCAGGTCGGCGGGAAAGACCTACGAAGCGGCGGTTGGGGACCGGTGGACAGGCGGCGCAATGCCTCAAAAGCTTAAGAATATGAAGCTTGTGGACGCGTCCGACGTAAAGAGGATAGCGTCCGAGGTGGATTTCCTATTCTGCGCTGTAAACATGAAAGCTCCGGAAGTCAGAACTCTTGAGGAGTCCTATGCCAGGGCGGAATGCCCCGTCATCTCAAACAACAGCGCTCACAGGTCAACTCCGGACGTTCCCATGATAATACCAGAGCTTAACGCTCATCATGCCGGCGTAATTGATTATCAGCGAAAGCGGCTTGGCACTAAAAGGGGCTTCATTGCCGTGAAGTCAAACTGTTCAATACAAAGCTTTGTGCCTATGCTGTATATTCTTGACAGGCGCTTCAGGCTGCAACGCGCCCTTGCGTGTACCTACCAGGCGGTTTCAGGGGCTGGACGGACGCTTGAGGAATTCAGCGAAATCCACGACAATGTAATTCCATATATCAGCGGCGAAGAGGAAAAGAGCGAGACCGAGCCCCAAAAGCTATGGGGGAGAGTTGAAAACGGGATAATAGTTCCATTGGATACGCCACGGTTTTCCGCGCGGTGCGTGCGCGTGCCGGTCAGCGAAGGGCATTTGGCGGCGGTATACGCGTCGTTTGAAATCAAGCCTTCGCTTGAAAAGGTAACTGAAAACTGGAGCGCGTACTGTGGAATTCCCCAGCGTCTGAAGCTGCCGTCCGCGCCCGAGCGGTTTATACATTGCTACAGCGAGCCGGACCGCCCCCAGCCAAGGCTTGACCGCGACGTTGAGCGGGGGATGGCGGTATGCGCCGGAGGGCTTAAATACGATACCCAATACGACATAAGCTTCATGGGCCTCTCCCATAATACGCTGCGCGGTGCGGCGGGAGGGGCCGTCCTCCTTGCGGAGCTGTTATACGCGCTTGGATATATAGGTTAAAAACAGGTCATAGGAGGCGGATAAGATGAAAAAACTTCCCTTTACCGGATCCGCGGTCGCAATGGTAACGCCATTCCTGCCTGATGGGAGCGTTAATTACGAAAAGATGGGGCAGCTTATCGAGTTTCAGATATCGTCGGGAACCGACGCGATAGTGGTGCTTGGCACAAGCGGCGAAAACGCTACGCTCAACGATAATGAGCGCAGGGAGATAATCCGTTTCAGCGTCGAATGCGTGCGCTCAAGGGTGCCCGTTATAGCGGGCACGGGAAGCAACGATACCAGGCACGCCGTGGAGATGTCCAAGTTCGCCTTCGGGGCTGGCGCGGACGCGCTCTTGTGCGTAACACCGTATTATAACAAAGCGTCGCGGGAGGGGTTGGTCAGGCACTTCTATTCCATAGCGGACAGCGTGAAGATTCCGGTTATATTGTATAACGTACCCTCCAGAACGGGGATAAACATAGACCTTGACGCGTATAAGGAGCTTTGCCGCCATGAGAATATAACGGCGACAAAGGAAGCGTCGGGCGATATATCCTTTATTGCCAAAATAGCGGCCGAGTGCGGCAACGAGCTGCATATATATTCGGGCAATGACGACCAGACGGTGCCGATACTGGCGCTGGGAGGAAACGGCGTAATATCCGTGCTGTCAAATATCATGCCAAAGGAGATGCACGAGATATGCAGGCTGTGGGCAAGAGGGAGCATACACGAAGCCGCGTCGCTTCAACTTAAGTTGATGGGCATAATGGGTGCGCTGTTTATGGATGTGAACCCGATTCCGGTCAAGGCGGCGATGAACCTTATGGGATTGGAGGTAGGGGGCTACCGTCTGCCGCTGTACGGAATGCCAGAGGGCAAGCTTGAGAGGCTCAGAGCCTCTATGGAGGCTGTTTCGCTCATTTAGCCAGCGGTTTTAATAAGTACAAGGGCGCGGCCCTATAGGAGGGCCGAGAGGGCGGCTCAGGTTTGACTTTGGTATATAATAGCGTTCGATTCTGCACTTCGGGCGCTATAATGTCCGCTATAAAAGCAAAAACCTTTAATATTGAAGCCGGTGGCAAGCCACGGCCGATACGCGTTATGGCCGCCTATACAAAATAAGTACAGTTGCCGGCAAAGCACCTTAAGAACGCTTTGCCGGTACTATTCGTCTGAATATTTCAATATCAGCTGAAAAACTCGTCATGTACGGCGTTGGCTGCCTTTTCCGACGAAGCTTTTTTAATTATAACGGACACCCTTATCTCCCCCGTGGTAATGTATTTTGGCTCTATTCCTATGCGGTTCAGCGCCACCAGCATCCTTGCTGCAATACCACAGCCGTCGGCCATTCCCGTTCCCACGGCCGATATCTTCGCAAGGTTATCCTCCACCTCAAGCCTTTCAAACTCAAGCGCTTCCTTTTTATCGTTTATGGTTCCAATTACATCCTTCAGGCTGCTTCCAGGCACCGAAAAGCTAACTATTCCTCGTATATCATCGCTTCTTGGCGAGCGTATTATGGTGTCCACCTGTATGTTGTTCTGGGCCAAGGATGAAAAAAGCTTTGAGGTCGCCCCTCCGCTGTCAATGCCTATAGCGCTTACCATTGCCACATTATCGTCTAAGACTATCCCACTCACGCAGTTTTCATGTGAAAAGTCGTGTATAAGCGTGCCGCGCTGGCCGTCAAAGCTCGACAGCACCTCAAAGCGAACGCCGCTGCGCTTTGCCATACCGACCGAGCGGTTATGAAGCACCTTAGCGCCTAGGGAACTCATTTCTAGCATCTCGTCGTATGATATTTCCTCATGTTTCACAGCATGGCCCACGGTCTTGGGATCAGCGGAAAACACCCCTCTTACATCGCTGTATATATAGCAGGAATCAGCATGAAGCGCCGCGGCAAGGGCAATGGCCGTTGTATCCGAGCCGCCCCTTCCCAGGGTTGTAATGTCCCCCGCGTCGTTTATCCCCTGAAAGCCGGCGACTATAACGGCCCTTTTGGACGCAAGTTCAGCCAATATGCGCTCAGTATCTATATATGATATGCTTGCATTGCCGTGCTTGCCGTCGGTATGTATCCCCGCCTGCCAGCCGCTTAAGGAGACCGCGTCAATCCCAATAGAACACAGCTTCATTGCCATGAGCGACATGGAGATGAGCTCCCCCGAGCTCAGCAATACGTCGTTTTCCCTAAGGGAGGGGTTTTCGGCTGTTTCAAGCCCCCTTTTTACCAGTTTGTCGGTTACGCCTCCCTGCGCCGACACCACTGCTACAACGTCGTCGCCCTCTTTCCTGCGCTTTGCAATAATCCTTGCGGCATTATCTATTCTATCAGCGGTGGCAAGGGACGATCCACCGAATTTCATTACAATAAGCATGTAAACGCTCCTTTATAGTTGTCAGATACAATCAGTATATTCATCCGCGCGCCATGCTGTTATAATGTAAATACCAACAGGTTTACTGTCCCTGTTTATGACAGGGCAGGAATTATTTTAGTCAGGCATTCGTCCCTTATAGCTATAACAGCGGGGGATATAATACAGTGCGTGAGCGTCCGGGGGATATGCGTTTAATGCGCTTTCAGTCTGAAAATATAGGAATTAATCCTTGATAACAAAAAGAGGCCGTGCATCGCGCGGCCCCAGGAATTGCCGGTGCCAGGCATTGCACTATAACAGTGCGGCGCCGGAGCTGGCATGTGTAAGATACAGCGCTTAGAACAGCTGGGGTTGTGCGGGTTCGCCGGCGAGCGCCTTCTCTATTGACGGTATTATCATCTCAAAGTCGGCTATCAGCGACGTCGGCTTTTTGTGGCAGTCATCCTGTCCGAATGGAACGAAATATACGTTTTTAACGCTCATAAGGCCCCCGATATTTCGAGCGTTCATGGAGAGTCCGTCGTTTGTCGCCGGAGCGATGAGCAGCGGCCGGCCGTTTCTAAGGTGGGATTTGCAGGCCATTGTCACAGGCGTGTCGGTTATCCCATTATAAAGCTTTGCCATGGTATTGCCCGTACAGGGCGCCACTACCATAAGGTCCAAAAGCTTTTTGGGGCCGATGGGTTCCGCCTCGGGTATCGAGCGTATGGGCGGACGTCCGCATATCATCTCTATACGTTCTAAAAACTCGGCTGACCTGCCAAAGCGCGTGTCCATAGTCGCCACGGAATAAGACACCACGGGTACAATCCTGCAGCCCGTGAGTGCCAGCTGCTCAAGCTGGACTATAACCTCAAAAAGCGTGCAAAACGATCCGGTAAGCCCGAAGCCTATTACCTTTCCTTCCAACACTTTATTATCTCCTCCCAGTAACCTGGATTTGCGCCGCTTAGGCGCGTTTATTCATGATTAGCTAAATAAGGCGTTCTATTGCGTCGGCCATGAATTCGGCGGCGCTGTAGGGCGCGGTTTTGGCGGGCAGGCCCGGGGCCAGGATTACCCTGTGTCCAAGCTCCTTTGCCATTTCCTCGTCAAAGCCGTAGGGATGCGACGCTAGCTCGATTATGAGCGACCCGCATGCAAGCGCGTCAAGCTCATCCCTGCCGATGATGTGCGCTGGGACCGTATTCACCACTGTGCCGCACTTTAAAAACACCTCTTTCATGTCCTCAAGCCCGTAGCTTTCATAGCCCATTGCCCATGCACGGTCTATAGGGTTTCTCGCAATGACATGTACGCCGGCGCCAAGTGAATGAAGCATTTTCGCCAGTATCCTGCCTATCCGGCCAAATCCTGTAATCGCTACATTCATGCCCATTACGGTGCGGTCGGAGTTTTCCAGGATGAGCATAAGCGCGCCTTCCGCGGTAGGAACCGCGTTTTTCACGGCAAAGGTCTCGTCCGCGGCGATATCAATATACCTTATTGAATGCTCCTTCGCGCTGTCGTATACAAGCCCGCTGCGCTGGCCGCCTATTAGCACCGAGCCTGGAGAAAGCTTCTTAATAAGCCCGACTAGCATATCCGGCGTCTTTCCAGGCGACACGATAAGGCAGACCTGGTCGTCGGCCATGGTGTCTAACTCCCTTACCGGATAGCCCTTGTCCAAGAGAATGCCGCTCAGGCATTTCATCCTTTGATCGCTTTTTTCAATGAAGAAGTCTATAAAAACGCACCCCCTAACCAAAATAATCGGGTATTACCCCTACAAGTATATGATGCGCCATGTGCGATTTGCCACTATGAGGTATGTAGCAATTTTTAGACGCAAATCATATACTGGGGAAGAGAACTCAAGTAAGGAGCAATATTAAGCATGTATAAGAGGACGGCGCGCCACCTGTTTCCCGGCGGCAACACGGCCAATGGATTTGTAGGCTTTTTTTCGGATATTATCAGCGTTTATGAAGCGAACAGGATCTACATCATTAAAGGCGGGCCGGGCGTTGGAAAGAGCAGCCTTATGCGCAGAATCGGAAGCTTTGCCGAGGAGCTTGGCCAGCCTGTGGAGTACTTTCACTGTTCAAGCGATCCCGACAGCCTCGATGGGGTATGCTTGCCCCGTCTTCGAATCGCCATGATGGACGGAACGGCGCCCCACACGGTTGACCCAAAGGTTCCCTGTGCCACGGATGAAATAGTAAACCTTGGCGAATATCTCGACAGCGGTGAACTGGCGGCGCACAGGAACGAGATTAATATGCTTTTAAAAGAGATAAAGCGTATGTTTGACAGGGCCTACTGTTATGCCGCCGCCGCCGAAAGGATGCGCGCGGTCTCCGCGGGCGCTTACAGCATGGACGAAAGAGGAGTGCTCCGCCTGCAGGCCGACCTTACGCAGAGGCTTGCCGAAAGGGGCGGCTTTGGGCCGCCGGCCGGAAAGGTAAGGGATTTTTACCTGTCGGCATTTACCCCAAAGGGCCACGTAAAGTTTATATCGGGCGTAAACGCGGATACGGTATGGAAGATTCATACGCCCTGGGGTATTGACGCGTCCAAATGCCTGTTTTCGCTTGCTGAAACCGCGAGGTCGTATGGGATGAACGTAGAGCGATGCCGTTGCGCGCTGGACGCGGGCAGGGCGGACCACCTTATAGTTGACGGAAGCCTTTTTATAACCACTGATAACGGCTGTCACGGCGACGACATCAGCGCCGACCTGGACGCGGCGCTTGATCCATACGCAAAACTTTTGGACGCGGGCCAGGCGGAAATTGGAAAGGAACTGTTTGACTCGATGATAGACAGAATGACCGAGTCATTGCGCAGCGCCAAACAGCTTCATAATGAGCTTGAGCAGTATTATATCGACGCAATGGACTTTGACGGGGTTGATATGCTGTTTGACGGACTGGCGGCCTCTATATTTCAATAACAACACGCGGATGCGCTTAAGGTCTATTGGGTTCTCAAATCTGAAGGCAAGGCCGGACGCGGCCTGTCCTGTCAGGCGGTCCGTTCAGCTGCGTAACTTACAGCTTAGCGGACCGCGAAAATCGGGCTTCATGTGGTTTACCTCCCTTATGCGGGGGCGTTCGCTAAAAGCAAAGAGGGCGCTCTCCGCTTTTTTAAATAAGGGAGCCTGTTCGGGCCTGTTCCCTTTAAGCCTCGGCTGTGCCGCGTGGGGCACGCAAGGTTTAGGATAAGGGCGGCGCTTTACAAAAGGGCTTAATGGGCGGCCTTTCATGCGCGCCGCATTGATGCTTTGACTAAGTGCGCCCCATATTGTATTGGGCAATAGTGCAGCGGCCCTGTGCATCTCATGCGCACTGGTAATATAACCGGCTCACTCAACTTGGGCGGCGGTTACCATGAACCCCCAACCCGAATGGCATTTGGAATGTAATATCCAACGAGCAGGTTCTTTTGCCACCTTGCCTTAGTAACGTAGGTGTAAGCCTGGTTTTTCCATGAGCTGGCATTGTTGTTTCTGATACGTATAGCGGGTTCGAGCTCCCAAGAGGCGCCCTTCCAGTTCTTAGTGGGGTCGCACCAACATTCCTTGATCTTCTGCTTTAAAAAGTGATTAGTGATGTTCTGGTTGTTAGTTGAAAAAGTATTGGAGGTTTCTCCTCCAAGGCTGCCGGTCAATGTGTTTCCGCTGAATCCTATCCCTCCGGACAGGGTGTAACTAGCTGTTGACTGTGAATTAAGGTAGCTCTGGCCGATTACGCTCATATTGAATACGTTTGCGTTCATATTGACCTTATAATCCAGCAGATGCACCGATGACGCGGATGAAACCGTAACCTGGGAAACGACATCGGTAATCACCTTGTTGACTCCGCCTTCCCTGTATACGCATATGTCATAGCGGTACTGGGTAATGGATATGGAGCCCATCAGTTGCCCGTTGCGCCTTCCGGTTACATATACGTGGAATGGCCGCCCGTTGAACTTTTTTCAGGCAGCTGAAAATATACGGTATCAGCATCCCCAGCATTCTCTCCCTGCTCAAGGCAGCCCAAGCGAAACCCTGTAAGCGCTATATAGAAATCCCCCGCGTCCAGGTATTCAAAGGTTCCTTCCCCATCGGTTGGGGCGTATGGCGCTTCGCCCTCCTCAAGGCTCATGGTTGTTAAGGTCGGAACGGGTTCCTGCTCCGCGTCCTGCATGTCGGCCGCCTCTCCGTCAAACCCTTCGGCCAGCTCTATATCGCATATGAGCCCGTAATAATAATTGCCGCTCTGGTTATAGAGGAACATGCCGGATACCGTAACGTCGCTTACAAGCGTTTCGCCGCCATCAAAGGGGATGCCAAGGCTGTCATATAGATCCGAGGCACGCATATTGCCCCTGACGCATATCACGCTCCCGTTATCCATCAGCTGGATTAGCTTTGAGCTGTCAACGGTATTCAGCGTATCATAGTATGCGTAGATCAGATCGTATGACTGATAGGAGGTTAGCTTTGACGCCGAGTTAAAATCGGAAATGCTGACGTACAGCTTTTCTTCCCCTGCATCCGAATTAACAAAGCATAGCTGGTCTGGCCTTTGTATGTCGGCGGTCCCGTCTCCCGCTGCCGGATGCGCTACTGAAACCATTGTAAACATAAGAACCGCTGTCAATAAAACTGATAAGAATTTCTTCATATAATCTCCTTCCTAGAAATTACCTTAATTTAGTATTGTTGATTTCTCTAAAGTCGGATAGTATGGTATTGACTTTAAATTCGCTTGAGTAATCCGTGAAATATCCATAAACATCCTGGTTTGTGACGTTTGGAGCCTGCTGAAGCACCAACGCTATCACGCCTGTCAGGATGGCGGCGGCAACGGAGGTGCCCGTATAGCTTATATATTTTCGGGGAACGTATACTGACGAATGCGTGGTCACAATGTCGCCCCCAGGCAGGTAAATGGACTTAAAATCCTCGCCAAAAGGCCGTAGTCCGTCTGGTGTATAAGAATTAACGGACAGCACATGTTCATATTTGGCCGGATATAAAATTTCGCCGCTTATATCGTTACCCGATGCCGCTACTATTATTATACCCTCTTCATACGCCCTGTCTATTGCGGCTTTAAGCTCAGGGTTATCCTCAGCGATACCCTCGCTGATGTTAATTATGTCTACGTCCTTTGAGACGGCGTACTCTATCCCCTCAATAAGCTTTTTCACATCAGTGGTTGGTTCGTCGCTTATGTCTATGGAAATAATTTTTGCTCCCGTTGCTACTCCAAGTACGCCTTCCTTATTGCTGGGCTTAGCACAGATTATGCCGGCGGCAGCGGTACCGTGCTCATAATTAACGGCGTATCCAACACCGTCAACACGGTGTTCCTCAATTATTCTCCCCTGAAGATCCGGATGTGTAGCGTCAATACCGGAATCTATAACGGCAATGGTCACGCCAGCTCCGTCTATTGAAGCAACCCTATCCCCTTCATCCCAGCCAATGTCTGTAAGCCACCACTGAAGCCTATGATTGCTTTCTGGAGGCTTTTGGCATGAAGTAACAATAAAGAGCAAAATAAACAAGATCAGTACTATTCTTTTTAAACGCACCTTATTACCCATCCTTTAGATTATATTATTCTGGGAACTACTATTTAGATTCACCTCCTATATAAGAATTGTTAATCAGCATACAATACTATTATAGCATGAGGTGAATATAAGTCAACAATACCAAAATTTTTAATAAATACTACATAAGCACGTATTCCCTTCCCCATACCCGCAAATCCAGCATAACCCCCGATTATCCCTCATGACCCTGAGCGGATCGTGTCGCACGAAATACGCCGTTTCCCAAACATCGACAGCAGGCCCGGCGCAATCACGACATCCTGCGCATACCCATGGCTGTAACATATGTATATACATACTGATGAAGAGGCGATTTTATGGCTGAAACCGTTGCAAGGCTAAAAGAAAAGCTCGTGCCATATATATGCAGCAGCACCTACATTGAGTGCTCGGTTTATTTTCTGGTTTCAATGCTCTTAGCCTGCGCGGGCGAAAGCGGACTGGCGCCCTTTGGCGCGGCGGCGGTAGCGGCGGCATGGTTTTCTAAAAGAACGGGGCGCTTTCCGGCCGCGCTTGCCGGTGCTTTGACTGGTTCGGTTATTACGGCGCATTGGTCCGCCGCGTGTGCCATGGCGCTGTATCCGCTGCTGGGCATAGCCTTAAAAGCACTCAAAAAAAGTCTTACCCGAACGGACAAGCTTATGCTTATCTGCGTGGCAAAGCTGTTTATGATGCCCATTTTCAGCTTTACAAGCACTGCGGCCGCATTCACTGCCACGCTTGATATAGCGCTGACCGCGGCTTCCGCCGCGGTGCTGGCCCAGGCCGACAGGGCCGTGTTCCGTGCGCTTAAGCGCTATTCCATAGGCTCGCTTCAAAAGGCGGCGGTATGCGCCCTGCTTATGATGCTTGCCGCTTCATTTAACGACGCCGCTGCGGGCGGCGTTCGGTTCGGCGTGGTGTTCGCGGCGTTTGCTGCGCTATGCGCGGCCCGGGGCAACGGCATAGCGGCGGTGGTTGCGGCTGTAGCGCTGGGCGCGGGAAGGGCGATAGCCGGCGAAGGCCTGGCGTTTATGGGCACGCTTGCGCTGTGTACGCTGTGCGGGGGAGCGCTAAATGGCTTCAACCGCATGGCTGTGGCGGGCGGGTTTGTCATCTCGGCCTTCAGCGCGGCGGCATATCTGGGTTCTGAAGGCGCTATCGGCGTCTTTGAAACGGCCATCGCGGCCGTAATGTTTTTGGCAGTGCCACATAGGTGGCTCAATTTTATACGCATGCGCGGCGAGGACAGGACCGGAAGAAAGGCCCAAAAGACGCTTGAGGACATGCGGAACCGTCTTTACATGACTGCGGAGGTGATAGAGGAGCTTACAAGACTGTATGAGGAGAAGGAGGCCGTTTCGCCAGACAAAGAGGCGATCGGCTTCGCGCGCAGGCAGCTCGCTTCGGTATCGGCTGTATTGAGGCGCATGGCGGAAGGCGAGCGGCGCCGTTACTGCAATTTTGAAGTACAGATCGGCGCCGCGGGCTGCGCAAAATATGGGAGTGAGGAAACGGGCGACAGCATGGCTGTAAAGGAGCTTGACAGTTCGATTCTCATGATGATCAGCGACGGGATGGGCACAGGCGCGCAGGCACGCTCGGAAAGCAGCGCCGCGACGGAGCTGCTTACGCGCCTGCTGTCGGTGGGATTCGAACTTGACGAGGCGCTGGAGTGCCTCAACCGGATCTTAATGGCTTACAACTCAGGCGAGGAAATGTACGCAACCCTTGACGCACTGGTGTTTGACAGATTGAGCGCGGGAGCTAAATTCGTTAAGTTCGGAGCGCCGCCCAGCTACGTGATACGGTCGGGCAAGGTGCATACCCTCTATTCAGAAGCGCTGCCGGCGGGAATACTTGAGCAGGCTTCGCCTGCCGTGCATTCGGTAAACCTGAAACGCGGCGACACGATTGTGCTTATGAGCGATGGAACGGCGGACGCCCTTGGCTCGGGGCTGATAGCCACGCTTGCCGAAAGGGTCTGTTCAGCGAATACGGCTACGGACGCCGCCGAGGCGGTACTCTCTGCGGCAAGGGTGTGTGGAGAGGACGACGATATGAGCGTAATGGTTGCAAGGGTAAGCTGATGAGCGGAAATGTACCGGATTAAAGCGGCAGCGGCGTCCATGGACATATTTGACAGCCTGGCCAGAAAGGGGGATATAGTGGAACGCGGGCGGTGGGCACGGCTGGAAAACTGCGGATTTATTAAAAACACATGCGTAATTAAGTTACAGGAACGCCAATACTGTCAATCCATAACCAGCGGCCGGCAGGCGGGGGCCGCCGATCCAAACTTGTATGCATGAAATGAATAATCCCTGAGCACAGCGGTATTTTCATAACCCGACCCCCCTCATCCGCGCTAAGTTTCAACAAATGTCACAATTAGTCTATTCAAAACGTTGGGCGTATGATGTTATAATGGTTAATGTAAAAAAGGATAAGGGGGGCGCTCATATGGGCAATATATGCGTATTTGGCGCATCGAGCGGAAATATCTCCCAGAGCTATAAGGAGGCCGCCTGCGAGGTGGGCGCACTACTCGCTGAAAATGGATGGGGCTTGGTATTTGGCGGCGGCGCCGTGGGTCTTATGGGCGCCGCCGCCGAGGGCGCGTATGCTGGAGGAGGCCGGATAATAGGCGTAATACCTGAGAGGCTAAACAGGCCGGGGATAGCGTCCGAGCTATGTTCAGAGCTAATCGTGGTAAGGGATATGCACGAGCGCAAGGCGACGATGGAGAAGCTGTCATATGGCTACATCGCGCTGCCTGGAGGATTCGGCACCATTGAGGAGCTGTTGGAGGTATTGACGCTTAAACAGCTGGGCTATATTGACGCTCCTGTCATAATATTAAATGTAAACGGCTTTTTCGGGCCGCTGCTGGCCCAGCTTGACGCCTGCGTTTCCGGCGGGTTTACCAATAGGCGGTATCTCAGGCTGTTTTCAGTGGCCAGTACCCCGCTGGAGGCGGTTGAACTGGCGCGGCAATACGTTTCGGTGGAAATGCCTGATAAATTAGAGGAAGCACTGAGAAGCAATGAAAAAAACACGTGATATAATGGTCTGTGTTACAGGCCAGCGGGCATGCGACCGGCTAATTAGCAGGGGCGTTGCGCGCAAGAACGAGGGTTCCAAGCTGCATGTGGTGCATTGTGTGCAGACGGGAAGGCGTTTTTTAAACAGCGAGGACGAATCAGACGCCATAGAATACCTTTTTACTGCCGCCCAGCTGGCCGGAGGCGATCTTACCATGCTCCGCACCGATGATGTGGAGGACGCGCTTGTGGATTACGCCAACGAAAACGGGGTGGAGCTGATCATCATGGGCGCTCCTCATGAATCGGGAGAGACCATTGTAGCGCGTCTGCAAAGGCGGCTTCCGGAGATTGAATTTGACGTTGTGGGATAAGGGTCTTTAAAAGAGGATTGAGGGGGCGGTGCAGAAAAAAGGCTCCGCCGCCCTTTTCGTATTTAGATCATAAGCGTTGGGCCGCCTTTATCAGCGTGCTACCGGTTTATTAGCGGGCTTTTGGTTTAAAAGCGCGTAGGTTTTATGCAACGTGCGGACTGTTTTACCCGCATCAGGGTTTATTCGTCTTTCGTCCACCGGGCGGTTAAGTCCTCAGTGCCGGCATTGACTGAACCACGTTATATCACCCCTGCCTACGCTCATTGGTATATACTCAGCGCGGCGCGAAAACTCGGCGGTCCGGTCCGCACGAAAACCAAACCGTTCATACAGCTCCCTGCTGGACTCCGGCGCAAGAGTAGTTATCCTCTCTCCCGCCAGGTTCTGGGCCTTAAAGAGCAGCATGCGGAGCGCGAATTCCTCATAGCCGTCATTCCTGAATTGTTTTATTACCGCGATGCGGCCTATTGCGGTATTGTTTCCTTCTGGATGGATCCGCGCCGCAGCTATAGGCGCGCCTTCCTCCGTGGTAATATACAGATGGAAGGATAAGCCGTCAAAGCTGTCGAATTCCTCGTCATACGGCACGCCCTGCTCGGTAACGAACACAGCCTCGCGAACGGCCCGCACACCTTCAAAATCCACAAGCCCCATCTTCCATTTTGCTATAAACATGATATCCTCCGGCAGTTTATTGTAAAATCAATGATACAGCCAAAACGCGCGTATGTAAAGCGGCTTGACGGGGAGCTTCGTATGTGCTACGGTTTAGGATAAGTATATTTTGATTACAGGCTGATTTGCGCTGACAGCGCAGGGGAGAAGTGAATGAAACAGCTAACCGCGGAACAGTTAAAAAAGGAACTCGAGGCTCCAAATGGGGCCGAACGAATGCGCAGGATGCCTGAGGCGGCGTTTGAGGCCGCATGGAGGCTTTTCACACTTGAGGGAAACGCGGCTGCATGCGGGCTTTTAAGCTCCATCGCCAAGAAAAAGCAGTACAGGGATGAAATTAACCAAAGGCTTGGCGATCGTAACGCAATCAGGGACGCGCTTTTGTCCGAAAACACAAAGCTGAGGAAGAACGCGGCCAGGCTGGCTGGAGCCTTAATGGACCCGTTGGACGCCGCGCCGCTCGCAACGGCGCTTTTCAGGGAACAGCGGCGCCTGGTTAGGCCAAGCATCATACTTGCCCTTGGGGCTATTGGCACGGAGGAAGCAAAAAGCGCTTTGACCGGATATAAAATAGAGACGCCCGCCGACGAGGGCGAGAGGAAGCACTTCAATGATGAGCAGGAGGCGCTGAGGTTGGCGTTGAGCCGTATTGAGGCGCCGCCTTCGCGAAGCTTTACCGGCTTTGCGTCGCCGGTTGACGTTGAGCTACGCTCGGCCAGAAACCTTGGGGCCCAGCTTGCTCAGGAGCTGGACGAACTGGGTTTCAGCGTTAAAAAGGCGTGGAACGACGGCGTGCTTCTATCTATAACCGATCCCGCGCCATTGTTTGAAGCAAGGTGCTTCAGCGAAATGCTTATTCCAATTAACAAGAACGTGCCGTTCAACGCAAAGGACGTAGCCGCCGCGGCAAAAGGCGCCATGCTTAAGCTGCTTAGCTCGTCGTGCGGCGGCGGCGCGCCGTACGGCTACAGGATAGACGTCAGGGGGATGGACGCCGGAAGAGCGGACTTCATCAAAGAGCTGGCTATCGCGCTTGACGGGGGAGGGCTTAAGAATTCCCCGTCGGCATATGACGCCGAGCTGCGCGTGGAGCGCTATAAAGAGATATGCGGACTTTATTTAAAGCTTTATATGATAGAGGACGGTAGGTTTGATTATCGGGTGGGTTCGCTTCCAGCGTCAATGCATCCCGCCACGGCCGCCGCGATACTGCGGCTGGCTTCGTCAAGCCTAAGGACAAACGCGCGCGTGCTGGATCCATTCTGCGGGAGCGGCACCATGCTAATTGAGCGTGAAAAGCTGTCCGGGTGTTCGGCTCTGACAGGGGTAGACATAACGCCAAGGGCGCTGGAAGTAGCTGTAAAAAACGCGGAGGCGGCAAAGGCCCGCATTGAGCTTGTATGCAAGGATTGCCTTAAATTCCGTGCTTCTGAGCCATACGACGAGGTGATATCAAACTTGCCCTTTGGAAACAGGGTGGGAACTCATTCGTCCAACGAAAGGCTTTACGCGGGATTGCTTCCCAAGCTGGGCGAATGGCTCCGTCCAGGCGGCGTGGCCATTCTCTATACTATGGAATTTACGCTCATGAAGCGGCTGGTTGCGGAAAATCCGCATCTCGAGCTTATCAGGCAGTCGAGGACAGAGGCGGGAGGGCTTATGCCCGGGGTGTTTATATTGAGAACCAATCCTGTAGAGAGGCTCCATGGCGGCTAAGGCCGAAGACGGAGGAATGATAGCGCATGGTGCCTAAGAGAGGATATGAAACTCGTACAGAAGGAGCCGGGGTCCGTGATAATCTGGGAGGATGTTATAATAAATGCTTGAATATAGATATGATATTCAGCTGTTAATTGAAGGGGAAAACCTTTCAGAGGATGAAATAGCTGCGTATTTTAGTAAAAACCTTGACGGGGACTGCCTGATTGCCGTAGGCGGGGAAACGCTGATCAAAATACACTTTCATACCAACAAGCCTTGGAGCGTATTGGAATACTGCGCCTCGTTAGGGGAGATTTACGATATAGTCATCGAGGATATGGAACGGCAGTCGCGCGGACTTCAGGGTTGAAGACTAAAGTATTAAAAAATAACCCTCTGGTTAAGCAGCGCGCTTTACGCGGTGCGGCCAAGGGTTATAAGCCGGTCCCAGAGGCGAACCATTTGCGCCGCCGGCGAGCGTCAGGAGTGTCTGGACGGACGGGCCAAACCAGCTGAAAGACAGAAATCCGGTTGAATCACAATAGAACCTACAGGATCAGTCGATTGGAACCGGTATATACTCTTTGATAAGCTCCAGCACCTTGTCGTATTTTTCCTCATGAAGCAAATGCCCGGTGTTGCGAACGATTACATAGCCGGCGTTTTTCAGCGCTGAATGGTAAAGCTCCTGAAGCTCGGATGGATGCCATTTGTCCTCGCTCCCCCATAGTATGAGAATGGGGGTTTCAATGGCCCTTAACTCGGCGAACAGGCCGTCTTCGTCATATCTTTGTAAAGCCCGCCGTATCGCGCGCCGCGCGTCTGGGTCGGCCACCGTATGGTAATACTCGTTTACCACGTCAGGGGTAATGTTCGTAAGGTCGAAGAAGCATTCGCCCAGCATATTTTCAACAGCTCTTATGCCATAAAGCCTTGACGCGATCGGGCCAAACACGGGACTTTCCATCATGCGGACAGTAGACGGCATTTGAGCCGTTACACCCCCAGGCGTAAGCGCTATTATGCGGCCCATCCTTTCAGGACTCATCCTGGCGAGCTGAAGCACATAAGCGCATCCCATTGAAAACGCAAGAAAATGGGCTGATTCAATCCTGAGGGCGTCCATCACCCTGCGCAGCATATCGGCATAATCCGCAATGCCGTAATTAAACTGCGTGGGACGGTCGGAGAAACCATGCCCGGGCAGGTCTATTGCTATAACCCTGTAGCTCTCGCTGAGTTTGCTGAACAGCCTGCGCCATGTATAGATGGACTGACCCACGCTGTGTATTAATATCAGCGGCTCGCCCGCGCCTTCGTCCATGTAATGGATTTTTAACGTCGTGGAGGCGGCGCCGCCCTTTCCCCGATCCTCCCTGTATGGCGTCATTACATCGACGTAATAGCCGGTATGCTCCGAATTTATGAACTTCTTTGCTTCTAGCGACAGACCCACAGTTGACCTCCTTGCATATACGCTTTGCATATGCAACTACATATTCATCCTATTTTACAATCATTCGTCATGATTTGCAAGGCAGCCGCAAAAAGAACCTGAAATAAAACGCTGGCTGGGTACGCTTACGGCGGGCGCTGTAAAGCCGGCTCAAGTTTGTTTCAAAAAGCGGGGAGATTCATAGCCCGATAAAAAAGGTACCGCCGCAAACCTGGCAAACGGCTTGCGGCAGGCCAATATGTCCGAACCCCTCAATGCCGGCGTTTCAGCTCCGTATATTTTCTACGGGGCTGTATTTAAGCACATTTCTGACAGGAATCCTGTGTATCAGCAGCAATACTATGAGGTAAGCCCCGCACAGCGCGAAGTGGATCGCCCATGGGTATCTCGACATTGTGTTGAATACCAGGTCCTTCACATAATCCATAATCCCCATGTCAAGCCAGGCGTTATTTATCACCGAGAAGGCGAAGAGGACTATAAGCATTACCGAGTTTGCTATTACTAGCGATAGGAGTCCATGCTTCAGGCCGGTCATATACTGCTGCTTTTTAAACGTCTTTTCCTCCACTCCTATGGACTGCAGTATTCCAAAACGCTTGCGTTCCTGATCAATGGCGGACGATACGGTATTTGCCAGTATCACAAGCGCGATCATGACCGCCGCAAAACCCAGAAGGCCGACGATAAGCGCATTGTTGATGGCCTCTGAAAACAGCGCCGAGTTGCTTTCGCGGTAGTTTTCATAGGCGAAATTAAGCTCCTTTGACATCTTTAGTAGGGGCAGATCCGTGTCGTTTCTGGTGGCGCCTTCCTCAGCGCTTATATAAAACTCCGTGCGCCCTCTGGCATTTCCAAAGTATAATGTATTCATCGACAGCATATAGTTCCTGTTAACCCTCATGAGCCTGTTGTTAGCGTCCGGATTTACATCGGTTATCATGCCGTAGCTCCCAATAAGGGTATACAAGGAGTCGCCGGCGGAAAACGGCCATATCTCCTCACCCCGGAAGTAGCGGATTATTCCGGCCACTTTTACATCTTTTGATGTCTGGTCGGTGGTAACAACTCCCAGGCCCATAGGCACGCTTACGTTTTTGCCGTACAGCGTAAGCGTATCGCCCACCTTAACGGATGTGTCGGCCTCATAATAACGCGACGTCCTATTAGACAGTGAAAGGGCCATCTCCCTGGCGCTTTGCAGCACCGCGCCCGCCTGCTGCGTGGGCGGCAGCTTGCTGATGTTGTCGGGCACGCTTCCTCCGCCGTTGCCTTCCTTATACATGGGTATCATCAGTATTACTTCATCGCCTCTCTGGAAGGCCGCCTTGTCCAGCTGGCCCTCGGTCAGCGAGCAGGTTAGCTGTTCATAAATCGGCATTTCCACGTCAATTCCGTAGGCCGTGGTAATAAAGCTGCCCTGCTCAGGGCCTTCAGGCGGTACCTCCTCCAGTCCTGATTCGCTGGATTTATATGATGTTAGGGAAGCTCCGTCTGAGAAGAACCCATAATACATTGAATCCGGAATTGACTCGGCGAGCCTTTTAATTATTGGGCTTATCTCCCCGCTGTTTTCATTTAGGGCGGTATGCAGGGTATTGACGTCCTCTATAACCTTATATGTGCAGATCGATTTAAGGCCGTCCACCTCATCCAGTTTCTTAAGCGCGTCTTCAATGCCGCGTGCGGACAGGCCGTAAGGAGCGGCTACCAGGTATTCGGGCTTATTCGCCTCAACAACCTTGTCGTTATAATCGCCAAACGCCCTGTAGTCCAAGAACAGCGTTATGAGAATAATGGTTATAATAAACGTTGACAGCGCAAAGGAAAGGATTACGCGGCTACGATTAGCCTGCGCGTGCCTGCGCGATATGGACGCGAAGGTCTGGCGGGCGGCGGCAGGCTCGGCCTTTAACCTCTGCTTTATCGGCTTTTTTTTGCCGGACGAGCTGAGATCGCCGCGCAAAGGCGTTTTTATTGCCATGATCATGGGAGCCAGCATTCCTGAGAACAGTGCGGCTACGCCCAGCGCGAAACCTATCGCCAGACTTTCCCAGTCCACGGAGAACATGATCGCCCTTGAGCCCTCGATGGATCCCATAAGCATCGTTCCCCCGTAGGACAGCCCAAAGCCAAGTGCAGCGCCCAGCGGCAGTGAAATCATCAGCAGGTATATTCCTTCCCATGCCAGCATGCCGCCTATTTGGCCGTTTGTCGCGCCAACGCATTTCATAACTGCGAGCCTTCTGCGCCTGCGCTTGATTTGAGTGAGGAAAATCTGAAGCACGGCGCAAACGGTGGTTATGAATATGATGCCCTGAACCGCGAGCGACATGGTGGATTTTACAGCGTCCTTGGGGTTTGCGAACCTGTTGAGCCTAAGTTCATGTACGTCGTTTTCATATGGATCGTTGTCCAGCCAGCTTAGGCTCTCGCTAGCCTTGCCAGGGTAAAACCGGTCCGGAGGCAGGGTTATATTCAATGTTGAGGCGTATTGGTCTGAGGCTTGCAGAAGAGGTTTGGGCACATACAGGTCATAGTCTGCTCCGGTCAGAAATACGGTCATAAACTTATCCCCATCGTACATGTAATCCGTGCTCAGATAAGGATCATCATAATAACTGCAATCCTCTATGTAGTTCTCTTGGAAAAAGTACCTTGACTCCATTATGTACATCTGGCCCACATGCTCAAACACCGACCACAGTTCCTTATTATTGATATCCTCGGCGGTAGTGGGTGCAGTCGCCACCATTTCAGGGTTATGACTAATTTCTATGTAGTCCTTGAGATATATAGCCTTTACGCTATCCGGGTCGTCAGGATCAAGACTTATATACTCAGTGTCTTCGAGGACCATGTTTTCATGTATAAACCCGTCAACTTCGTAGTCAGTCAAGGTATACGGAACAAACATTTCAAATCCATAGTAGTAACTGGTATTTAAAATGTGCTTGTCCGGATCATATAGATCCTTTTTTATCATTGCCTTGCCATCGAGATGGTCTACTTCCATCCATAGCTCAGGGGAATCCTCGCGGGACATGTAGATCTCCCGCATGCTTTCCTTAAGCGCGTTGTATGTGGCAATCGCGTCCATTGAATCGGATTTTATGAATAGGTTGGTATTCTGCACGTAATCAAATCCAGCCGATCTCGCGTCCTCCTGCCTTAACTCATTAAACGCGTTTAGCAGCTGGTCAGCCGTTTCTTCAGTTACAAACGATACCGGCATGTACTGCACGCCCGTATCCCACCTGTCCGAGAAGGTTTCAACTATGCCCACTACGGTAAGATTCATGTTAAGTTGATAGTTCTGGCCGCAAATAGCCCCCTTCTCCTTTATGTCCCTTTGATAGGACGAGGGGTCAAGAAGATAGTCAAGCTTGCAGCTATAATATATATATTGCGTATCAACGGTGATAACCACGTTGCCCTTATTGTACATCTTCCTGTCTGTGGACCGGTCGTTCTGAATTATGTAATGCGATAATACCATGTCATTATAATAATTTTTGTATGAATAGGAATCGCGGCTAAACTCAAACCCTTGGCGCTGGGCGTATTCCCATATTATGTCGTCGTAATAGCCGGAATCCAGCTTTTCCTGCATTTGTTTAGCTGTCTCATCATAGGCGCTTGGAACTTCTAAATATTCAAAAGATCCCGAGGTATCGTCGTCATTTATCAGCTTAAATATGGCTACAAGGCTGTCGCCTACGCTCAGCGAGCTTGTGGCGCCGCCTATCTGATTGGTTTCAATGATCACCTCTCCCGGGGCTTCCGGATACCGGCCTTCAACCAGGGACAGGTTGGCAAGCTCCTTGAAGCCTTCGTCAATCGTGCCGACTATGCCAAACGTCTGGTTCTGACCAATAACGCGCGACACGCCGACGGTGTCAAAGCTTGATTTGACCGCTTCTGCCGACTGTTCGTCGGCGTTAAACAGCGCCGCCTGCCACTCGGCATAGATCTGCTTTTTCTGGTACTCGTCGGTATATTCCATGCTCGATATGAGTATGGTGGATATGGTGGTGAAAATAAAGGACAGTGTCAGCACGATAAGCAGTATTCGCGTATCCCGCTTCCGTCCCTTCATTCCACTCTTGGCAAGCTTCGCCGTATACATAGTACGCCCTCCTAAATTTAAAGATGGTAATTTAATTTTAACATAAAAGTTTCAATAGCTGGGAAGCGCCACCTCATTAACAAGAGATGTTTACAATTTTGACATAGTTATATATAAATAGTTATATATAAATCGATATTATTAATACTTTCATAGTTACAGATTACTCATAGCTCTGCATTGTGAAGCAGCCATTTTGAAACTCCGTTGCAGCCGTTGCTGTTGATAATTTCTGTAGCTATTGCTTTTAATCCGGCTGCCGCATTTTTAGCGGCGTAGCGTCCATCCGGAATTTTAAACGTGGGGATACCATTTATCCTGCCGCCATACGGGACTATCCTCCTGCATCCAAGCGGTTCTTTCAGCTTAAGGATGGCATTGCCTTATTGGCGGATGGGAATTAATTTAAAACCATGTCTTGCGTTGTATATGTCCTTATGATAAACGCATCAGCAGCTAAGGTTTAATGTTTTATATACGGTATACAGCTTTCCCTCTTCGTCAATACAGATAATATAAAACGGCATACCCAACATAAATCCTCGTATTGCTTACGGGATATCCCATATATCCCCCATCCCCTGATATCCGTATTTACTTTGCTAAAGGGGTACTAAAACCCTTCGATGTATATTGTTATGTGAATAAACTATTATATATTTCAGTCGAAAAGCAACTTAAAAATATGAAATAGTTCGCCAGCAGTATCTCTCTGGTAGCGTTATCAAGAAAAGACGAACCATTGTATGCAAACGGGCATTTTGGCCGCAAGCAATGCCGCCCGCCTTCTATAACGCTGTGAAGGGGGATATTTAAGCGCGCGGTGGCATATGAAAAAAGCATACCGGCGTTGACCGGGCGATTGCCATACTGGAGGTAAAGCGCGATATCCGTTTTGTGCCAGCGTTTCATCCAAATCAGCAATATACAGAGTACAGAGTCTTATGCATGTCCATTTTTCCATGTTCATAATATTCATGCGATTTATATGCATCCTTATGCGGCGAATCAGCCCGCCGTTCGCTATGACGCCGCGCGGCCGTGCGGCAGGGGCGGAGAAAGGACCCGCCCCTGCAATTGCCCTAAGCTCGGCCGCGTCGGACGGGCGTTTTGTCACTGCCTATCAGGTTAAGCGCCTTGCCAGCTGATTTATAGAGCAAAAACGTCAATAGCGCATTGCCCAGCGCCTTAATAATGTTAAAGATAAAGCTTATGAGCAGGAAGTTGTCAACGTAGAATGTCTGGGCCTCGCTATAGGATTCGTAGCCCATCATAATCATTACAAAAAACGGCGATATAAAGATATTCATGGGTACCATGGCTATTATCATTGCCAGGGAGCCGCATAAAAGCGCTATTATCGCACCCCTGATGGTATGCCGCCTTTGATATATCAGTCCAGCTACGATTGCAAAAGCGCCTGTCGCAAACAGATGCATTACCGCTCCTACCCATCCGCTCTGTGGGGATATCAAAAGCCATTGAAGCAGGCTTACGGCCGCCGTCAGGATCAGGCCATGCCACGGGCCGAACATGAATGTGCCGATCAGTATGGGTATATCGGCCATATCGTATTCCAAAAACGGAGCCGAAGGAAAGATTGAAAAGTGGCTTACAAACACCAGCACTATGCTGAGCGCCGCAAGCAGTGACATTTTGACCAGTCGAATTACGCGTGTGGATCTCATTTTATAGCCTCCCATCGATTTTTGCCCTCTGTCCTAGCGGCTTAACACGCTGTTGCGCGCCGCTTAGCGGGGGCCTGAATAACGGGAACAAAAAAGCCCCGCATTACATAATTCGGAGCACAAAAAAAGCATAACGCCTCTCCCATCCGGACTTTAACAGCGATATACAGCTGCGCGAAGCGTTTGACCCGCAAATACCGTCAGAAACCTGCCGTTGATTATTTATTTCACGCCCAAATGCGAAAAACAGACATTTAGAAACAAATAATATGCGTTGCAAACGGCCCGCAAAAGCGTCGCCGCAACCGTCGGCGCCGGATTCCAACCGGCTCGGCGGCAGCATGCATAAATGTATACAAACTGTCGCTTGCGGGCTCGTCGGCATAGTGCCGCATCACCGCCGGTGGGGAATCTCACCCCGCCCCGAAGCCGTTATAATTATACGACTATATATCCAATTTGGCAAGCGCCATCTATAAGAAATCTCGAAAATTGGCCATTTAAAAGGACTTTTCAAGCATTTAGACTATTACGAAAAACAGGTTTTTTTAGCCGTATCATTATTCGTGCATAATCGTGAAGTATACGATACATTCAAACGTTAATTTGTATTAAAGGACATAGCGCTGCGGATTTTATTGTTATACAATACATACGAGGAACAAAAAAGCCTTAAAAACTTCAGATTGATACTTGGTTTTACTGAAGACAACAAAAATACTTAGGAGGAAATGAATATGAAAAAATATCGTGTTTTAATCGCAGACAGCAATACTCATTTTCAGACACAGTTGCGGGACTATTTGACGGCGCAGGAGTGCATTCAGCAGATTGACTGTGTCGCGGACGGCTTCGAGGCGCTCAACGCACTGCGTTCAAACCGGTACGACGCGCTGGTAACGGAACTGATAATGCCGCGTGTGGACGGATTCGGCGTACTTGAGCAGCTAAATCTGGGATTGGTAGAGGTTCCTCCAATGGTAATTATGATAAGCGCCATGCGCCAGGAGGATATGGTAAGGCGGGCCTGCATACTTGGGGCAAAATACTTTATGGTCAAGCCGGTTGAACCCGAAACGCTATACAAGAGGATGACGGACCTGCTTGAAAACTCCTATGCGGGAAAATCCCAGGTATGTTCACTCAGCTCTGCGCCACGCACGCTGGATGAAAAGATAACCTCCGTATTCCTTACGATAGGTATTCCCGCCCATATAAAGGGTTATCACTACCTGAGGGAAGCGATAAGGATGGTTTACTATACGCCTGAGATTATAAACAGGATAACAAAGGAGCTGTATCCAGGGATTGCAAAACGATTCAACACATCACCATCAAAGGTGGAGCGCGCAATACGCCACGCAATCGAGGTGGCATGGACACGGGGAAAGATCGAAAACATCAATCAGCTCTTTGGATACAACATCTACTCAAAGAACGATAAGCCTACAAATGGAGAGTTCATAGCCCTTGTCGGGGACAAGCTTATCATGGACGCCGAACGGGAAAAAAGCCTGCGGCCTGAAATCCAGAGTGCCATTTGAGGACAATTATCATGCCCTATACCCTCAGTTGCCAAAGGCGCACATAGTCCTTTTGTAGCCCAGGGCCCATCTTAATAATAGCCTGGCCCGCGCGAATTTACCGCGATCTTTGGACGCGCGGAACCAGTGGTTAAGAGGAAATAGCGGGGATGCCCTCCTATTGGGACGTGTGGCCCTTTGTCAACTGAGGGTACCATAACCAACCTCCATACATTACAGAGACGGGAAGCGGACAGACGCTTCCCGTCTCTGCGTATCAGAACCCGCGCCACAATTTTGGGCACATATTGTTTGGGATACCACGGTTCAATAAAATAATGTGTAATTGTTGTCAGGGCGGCCAATGCGTTTGTATGCACACGCGGAGCGGGCCTTTTGCATCAGCATATGGTAGATATCAGTTTTATCACTTTTACACCTTCGCGTGTGCAGCGAGCGCATTGGCGTTCAATAAAGATCCCGCAATGGTGGAGTGCGGGATCTTTTATACGTTTTAGGGTTTTTAAGCCGGTAGGCTATAGCGCTGATTCGAGCCTTTTGATGCACCCGTCAATTACCGCGGCGCTCTGCTGAGGGTTTAACACCAGGTCGCTTTGGGGGAGGTAAGCCATAAAGTCGCTTATGGCTTTTACGATGCCCTCCTCCTTTAGAAGAAGGATCACGTAGCTTCCTTCTTCGTCGTTGTAACCCGAAAACAGGATCCCTCCGGTTTCGGTATAGTAAATGGATATCCTGTTTGAAATATTAAGACGGTCCGGGTTCACGGCAATCGCCTTAATATCGCCGCTGTCAATAGATTTTTTAAGATCACGGAGCAGCTTAAGCCGCTCTTCGACTGTGAAGGGAATGGCCATATCGGATGGCATGTTAATAAGCGTGCCTGTATCTGTAAAATGGTTTAAGCCAAATTCGGAAAAGAACATGATGTTTATATTGGATGAGGCGCGCATGGCTTCACAGCGCACGCTCATCAGGCGCGCCAGCTCGCCGCCGTTTGGCACATCAGAACGTATCTTCTTTTTTATCAGCTGCGGGCTGAAGAACAGCGCAAAGCATGGGATTGCCTCAAACTTATATATAGGCTGATCCAGGTTCGATTCATACTCCTTAAGGTGGTTCATTGCTTCCATGGGGCTGCTGAGGTAGCTGATCAGTGGATGACAGCGTTTAATTGCCATATCGAAGGATTCCTGGCAGATACGGACTATTTCAGGATCGTTGAAAGCGACGCCCTTATTTAAGTCCGCGGATACGGCTATAACACGCTTACAGGTTATTATGTAGTAACGGCGTTTGCGCTGTCGTAATCGCCATAAAAATAATAGGGCTTATACCCACAGCCTACATACAGGACCATGGGGAGCACTTCCGACAGCCTATCCATGTTGTAGTTGCCCGAAGCTAAGTCGCTGTGGCGCGCAAACCGAAGTATATGCTTGATGGTAAGCTTTCCTCCCGTGGACATGTAGATTAATGAGGTAGTGTCAGCCATGAACTGGTCGTTGAAGCGTATATTTGTACACACCGTCGGCGTATGCTGGTCCGATATCTCCTCTAACACCGCGGTGCGCATCAGGTTATAGAACTCATATTTCCCCTTTATAAGCTCTATACGGTCAAACGATTGGCCCCCCATATTCACCTTAAATTCGGCTACAGGGCTGTTAAACTCCTTGGAGGGCAGCGCGGCCAGGCCATTGAGCATAGCGGCCATCTTGCGTCGGCGGTGATATACGTCTTCTCCCTGCTTGGCAATCTCATAACTGTTGATCAAATCCTGCTTTTCAGCGGGGGTAAGCTTAAGCAGCTCTATTAACCTGTCAAAACAGGCCTGGTTAAGTATTCTTGAACCCGACATGGCCTTGTGTATTGACGTGCGTTCAACACCTGACCGCTTTGCAAGCTGGTAAATGCTTTCACCACATTTATCAATGTATAATCTGAGTTTATCACCAAAAGCAGACATGCCGTTCTTAACTCCTTAAAATGTAAAATCAACATATTATAACGTAATTAGAAAAAAATGGAAATAATTTTATGAATATATAATATTCATTTATGCAAGCTATATTCATCATAAATTAACATAAATACAGCCTATATATTTGAGCATATATCCAAATTTATATTATACTGAAGTCAAATGAAAAAACGATTGATGGAGGAAAGCGTAATGGACGGTCCTATAAGTTCCGGCGGGGATATCGGCGGCAGGCACGCAGCGGCGAGGGGCTTTGGCAAGCTTATAATAAACGTTTGGATAAAAAACGGGGCAGGGGAGTATCTGATGCTCAAAAGGCATCCGTGCAGGCCATTTTCACTCTGCTGGGAGTGTATAACAGGGCCGGTAAACCCGGGCGAAAGCAGTGAATCCGGCGCACTGCGACTTACAAGCGAAACCATAGGCCTGACCCCTAACAGGGAAAACGGCGCCCTAACCGCCTCAATTTTTGGACAAGACGTCGTAGTTGACGCATGGCTGTTTATTGAGGAGGTGGATATTTGCTCATTCACGCTTAACACCGAGAAGGTAGTGGACGCGAGGTGGATGCTTCCATTCGAGGTCAGAAGATTATACAGGGAAGGCCGCCTTATTCCGGAGCTTTCCTACCATGACCGTGTGTTTTCATATATACGTCCGGGAAGCGTATTCTGAGCCGCTGAATTTACTATGCGTAAGCATGTTATTTTATATTGCCTTTTTATTTTGGAATCCACCGCTATATGTTATAATGGAACAAATAACGCAAGGATGTCTTAGTTAAAATGGGGAGAAAATACCGTACAAAAGTACCCAGAAAAAGGCTTCGCAAGCTTAACCGCTCAAACGCGGGGCCGATATTCGCGCTTATAGGTATAATAATGGGCATTCTGGCGGTTATTGCGCTAATAGTATTTGTCGCGCTGCCGCTTTTGCTGCCAATGCTGGGGATTGATTACAAACCGCCGTTTGCGCCTGAACCAACTCCAGAGCCGACGCTAAGGCCTACGCCCACGCCGCACCCTATGACCAACTTTGTACCGGAAACGGCTCAGAACGAGATAGTATTATCCGTATCCGACGTGATGGATTACAGATGGTACGGAGACCCATTTTATCATAACGGCGAAATCGTTTTTACCGGCGGTAAGGTCGTCGATGGCAGGGCGCTTATGACGGACCTGTTTTTCTACAATCCGGATACCAGAGAAGCGAGCGGGTTGGACTATAACCTTCAGTACGATCATTTTCTTTTCCCGTCGATAAATGAAGACTGGCTTGTGTTTATCGACGGCAAGTTCGAAGGCGGGGGAAGGATAATGGCCATGCGGCGAGGCAACTCGTCTGGCAGGCCACGCGTGGTTAAGGAGTTCTATGTTGGCCAGCCAGAGATAAAGCTGTACGATCACTATATCGTATGGACCGAGCGCACGGGCACGCGAATGGATAAGCTGTATATATGCGACCTCGAAACGCAGGAGAGCGCCACCCTGGCCATGTTCAACAATTCCGAATATGGGCAGAGCCTTCCTTCGTTCATGAACGGACTTATTGTCTGGGCCGATGCCTACGGCGAGTTTTCAACCCAAGGCGGCGCTACCAGCTGTATAAACTATGCGCGGCTCACAAGCCAGATATATACCTATGAGCCTGGAACATACGTGCATGACCCCGAGGGGAACGGGGCGTATTTCGCATGGCTTGATTCAAACCACGCGCCTGGCGCGAAGCTTTATGGGGCTAAGGGGCCGTCAGACCCCGTCCTTATTGACGAGGGGGTCGTTGAGTTCGGCCTTGGCAGCGACTTTGTGGTATACAGCAAAGCTGAAGCCATTTACGTATACATATTTGAGGATGCGGTAAGCTACAGGATTACGCCCGAGGACGAGAAGGCCCAGTTCATGGGAGTATCGGGCGATGTGGCGTTTTGGATGGACGTTACGTCGCGGGAGCGCGATATCATGAAGTTCGCGCCGATTCCTGGCTAGGCGGACGGATTAAAAGGAGAATGGATGTCAAAACAGGTTAAAACCGTATACGTTTGCGGCGAGTGCGGCTATGAAAGCGGGAAGTGGCTTGGGCACTGTCCGGCCTGCTCAAGCTGGAACACGATGGTGGAGATAAATGCTGTAAAGGGCAGGCGCGACAGTGCCTCTTTAGAAATGGCAAGGCCGCTTAGGGAGCTGCCGGCTGACAGCGCGCGCAGGCTTTGCACAGGCATTGGAGAGCTCGACCGCGTGCTGGGCGGCGGCCTGGTTCCAGGCTCGGTAGTGCTGATAGGAGGCGACCCGGGCATAGGTAAATCAACGCTGCTTACGCAGGTGGCCGGAACGCTGGCCGCCTCTTTAAAGGTGCTGTATGTCACCGGTGAGGAGTCGGGCGCCCAGCTGAGGCTAAGGGCTGAAAGGCTCGCGGCCTGCGGCGATATGCTTGTGCTGGCGGATACATCGCTTCAGAACATAGAAACCGAACTTATAAGGCTGCAGCCCACGGTGCTGATAATTGATTCGATACAGACTATGTACGACCCGGATATACAAAGCGCCGCGGGAAGCATAACGCAGATCCGCCAGGTAACGGATTCGCTTACAAGATACGCCAAGTCCTCGGGCTGCGCTGTGTTCATAGTAGGTCACGTAACCAAGGAGGGCGCGCTGGCGGGGCCGAGGATGCTGGAGCATATGGTTGACACGGTGCTGTATTTCGAGGGCGACCGCCATGATTCGTTCAGGCTGCTCAGGGCAGTGAAGAACCGTTTTGGCTCTACAAACGAGATAGGCGTATTTGAAATGCGCGATACAGGCATGGCAGAGGTTCCGGACCCGTCGATGCTGTTTCTGTCCGGCGCAAACGCGGCCGGTTGCTCGGTAACCTGCATGATGGAGGGTACCCGTCCCATGCTGGCCGAGGTGCAGGCCCTTATCTCGCCCACCCAGTTCAGCAATCCCAGGCGCATGGCAACGGGCATGGATAACGGCAGGCTTGTGCTGCTGCTTGCGGTGCTTGAAAAAAAGGCGGGGCTTAGGGTCTCGGACCGTGATATTTATGCCAACGTTGTCGGGGGATTGAGGCTGAGCGAACGCGCGTCCGACCTGGCCATCGCGCTTTCCATTGCGTCGGCGCTTACTGAATCAGCGCTGCCAAAGTCCACGGCCGTGCTGGGCGAGGTTTCATTGACGGGCGAGATACGCAGGATAAGCAGGCTTGAAAAGCGGGTTCAGGAATGCCTGCGGCTGGGCTTCAGCCGCGTGATACTGCCAGAGCACGGGGAAGCGGTGAACGTTCCAGGGTCGACGCTATTGAAGGTTAAGACCATTGATGAAGCGGTAGCGCTTGCGGGGATATATAATTAGAATGCCTAAACCGCATAAACTTTGCTTTAGCTTTAACACAGCGCTTACTTTAGGCTTAAGGCCTTTTTTTATTTACCTTCTAAAATTATTGGACCTATTATTAGATAAAAAGGTTTTAAAAGCGGGTTCAGGAATGCCTGCGGCTGGGCTTCAGCCGCGTGATACTGCCAGAGCACGGGGAAGCGGTGAACGTTCCAGGGGCGACGCTTGGGGTTCTGCTTCCTGCTTGAGACATTTTTATCAGTTTAACCCCGCTTTATATAAACCTTGGTTATCCCGACCTCCGGATATACAAAAAAACATGTAAATTGTCCAGGCGTTTAAGTCATTTTATAAATGTATAAATGAGACTAACAAACATTTTATATTAAAACTCCGTAAAAAGCAAAAAGGCGTTGACAAGTATGTAGAATCATGGTTTAATTACGTCGCGTGGTGTTTAGCAATCATAAACATTAAGTATAGATGCTCTGTGCCAGACAGAATTGCTATACACGGGGTTAAGTATAACTGCATCTGCGCGGTGCAGTCAGGAGGAATCGTTAAACATGAGCATTGGCGGCAAGATAAAGCGCCTGAGGTTAAAGCTCAACCTCACCCAGGAAGAGCTTGCGAACCGAACGGAGCTGTCAAAGGGATTTATATCCCAGCTTGAGCGCGACCAGACGTCGCCGTCTATAGCCACGCTTATGGACATACTGGAGGCGCTGGGAACGAATCTTTCCGAGTTTTTTTATGAAAAACCCGAGGAAAAGCTGGCGTTTACCCCTGATGATATGTTTATTAAAAATGACAACGAGTGCGGGTACAGCATCTGCTGGCTGGTGCCTAACGCCCAGAAGAACGCGCTCGAGCCGATTCTTATAGCGCTCAGGCCCGGCGGAGAAAGTTATATGGACGATCCGCATGAGGGCGAAGAATTTGGATATGTGCTTCAGGGCAGCGTAACGCTGTGCCTGGGCGACAGAAAATTAAAGGTAAGGCGGGGATCCAGCTTCTGTTTTAAGCCTACGGCTCCCCATCAGATAAAGAACACCGGAAACACTGCCGCAAAGGTGCTGTGGGTGGCTACGCCGCCCAGCTTCTAGGGACGGGGGGATTTCAATGGAAAACACGCGCCTGATTGAGCTTAAAAACATAACAAAGCTGTACGATGGCGAGCCTGCGCTCAACGACGTATCCCTTTATATCCGCGACGGCGAGTTTTTAACGCTGCTGGGACCTTCCGGATGCGGCAAGACCACGATGCTTAGAATAATCGCCGGTTTCACCATGCCTACGGAAGGAAAGCTCCTGATGTATGGAAAGGACATGGTGGGCATCCCTCCGCATAAGCGGAAGGTAAACACCGTATTTCAAAAATATGCGCTGTTTCCCCATTTAAACGTATTTGATAATATAGCGTTCGGGCTGAAGATAAAAAAGCTTGCCAAAAAGGATATAGAGCTGAAGGTCAACGCCATGCTTGACCTTGTCAACCTGGCAGGCTATGGGAAAAGGTATATAGAGCAGCTTTCCGGCGGGCAGCAGCAGCGCGTGGCTATTGCGCGCGCCCTGGTAAACGAGCCGGAGGTGTTGCTGCTGGACGAACCCCTTGGCGCGCTGGACCTAAAGCTCAGGAAGGAGATGCAGGTCGAGCTTAAACGCATGCAGCAGCGGCTGAAGATAACATTCGTATACGTCACCCATGACCAGGAGGAGGCGCTTACCATGAGCGACACCATAGCTGTCATGAACCGCGGCGTTATACAGCAAATCGGCCGGCCGGCCGATATATACAACGAACCCAGGAACCGCTTTGTTGCGGATTTCATAGGCGAAAGCAATATTTTAAGCGCCGTCATGGAGGACGACTACAGGGTAAGCTTTGAGGGGCACGAGTTTGTCTGCGTTGACGCTGGTTTTGGCAAGAAAACGGACGTGGACGTTGTGGTAAGGCCCGAGGATATCGATATAGTGAATAAGGACAGCTCCAAGCTAACCGGCATAATCAAAAGCGTGCTGTTCATGGGCGTGCATTATGAATTCAGGGTGCAGTGCGGAGACCTTGAGTGGCTTATACACTCAACGGACTTTGTACCTCAGGGTACTGAGGTTGGGGTGGAGATACCGCCCGACGCCATCCACGTAATGCATCCGGGGCCTGAGGCGGAGGCGACCGACGGGTCGTTGCAGGAATAACTCGGTTTTAAAAAATATTCGCGATTACGTACCGGCATAAGCCGGACAGAGGGGGAGGGCAGGATATTATGAAGCTGAAACGTTCAGTTTTTTCATATCCATACATCGTTTGGATGATAATCTTCATAGCGGCTCCGATGATGCTTATAGGATATTACGCCCTCACCGACAAGGCGGGAGCGTTTACCCTGGCAAACCTTATAAGCGGCCTGAGAAGCCAGAACATGGCCGTATTATGGCGCTCGGTGGTGATGGCGCTTGAAACCACGCTGGTCTGCCTGGCACTGGGCTATCCGGTGGCTTACATACTCTCCAATATGAAACGGTCGAAGGCTGCCATAGTATCGATGTTTTTTATCCTGCCCATGTGGATGAACTTTCTGCTCAGGACCTATGCGTGGCAGGTGATTTTGGACACGGACGGGGCGATCAACGCCCTGCTTACCTCGATCGGGCTTGCGCCCCAGCAGCTTCTGTTTACGGAAACGGCGATACTGCTAGGAAACATATACAACTTTTTGCCGTTCATGATACTGCCGATATATACCGTGCTTATAAAGCTCGATAAATCGCACCTTGAAGCTGCCAGCGACCTTGGCGCCAACGGGATTACAACGTTTACGCGCGTAATACTGCCGCTGTCCATGCCCGGGGTGATTTCTGGAATAACGATGGTGTTCATTCCCGCTATAACCACCTTTGCCATATCAAGGCTGCTCGGGGGCGGGATGTACATGCTCTACGGCGATCTTATAGAAAACCAGTTCCTGCTGGTAAACGAATGGGGAATAGGCTCGGCGCTGTCGTTTATCCTGCTGATACTCGTAATAATATCCATGCTGATCATGCGCAACGCCGAGCGCAGGACAGGCGAGGAGGGGGGCAAGCTCTGGTGAAAAAACTAAGAACGTTTTTCAAGGGGACGTACCTAGGAATTATGCTCGTCTTCCTCTATGCGCCGATTGCTGTGCTGATGGTCTATTCATTTAACGAGTCAAAGACCATGGGCAACTGGTCGGGCTTTTCCCTCAAGTGGTACGAAGAGCTTATAAACGACGCCACCATCATGGACGCGCTGGGGGTAACCCTGAGCGTAGCGGTAATTTCGGCTGTGGCAGCGACCATAATAGGCACGTTTGCGGCCATAGGCATGCACTCCATGAAAAAGGGCCGCCGCATGCTGATTGAAAACGTGTCCCAGCTTCCGATGATAAATCCCGATCTTGTTACGGGGATAAGCCTTATGATGCTGTTCTCGTTTATCGGGATAAGCCAGCAGAACAGCTATCTCAGGCTGTGCATAGCGCATATTACTTTCAATATCCCGTATGTAATATTCTCAGTCATGCCAAAGCTGAGGCAAAGCTCCGACATGCTCTATGAGGCAGCGCTGGATCTTGGCTGCACGCCGTTTTCAGCGCTTCGCAAGGTGGTAATTCCGGATATAATGCCGGGGATAGTATCGGGGCTCATACTTGCCTTTACGCTGAGCCTTGACGACTTCGTAATAAGCTACTTTGCCCAGCAGGGCCAGCAGAACCTGTCGATATACATCTATTCCATGGCCAGAAAGGGCATCAGTCCCAAGATAAACGCGCTGTCCACACTGATGTTTGCGGCTGTGCTCACGCTTTTGCTGATTGTCAACTTCAAATCCGTCAGGGAGGAGCGAAAGGCCGCTAAGGAGGCGGCCAAGCTTAAGGGCTGATACACCCCCCATAAGGGGTTAATATATACCTAGTATACATAAACGGAGGATTTTTAGAGGGATGAAAAAGGGTTTTTCACTTTTAATGGCAATGACGATGGTATTCATTCTTGCCATCGCCGTTATTCTGCCTGGGTGCAGTTCAAACGGTAAGGTTACGCTTAATGTCCTTAACTGGGGAGACTATATTGATGAGGAGCTTATAAAGCGCTTTGAGGAGGAGTCGGGCATAGACATCAACTATACGTTCATGGCAAACAACGAGGAGATGATCGTACAGCTCGAATCGCCCGACTGCATATACGACCTGTGCTTCCCGTCGGACTACATCATTGAGAAGCTTATAGCCAACAACATGCTCCACGAACTCGACATGGATAACATACCAAACATAAAGAATATCGACGAGCGGTTTATGGACCTGTCCTTTGATCCGGACAATAAATACTCGGTTCCGTATATGTGGGGCACGGTGGGCATTCTTTACAACACCAAGATGGTGGACGATCCGGTGGACAGCTGGGACATACTTTGGGATGAAAAGTATTCCGGACAGATCCTTATGTATGACAGCATGCGCGATACAATCGGCGTAGCCCTGCTAAAGCTTGGATATGACATAAATACGCGCGACGAGGCGCATATAGAGGCCGCGAAAAACGCCCTGATGGAGCAGAAATCGCTTGTTAGGGCATACCTTGGCGACACCATAAAGGGAACCATGATCAATAACGGCGGAGCGCTCGCCGTGGTATACTCGGGCGACGCGATGGCATGCATGCTTGAAAACGAGGATCTCGCCTACGCGGTGCCCAAGGAGGGCAGCAACCTTTGGTTTGATAACATAATAATCCCCAAAACATCGAAGCATACCGAAGAGGCCGAGAAGTTCATCAACTTCCTGTGCCAGGCGGACGTAGCAAAGCAGAATACGGAATACATAGGCTACAGCACTCCGGTTAAGGCCGCGCTGGAGCTAATGGACGAGGAGTGGACAGGGGATGAAACATACAATCCGCCTCAGGACATAATCGACCGGTGTGACGTATTCCACGATCTGGGCAATTTTGTAACGGTTTATAACGACGCCTGGATTCAGGTAACCTCCTATGACCCTAAGAAATAGGAAGGGTTAAAAACAAAGGGCGCGCTGTTAAATTGAAATAACAGCCGCCTTTTTGATATGATTTGCCGATGCTTAGAAGGGCCAGATTTAAAAGCTTTGGTTTTGGCAGCGTTAGACGTATATATTCATGGGAGGAAAGAACAGTGGGGTATACGGCTTTATTGATTGTAGACGTTCAGACCGCGCTGATAGAAGCGGGGCCGTTTCGCGCGATGGAGACGGTTGGAAATATCCACAGCCTTGTGGAGAGCGCGAGAGACAGCGGGCTGAGATCATATATATAAGGCATGATTCGGGTAAGACGGGCTTCACGGCAGGCTGTACGGGCCATGAGATCCATAAGGCGCTTGCGCCAAAGGATGGGGAGCGAATATTTGACAAACGCTTCAACAGTGCGTTTCTAGACACGGGCCTGCACGGGCATCTGCAGGATAAGGGTATAAAAAACATTATCCTTACCGGCCTGCGGACCGAATACTGCATTGACGCCACATGCAAGGCCGCGTTTGAGAGGGACTATATGGTATACGTGCCTAAATGGGCGCACACGACCTTTGACAACGGCCCGTTTTCAGCGGCGCAGCTCATAGCGTTTTATGAAGAGCGGATTTGGAACAACCGGTTTGCAAAGGTTCTTTCCCACGACGGACTCAAATCAATATTATATCCGTAAGCCTTAACACAGGGGTTCGGGCGCTCCAAACGCCCCCATCTCTGGCCAGGCGCGGTTTCTCTTTTATGATGTAAAACCGGCGCGTTGCCGCGGATTCATGCTGAACAATGGTCATAGCCATAATAGTTTATTGCAAGCCCGCAAGCGCTTAAATTGGCAAAGCACCTGGGCGCCAAACAGCGCATAGGAGGGCAGGACTGCCGCCAAATTTAACCCTTCTGGCGGCTCATAATGGCCTTATATTTTTTATTCGCATGAGGATATCAGCAAATCCATAGAGTCCATAAGCGCCCTGCCAAACGTTACGGCGTCGGCCATATTTTTGGCGCAAGTGCCGATATAGATCTTAAGCTTAGGTTCGGTTCCAGAAGGCCTTACGCATATCCAGGCGCCGCCATCCAGGTTGAGCCTTATCATGTTCATGCGCTGCATATCGATCTTACACGTTTCTCCCGATATAAAGTCGGTGCTTGCCAGGCTATCAAAATCATCGGCCGACAGCACCCGCGCCGAAGCCACGGAATGGGGCGGATCATCCCTGAGCATGCCCATCACCCTTGAGATACGTTCCATTCCCGCCTTGCCGTCCCAGGTGTAGGACTTGACCGTCTCCTCATAAAAGCCGTATTCGTTGAAGATATCCTCAAGCACGTCGTACAGCGTTTTCCCCTGGGCGTGGTAATACACGCAGGCTTCTGAGATGAGCATTGCCGCGCATATCGCGTCCTTATCCCGCGCGAACCCTCCGGCCAGGAACCCGTAGCTCTCCTCAAAACCAAACAGGAAGTCGTATTCGCCCGTTCTGTCGCATTCGTCTATTATCTCGGATATGAATCTAAAACCGGTCGGCACTGACTTAATGGCTGCGCCATAGCGGTTGCATATCGCGTCGGCCAGGCCGGTGCTCACTATGGATTTAACAACGAGCGCGTTTTTTGGGAGCTGCCCCCTTTCGCTTAGCGACGACAGGATATAGTTTATAAGAATACAGCCTATACGGTTGCCGGTAAGCAGAACATATCCATCGTCTGTAGGCACGGCCACTCCAAGCCGGTCGGAATCAGGATCGGTCGCCAGGATAACGTCGGCGCCTACTCGGTCTGCGAGCTTAAACGCCAGGTCAAACGCGCCCCTGTCCTCTGGATTTGGCACCTTCACCGTAGGAAAATCCGGGTCAGGGAGCCGCTGCTGTTCAACAACGCTTAGGCCAGTGACGCCAACCCTGTTTAAAAGCCCTGTCACCGGAACGTAGCCCGCTCCGTGCAGGGGCGTATATACCACCCTGATGGAGTCGCCCTTATCCTTTAAAAGCTCGGGGTGCATGAGCAGGGTCCGGGTTTTACCATAGTAGGCTTCGTCCTCATCCTCGCCGATAGATGTTATCAGCGTTTCGTCATATTGGCTTGGGGCATCGAAGTATCCAAACCCCTCTATTTTCAGCGTTACCTCCTCAGCCTGCTGTGGCCCCATCTGGCCGCCGGTTTCCCAGTATACCTTGTAGCCGTTGTACTGGGGGGGATTATGGCTTGCCGTGATCATTATTCCGGCAATGCATTTAAGCTCCCTCAGCGTAAACGACAGCTGGGGGACCGTATGCAGGGTGTCGAATATATATACACGGATGCCGTATTGAGAAAGCGTCCTTGCGCTTTCCCACGCAAACTCTTTAGAAAACCGCCGGGAGTCATAGGCTATGCACACCCCGCGCTCTTTTGCGCTGTCAAAGCCGAGGAGGTACGCGGCCAGCCCGCGCGTGGCTCGCCGCACGACATATTCGTTCATCCGGTTCGTGCCCGCGCCCAGTATTCCACGCAGGCCGGCTGTGCCAAACTCAAGCTCCCTGTAAAACCTTTCCTCAATGGCCGCTTCGTCTCCTTCTATACCTTCAAGCTCCCTTCTTAGAGCGCTGTCCTCGGGAAGTGCTGAAAGCCATTCGTCGTAACTGTCTTTATACATCGTTTTCTATACCTCCATTATTACTCATATTAAGTCCATACCAGCTCCGACGTATGCTATACGGCGTTTCCAGACTGGATTCATCCTGAAATTAAAATTACCTTCACTTAGTATACCCTTCCAGCATTATACTGTACAGATATTCTAATATGAGTACTGGTTTTTTTGCTGATGTTGAAGTATAATGCATCAGATAATGAGGTAATTTTGGTTGGAGGATCGTAGCCTTGCGAACAAAAAGGGGGATTCGTCCCGTTGCAATACTGCCCCTGGGCTTTTTGGGGCTGATTTTAGTCGGCACGGTGTTGCTTTCACTGCCAATAGCCACTGTTGACAGGACGTCAATCGGGGTGTTTGACGCCTGGTTTACGGCTACATCCGCGTCATGCATAACCGGATTGATAGTTACGGACACCGCCGTAACATTTTCAATGTTTGGCCAGGTTGTCATAATAATGCTTATTCAGTGCGGCGGACTTGGATTCATGACAATGGCGACGCTGTTGTTTTTGTCGATAAGAAAGCGTATATCCCTTAAGGAAAGGCTTACTATAGCTGAATCCCTGGGTGAAAACAAGCTTTCAGGAATAGTGCGACTGGGACGAAACGCGGCTATCATAACCTTTGGCTGCGAGCTTATAGGGGCCGCGCTTTTATCCATACGCTTTATTCCAATGCTGGGATGGTCAAAGGGGATATGGTACTCAGTGTTTCACAGCATATCCGCCTTCTGCAACGCCGGCTTTGACCTGATGGGAAGGGTAACGGGCGAATACAGCTCGTTTACCGCCCTGCACGGCGATCTTTTGGTAAACCTCACCCTTATCGGCCTTATCATTATCGGCGGCCTGGGCTTTGCCGTAATTATGGACCTTGGCGCGTTCAGGCGCACGCGGCACCTGTCGCTTCATACCAAGCTTGTGCTGTTTACCACGCTCGTGCTGCTGTTTGCTGGGGCATTGCTTTTCTTTATCCTTGAATATGACAATACCGGCACAATGCAGGGCATGAGCGTTGGAGAAAAGGCGCTGGCCTCGCTGTTTCAGTCCGTAACATGCAGGACAGCGGGGTTTAACACGGTGGATCAGGCGGCCCTGACGGATTCGTCAAAGCTTTTGTCGTCGATTCTGATGTTTATCGGCGGCGCGCCTGCCGGAACGGCCGGAGGCATAAAGGTCACTACCGTGGCGCTGCTGGCGCTTACCCTCAGGTCGTTTTTAAGGGGGCATTCGGATGTAAACGTATTCAGGCGCAGGGTTTCTCAGGCGCTGGTGCAAAGGTCGCTGTGCATATTCATAGTTGGGATTCTCATGCTGATGTCTGCGAGCATGATCGTATCATTTTCGCAGATAGGCGTCCGCTCAAGCTTCATAGACGTGTTCTTTGAGCTTGCTTCAGCAGTGGGCACTGTGGGCGTAAGCACGGGCGTAACAGCGGAGGCCACCGCGATGACAAGGGTGGTGCTTTGCCTGTTCATGTTCGCGGGAAGGGTCGGCCCGCTCACATTGGTGCTGTCGCTTAGCGGCAAATCCGACGATTCAACGCTTAGATACCCCGAGGGCAGTATAATGGTAGGCTAAGCGGTGTGAACGTACAGTATTTGCGGATTGCCGGCATTAGCTGCATTAGAAAGTCCGGCTGTCGGACTGACCCAAGGTTGAAATCCGATTCTGTGCTACATATGGCTACGAAAGTATTAGGATCAATCGCTCAGGCGCAAGATAAGCGCCGGATAGTTTTTACTAGTGAGGGGGCATGCTTCGGGCTTATATTTAATGCCCATTTATTCAAACCCTGCGGCGATACCGCCGCCATTGCCTGCCTCCTCCCATGAGAAGGAAAGCCTGGCGTACCGCGCGGCTTTGGCGTTAAGCTCTATAGTGATGCTTCCCTGATCCCAGCCGGATAGGGATATGCTGCTCTCAGCCATCGAAAGCTCCTGCGAGCGGCTGCCCTGACGCAGCCGGACGATGATCTCCCCCTCGCCGTAGGTTATCTGATAATCCAGCACAGCCGATTCATAGATATTATTAAAGGAGGTGGACATATAACCGTTCATCGCGTCAAACGATATGTCCCAGCCGGTTTCAGTACGCCGCTCCACCAGGTTTATGGTTAGTGTTGCGCACGTAGTAGTACAGCCTGTAAGGCATATGATGATAACGACAAGGACGGCCCAAAACCTGATGACCCCATTTTTCTTCATATAGCTGCCTCCGTATTAGATAAATAATGTGATCATTACCTAGACGTTATCATAAATTCAAAAGCAAAACAACATTACACGGCGGATTTTTCGCCTTACTTACTTCTACTCTACTTTTAATCCGCCATTGTAATATAATCAATACTTTGTCGGTGAAGTCAAGTGGACTCTATCACCAAACTGTTCAATTAACGCGCGTTTTTAAGGCAGCTAAAAGATTTTATTACCGCGTTTTAAACGAAACGACGTATAGAACTCCTACGGTAAGACGCTTATTTATGAATGATAAAGCCGGCAATATACCGCCGGCTTAGAGTGGTTTAAGTCCTCTGCTGGAGGAAAGCTATTTCAGGTTTTCGGGATTCAGGCATTCAAGCTCCGGAAGCACGAAGCGCCCGTCCCTGCGCACCAAAACGCCGTCGAAGTACATTTCGCCGCCGCCGTATTCGGGGGTTTGGATGCATATCAGATCCCAGTGGAGCGCGGATTTGTTCCCGTTGTCGCATTCGTCATAGCATGCGCCGGGGGTAAAGTGGAAGCTGCCCATTATCTTTTCATCGAACAGGGTGTTCTTCATGGGGTTGATTATGTACGGGTTTACGCCAATTGCAAACTCGCCGACGGATCTTGCGCCCTCGTCCATGTCAAACACATGGTTCACGCGCTCCGTGTCATTAGCCGTCGCGTTTACGATCCTGCCGTCTTTAAAGGTAAGGCAGATGTTTTCAAAGGTGAAGCCGTCGTGTACCGAAGGCGTGTTGTAGGTTATCACGCCGTTTATGCTGCCCTTTACCGGCGCTGTAAATATCTCGCCGTCCGGTATGTTTACCTTGCCGGCGCATTTAATGGCGGGCAGTCCCTTTATTGAGAAGGAGATATCGGTCCCGCGGCCAACTATGCGCACCATATCCGTGCGCTCCATAAGCTCCTTGAGCGGGGTCATGGCCCTGTCCATCTTCGAGTAGTCCATATTGCATACGTCAAAATAGAAATCCTCAAACGCTTCGGTGCTCATGTCCGCCATCTGCGCCATGGCAGGCGTCGGGTAGCGGAGAACAACCCAGCGGGTTTTCGGCACGCGGATCTTCCCATGAACCTGCTCGCCGTAGTGCTGGGCGTACAGCGACAGCCTGTCGGCCGGAACGTCGGAGGTTTCCGAGTTATTAACAACTCCGGAGAACCCTATAAACACCTGCATCTTGCTCATCAGCAGCGCGTCTGCCTCAGCCCGTATTTTTAGCTGGTCTTCTGTATACCCCATGCCAAGTTCCCGTTCAATCGCCGAGTTTTGCAGCCATACGAATGGCCGGCCGCCCGCCTTATATACCTCGCGGATGAGTGCCTTGACCAGCATATCGTTTCCATTTCCGGAGTTTATAAGAACGTTTTCGCCGGGCTTGACCTCGGTAGAGAAGGTAACGAGTATGTTGGCAAGTTTCTCTATTCTACTGTCCATCATTGGGATTATTCCTCCTTAGCAATTCAAGTGAGCTTATTCAGATTATAGACCGTTTTAGTTTTAGAATCAATACCGCAGCACTTATAAAGGCGCAGATTCAATGCCCGGCAAAGCCAAGTTAAACCCGCGGTGGCTCAGGGTATTTTCAAACTGGAATGACAGCGGGAGACCGCGGCGGCTCAGGCAGGCGCGCCCAAGATCTGACAGCGCCATGAATATGCATACCTGTAGGTTTTATAACATAGAACAAAAGGGCGTGCGGCTGCCGCTTAAACATGCCTCCGTCGCCCTCTTTATACCCCGCCTTGCGCCAAGCTATTGTTTTTCATAATCAAGCACAAGCACCCTGTCCTCGCCAAGGCTTCCCCTGCTCAGCGTGGCTTCGCTTTGATTAAGCCTGTGTATTTTGCAGTCCTTTGCAGTGCTTATAAACGGCGCAAGCTCGCCAAGATCCACTTTGCAATCAGGCGTTTTATAATGCATTGGGATAACAACGCTTGGCCTGAGCATATTGGCCATCCCGAGCGCCTGCAGGTAGTTTATCGTATAAACGCCCCCGACTGGAACGAGCAGAACGTCAATTTCACCGATCATGCCTAGGCACCCCTCGTCGGGCAGGTGCCCGATATCCCCGGCATGCAGGATGCGCATATCATCCATCTCAACGATATACATCATATTGGGCCCCCTCTTGCCGCCCTGGGCGTCGTCATGCCAAGTCGGCACGCCCTTTATCAGCGTGTCCTTAACGAAATATTCCCCAGGGCCGCGGATTAGCACCGGATTGTCCGCAGCAGCCGACACGTAGTTATGATCATAGTGGTCGTGGCTGCAGGTGACGGCGTCCGCCTGTATAGGCCCTAGCGTATAGCCGGTGTCGGGGGAGCACGGATCCATCAGAATCCTGGTTCCCTGAGAGCTTGTGAGTACAAAGCATGAATGACCGTACCATTTAATTTCCATATTGAGACCTCCTTTATGGGAAAATATAGATCCTAACCCGCCCTAAAATACGGACGCGCTCAGCGCCTGGCGCACTGGGCCGCGCGGGCCAAAAGCCGGGCAGCGCACGCCGCCATATCTCCGGCTCCGCTGAGTAGCTGCCGCCGTGATTTCGGCTCAATACACGCGGCAAGTCCCGTAAGCGCCTTTGAGGCCCTTGCTATCGCGGCTATCCTTTTGCGGGAGTTAAGCATTGGGTCGCATGCGGCGAATGCGGTCCAAAGCGCCCTCAGCGCATGCTCAGGTATACCGCCATGGTTTCCCAGGCATTTATTCATCATAAGCATACGGGCCAGGGCATAGCCCTCGCCATGGGTTATGTCGCCGCTCAGCGCGGGCAGTGGGGAAGAACTGTTTACAAGATCAATGAGGGCGTAATAAAACCCATGGGATAACCGAAAGTTAACGTGCCCTCCCGTTTCAAACGCTTGGCTTACCATGCGTGCCCCAATGATTTTAGGGCCGCCGTAAGAGGCCAGTTCTTCATTTATTCTGCCGCACAGATTTTGGGCAGATCCAAGGCGCAGTGCTGCAGGCGTGGATATTTCAGCGTTATACGCAAAAAAGTCAAAATCCGGAGTATCCGAACAATCCTCCAGCGCACCGTGAATAAGCAAGGCAAGCGCGCCGCGTATTCTATCGTGGAGCGGATAATCCGAACAGTATATTTCCTTATATTTTATCACATTAATACGCTCCAAATGCGGAAATATCATTATTTTTCCAAACTATTTTGTAAACATTTGTGAAACATCGCGCTTATTTATGCATTTACCTTGCCAATGCGCCCCAAAGGACCGGCTGCGCCGCAAGACCCGCGGCGAATGACAGCAGATTTGTAATAAATGCTGTCCACAGCGCCCTGCAGCGCGAAAATTTGCACAAGCTTCTCCATATATATGCCTCAACCGCAACCGCGGCCGGTTCCAGCAGTGCTACAGCGGGAACATAGGCGGCGGCGCCAAACGCGGATACAGAAGCAATCACCAATATGTTCAGCGCCGGATTGGTAATAAGGTTGCACAGTACGCTGAAATATACCATACGCCCGTTTTTAAACCATATGGCAGTCAAAAGCCCCTCTGCAAATATGGTAAGAGCCAGGCTGGCAAACAGTATGAGGGCTATTTCCAGGCATTCGTTCAAGCGGTTTTACCGGTCCATAAAATAATATTGACATAGCTAAAGGCTATTTCTGCTCCCGCTTTGCTTTAAGCACGAGCAGGACCGCAACTACGATTATGGCGGCTACGCCAAGGCCGATAAGGAATATGGGCCATAAGTCATATACCAGATCCAGCAGAGTGGGCGGCGCCACGTCGAGCAAAGAATAAAACATCATTTCTCCCCCTTTTCTTCATCCCTTTTAATCTTATCCATCTTAATCCTCTTTATCTTTTTCATTCTAACAACAAGCATTATAGCTATGCCAAGCCCCATCAGGCCCAAAACCGAGACTATCGTTATAAGCCCAATCAGCACAGCGTCCAGCGCCGCATTCAATATAACCATCTATAAAGCTCCTCCTCATCAATAAATAAATTAACCGTCAAAAAAACGTTCAACGCCACGGCATGAATCCCCTATCTGCGTCATATCCGCGCGTCCATATCAATAACGCCCTTTTTAGATGTGGCGCTGAAAAAGGCGGCGTACAGGCAGCCGGAAGAAAGCACTGTAAGCGCGGCCATAACAATAACGCGCGCCGGACCTTCGATGACAAAGAGGAACAGGGGCGCCGAGCCTAGCAGCAGTGCCAGCGTGGAAAGCCCAAACGCCAATCCGGGATGGCGCGGCAGCTTTGACGCCATACCGCACAGCGTAATCGGCATGCTCATGTTAAAAAGCATAAGCCCAAGCGCGCAGAGGTATGCGTTGTCGTGAAACAGGCATAGCAGCGGCGCCGACGCAAGCAGCGTAGCGGCGCCTGTCAGGCGCGCTCCAAACCTGTCGGCGGCGAGGCCGCCCAGCGCCTTGCCCAGGGAGGCGGCGAACGCCGCGAACACGGCCATAAGCGCTCCGGTTTTAAACCCCATGGGCACGCTCCCTCCGACATAGGCGCGCACGAATATGGATATAAAGCACAGCGCTATGACAGCATAAAACCCCTTTCCACTTTCCGCCTTTGAAAACGCGTGGGATTTATAACCCGATTCAGGCGGAAGCGGACGAATCGAAGCGATTAAAACGCCGCATATGGATACGGCCGCCGGTATTGCCAGGTATAGATACGCTGATGGTCCGGCATAGCTTCCGGCCAGCGTACCAAGCGCTACCCCAAGGCCGCCCGAGGATACAAATATCCCGCTTGAACCCATGCTTCCTTTGGACGATGAGAGGCTGTCGATACCTCCGCCCACATGAAACATTGCGTTTCCAAACGCCGCCGCAACAAGCTGTACCCAAACGCCAAATATGGGAATAACCGCCGCCGCGACCAAAAAGCAGCCCAGGGGTCCGGCCGGCAGCCCCTTTCGCCTATCACAGATATAGCCAAGGACAGGCTGAAGGCCAAAGGCTATAACATTATAAACCAGAAATCCCAGACCTGCCGATTCGGGTCCAGCGGATTGTGTGAAGCGGCCGAATAGTATGAAAAAGCACGCAAAATCCACTATAAAGTGGCTTATCGTATATATGATTAGGGAACGACGGCGCATAGTTTGACCTCCAATCCCGATTTTATCAATAATATCATATATGAAACCCTTTGTACAGCCGGGCGGACATGGGCCTAATAGGACTTGTATTCAAATAAACCGTACAATACAATACTAATTGTAGAAAATATGGTATTATATAAATGACATTGCTGTTTTTTGGGGGTAAACAAATGAAAAGGGTGTTTATAGGAAGTTCGAATCAAGCTTTGGAAATCGCGCGTAAAATGCAGGCAATACTAAATAACCTTGGAGTCGAGACGACTTGCTGGAAGGATAGTGAAGCGTTTCATCTAGGTGAAAACACCATTGATGATTTATTAAGAGCCGCTAAGGAGCACAGCGCCGGACTTTTTATTTTCAATACGGATGATAATGTTATAACGGATGATTATAGAGGCTATATACCTCGGGACAACGTTTTGGTAGAGGCCGGTATATTCAGCGGCGTATTAGGCAAAAAGGCAGTGGCAATCTGTAAAGTCAGAGGTACGCACGTACCAACTGATTTTAGCGGCGTAACACTGCTGGACTATGATTTGTCAGATATACAGAGTATGAATAACAAGCTAAGGATTTGGCTAAATGGTATAAGGCATTATAATACCCTCAGGCATAAAAACAACCTGCTGATGCTTGACAGAAAAGGGATACAAGATATCCATACTATAGACGACAGACTGCATATCAGCGATGGATATTATAGAAGCATTCAAAAGATCAGGATTTTAAACTTTGCAGGGAATTTACTTCTAAATCCTGAGATTGGGGACAGCGGGCATATTGAGCAGATGAAGGATATCAAGCTTAATAAAGCTATGGAAATGATCATGCGCGAGTCTGCGGCTACCATGGAGCTGATACTGACAAAGCCGTCAAGATATAACTTAATTGATCTGGAAACAAAGGTAGCGAACTATAGGGCAGGCTCATCCTCAGGCGTAGTTTACAGCGCCATATATAACCTTTATAATGCGCTTTCCAATAAAAGCTCTATCTATCATCAGACGTGGGATTCAATTCCAGCGAGATTTCACTTTTACCTAATGAAGGTCAGCGCCCCGTTCGCCATATTCAACGTGGAGTTTTTAGATAAATACAGGGAATTCAACCATGTAAAAATCGATTTGTATTCAGCATCGCTGGATAATGAAGATAACCGTAGGAGCTTCGTAATTTGGCAAACGGACGACCCGGTAAATTACAGCTTCTTTGTAAACAACTTTAACTCCATTAGAATAAACCCAAAGCTTTGTGAAAGGCCATCGATAAAGAATTTGCGCGAATGGTCAGAGTATTGGCGTAACGCACGTGGAGGGCAGAATTATGAATTATATAATGGGATTTGACGTGAGGGAAGCTTTAAAGACCTCGGACAGGGTTTACCTGTGCGGAAATCTAAAGAAACCGCAGGATTTGGAATGGATTCATGATACTGGAATTGAAATTGGATTGAGCCATTATAAGTTCTTTTCGGCTGACCGGCCCCATTTACATATAAACGCTGCGGAGTACAATTTTGTCATGGACGGGGCAAGTAAGGTCTTGCTCTTAGATGAAAAAGAGGAATACCTTTTTGAAAAGGGATCGTTGTTTATTATTCCGCCAGGGCTAAAATATGCCTCAAAGCATATAAGCGACACAAAAGTACTGTTTATAAAAAATCCGGGAGGGAACGATAAGCAGCTTATAGAAGCCGATGAAACCGTAAAGCATTGGCTTAGCGCATGGTAAAACATAATACACCGCACGTAACAATATTTGGCGCGGGACTGCAATTTGACAACGGCGATACTAGATATTAGAATGGCGTTGTTTGGTGAAGGGTATGCTTCCCCCCAGGTTTAAGGCAAATGGCGCTAAGCAGCGTTTGCAACGTTTTACAGCCCGATAGGAGTTTTTATGAACACACTGCATTTTAAATACGCCGTTGAAGTGGAGCGCACGGGTTCCATAACACAGGCGGCTGACAACCTATTTATGGCACAGCCAAACCTGAGCAAGGCTATAAAGGGACACGCTTGGCATAACGGAGTTTAAGAGAACCTCCAAGGGGATGGTGCCTACAAAGAAGGGCGCCGCGTTTTTGATATACGCCAAAAAGATACTGGCCCAGCTGGACGAGGTTGAGTCGCTGTGCCGCCACGACAACGAAGGCAGGCAGAGGTTTAACATATCAATACCCCGCGTAAGCTATATCGCAAAAGCGGTAACGCGATTTGTGCAAACGCTTGACGGAGGAAGGGAGATCGACGTAAACATCCAGGAAACCAACTCAATAAACGCCATCCGCAGCATATCCGAGGGCCGGTTCAATCTTGGCGTAATCCGCTATAAGATGGGCTATGAGAACTACTTTCTGGACTTCCTGGCCAAAAACGATATAAAGCATGAAACCGTGTGGGAGTTTGACTATATGGCGGTGATGTCGGAGCGGCATCCGCTCGCCCATGATAAGTAAGTACGCTTTGAGGATTTTTTAAAGTACATTGAGATAGCGCACGGGGATACGAATGTTCCATACCTTCACGAGGATATTAGAAAGAAAGCCGATTCCGAACAGGGCAGAAAGGTCATATATGTATACGAGCGGTGCAGACAGTTTGACCTGTTGGCCCATGTCCCAGGCACATATATGTGGGTATCTCCCATACCGGACGAGTTTTTAAAGCTGTATGGTCTTGTGCAGAGGCGCTGCGACGCTTTTAATAACAGCTGTAAGGACTTGCTTATATATTCAAAGGGATATCCCTTCAGCGCTGGACAAACGCTTTGTCGATAAACTGTTTGAGGCCAGAAACGAGGCTGCGTTCAGGGAATATATCTGATTATATATTTAAGCACATTGCCGAAAATGGAATATCAATATTCCAGGATTGATATGGCCGTTTTTTGAAATACCGGTCAGAAAAGCTAAACCGTATTTGGTCAATCCTCGCTATAATCAACCGATTTCCAAGGCGGAAAAAAATAAAATAGGGGTTTAATTTAATTCAGGGAATATTTGCAGGGGGGAATATAGGAAGTATTGAAAACCCTTAAGGGGAATAAGGCGTTCGTCGTGGTTGGCGGCGGTTCCATGAAGCGGTTCGGTTTTCTCGACAAGGCCATTGGTTATCTGAAGGAAGCGGGCATGGAGGTTAAGCTGTTTGAAAACGTGGAGCCAGACCCCTCCGTAGAAACGGTTATGCGCGGCGCGGAGGCTATGCGCGAGTTCGGCCCGGACTGGATAATCTCCATGGGCGGCGGTTCGCCCATAGACGCGGCAAAGGCGGTGTGGGCTTTCTACGAGTATCCCAACGTTACGTTCGAGCAGCTCATCACCCCGTTCAGCTTCCCAGCGCTCAGGCAGAAGGCAAAATTCCTAGCGATCCCGTCGACATCCGGCACCGCGAACGAGGTAACCGCATTCTCCGTAATTACGGACTATGAGAAGGGCATAAAGTATCCGCTTGCCGATTTCAGCATCACGCCGGACATAGCGGTTGTTGATCCCGAGCTTGCTGAAACCATGCCTCAGAAGCTTACCGCAAACACCGGCATGGACGCCCTGACCCACGCTATAGAGGCGTATGTATCCACCCTAAACGGCCCGTTTACAGACCCGCTTGCGCTCAAGGCGATAAACATGGTATTTGAGTACCTGCCCGCCTCATACGATGGGGATATGAATGCAAGGGAGCAGATGCACTATGCGCAGTGCCTGGCGGGAATGGCATTTTCAAACGCGCTCTTGGGCATCGTCCACTCCATGGCGCATAAGACGGGCGCCGCGTTTTCAACCGGGCATATCCCGCATGGCTGCGCCAACGCGATCTATCTGCCCTATGTAATAAAGTATAACGCAAAGGATGCCGCGGCAAAGGCCCGCTATGCCGATATAGCAAGATCGGCCGGACTTGCCGGAAACACGGAGGATGAGCTGGTGCTCTCGCTGTGCGGAAGGATTGATGAATATAATAAGATGCTCAATATTCCAAAGTCGCTGAGTGAATTTGGCATAGACGAGGCCGAATTCAGGGAAAAGATCGCAAGGATTTCCGAGCTGGCGGTGGGCGACGCGTGCACGGGTTCAAACCCAAGAGGGATTACGCCGGATATAATGGAAAGGCTCTTCACCCGCATCTATTATGGCCAAGACGTTGACTTTTAGGCTATAATAAATCCATGGCTGCCGCTCTTTGATGGCGGAAGTCATCTTTAATGAAAAGAGGAGCGGTAATTATGTACGAAATTGTCAGAAAAAAGTCCTTGAACCCAACCGTAACCCTGATGGAGATATACGCTCCGCTGGTTGCTAAAAAGGCGGAACCGGGACAGTTTATAATCCTGCGCGCCGAGGAAAACGGGGAGCGCATCCCCCTTACCGTGGCCGACTATGACAGGGAGAAGGGAATTATAACGATTATATTCCAAATCGTGGGCGCAACCACTGAAAAACTGAACCACCTTGAGCAGGGCGCTCGGGTCTGCGACTTTGTGGGCCCGCTTGGCAGGGCCACCGAAACCGAGGGGCTAAAGAAGGTAGCTGTCGTCGGGGGAGGCGTTGGGTGCGCAATTGCCTATCCCGTGGCAAAGAAGCTGCACGCCGAGGGCGCCGAGGTTCACTCGGTGGTGGGGTTTAGAAGCAGAGACCTGGTCATACTTGAGGACGAGTTTAGGGCTGTGAGCGACCGGATGGAAATGATGACCGACGACGGTAGTTATGGGAAAAAGGGCCTTGTGACCGACGCGCTTAAGGAACTGATTGAGGCGGGCGAAAAATACGACGCTGTCATTACCATAGGCCCACTTATCATGATGAAATTCGTATGCAAACTGACAAAGGAGTACGGCATAAAGACCATCGCCAGCATGAACCCGATAATGATCGACGGCACAGGCATGTGCGGCTGCTGCCGGCTCACCGTGGGCGGCGAAACCAGGTTTGCTTGCGTAGACGGGCCGGATTTTGACGGTCACGAGATAGATTTTAACGAGGCGATAGCGCGCTCGTCCATGTATAAGCCCTTTGAGAGGGCCGCGCATGAGGAAGCGTGCAACCTGTACCGTATGGAGGTGAAATGAGATGGCCAACATGTCCATGAAGAAGAATGAGATGCCCGAACAGGAACCAAACGTCAGGAACAAGAACTTCAACGAGGTCACCCTTGGGTATACGGAGGAGCAGGCAATCGATGAGGCAAAGCGCTGCCTTAACTGCAAGAACAAGCCGTGCGTGGGAGGCTGTCCGGTACACATCGACATACCGTCGTTTATAAAGGAGATGGCAGAAGGCCGCTTTGAGGAGGCATATTCCGTCATATCAAAATCAAGTTCCTTACCCGCCGTATGCGGAAGGGTATGCCCTCAGGAGACACAGTGCGAACAGCGCTGCGTGCGGGGGCTTAAGGGCGAGCCGGTGGGCATAGGCCGCCTTGAGCGCTTTGCGGCGGATTACCACAATAAAAACAGCGGCGAAAAGCCCAAACGGCCTGAGCCAAACGGCCATAAGGTAGCAATAATCGGTTCAGGTCCGTCGGGCCTTACCTGTGCGGGCGACCTGGCCAAAAGGGGCTATGACGTTACCGTGTTCGAGGCGCTGCACCTTGCGGGCGGGGTGCTTGAATATGGAATCCCCGAATTCAGGCTGCCAAAGGCGATAGTGCAAAAGGAAATAGATACGCTCAGGGATTTGGGCGTAAAGATTGAAACAAACATGGTCGTTGGCAAGGTGATAACTATCGACGAGCTTATGGATGAGCAATGGTTTGAGGCCGTGTTCATCGGTTCTGGAGCGGGGCTTCCGAGGTTTATGAATATACCCGGGGAAAACCTCAAGGGCGTATATTCGGCAAACGAGTTTTTAACGCGCGTAAATCTCATGAAAGCCTATCTGCCGGGCAGCGCCACACCCATACAGCGGGCAAAGCGCGTGGCCGTGGTAGGCGGCGGCAACGTGGCGATGGATGCGGCCCGCTGCGCCAAGCGGCTGGGCGCAGAGGAGGTGTACATCGTTTACAGAAGGTCGCTTGAGGAGCTTCCGGCCAGAAAGGAAGAGGTCGAACACGCTATGCAGGAGGGGATAATCTTCAAGCTGCTTAATAACCCCGTAGAGATTCTTGGCGACGAAAATGGGTTTGTAAAGGGCATGACGTGCGTAGAGATGGAGCTGGGCGAACCGGACGAATCCGGCAGGCGCAGGCCGGTGCCGCGCAAGGGTTCGGAATTTACCATGGAGCTTGACTGCGTAATAATGGCTATAGGCACTTCGCCAAACCCGCTTATTAAATCCACCACACAGGGACTTGAAACTAAAAAGTGGGGCGGAATAGTAGCCGACGATTCCACGGGCCTTACATCAAGGGAGGGCGTATATGCCGGAGGCGACGCTGTAACCGGAGCTGCCACAGTTATACTTGCCATGGGAGCGGGAAAGGCTTCCGCGTCGGCCATCGACGAATACATAAAGGGCAAAGGAGAATAGGCTATGGACAGCAGGCCGATTTCAAAGCAGACGCTGCCGTTGTATTTAAGTTATTTAAGGTCCGCGGCCAAGGGCGGCGCCGCAAACATATCCGCAACCGCGATAGCGGACGCACTGGGCCTAAACGACGTTCAGGTCAGAAAGGACCTGGCTTCGGTAAGTTCGGGCGGAAGGCCCAAAGTTGGATACGTTACAGACAGCCTAATTTTGGATATAGAGCGGTTCCTTGGCTATGGCAACTCGAACGCGACGGTCATAGTCGGGGCGGGCAATCTGGGCCGCGCCCTTTTGTCCTACGATGGCTTTGAGGAGTACGGCCTGGACATCATAGCTGCCTTCGATTCCAATGAGGACATGGCGGGTACCTTGATAAACGGAAAGCCCGTGATGCCGGCGAAACGTCTGGGCGAGCTTTGCCGCAGGATGAACGTAAAGACAGGCATAATCGCGGTGCCGGCGCAAAGCGCCCAGGGCGTGTGCGACACTCTGGTTGAAAACGGGGTGCTCGCGATACTGAACTTAATATAAATATCTGGCGGTCGACGGCATGCAGAGCTGAGTTAACGCGTTAAACCCTTGAGAGCAAGCGATGAAATCCAATAGATTAAACGTTGTTTTTCGGGATTCCAAAGGGGACTTTTTACAAAAAGTCTCCTTTGGCGGGGTTTGGGGCAGAAGCCCCTAAAGCCGGAACGAGCCACTTGTCTGGTTTTGCCTCCGGCGGCTAGAACCTTTTTTGCAAAAAAGGTTCTAAGAACTCCAAAAAACACAAGGAAATAACTTTTATTTCGTACATCACCACAGGTTTGCAATCTTATAAAAATCAGCGGAAACAGCTCAAGGCTTGGCCGAACCCAAAAGTATAATCCTAAGGCCCCGACATGCGCGCCGGTTTTTGATACCTTGAGAGCAAGCGATGAAATCCAATAGATTAAACGTTGTTTTTCGGGATTCCAAAGGGGACTTTTTACAAAAAGTCCCCTTTGGCGGGGTTTGGGGCAGAAGCCCCAAGAAAAACGGTCCTCGGCTGTTTGTAGCCAATGACCGTTTTTGTGGGTTAACTCGCGTTGCGCTGATCAAGCACGACGCGACGCCGAAGGCGATTATACCTCCGTCATCCAGCCGCGGGTGTCCGCAATGCGTCCCCACTGGATCCCTGTAAGCGTATCATAGAAATGGCGGGTCAGCCGGCCGATGCCGCCGTCGTTTACCGTAATAGTGCAATCCTTGTATGTCAGCCGACCGACCGGCGATACAACGGCGGCGGTTCCGGTGCCAAACGCCTCGCTTAGCCTTCCGCTTCTGCCGGCGTCCATAAGTTCGTCTATGGAAAGCCTGCGCTCCTCAACCTTAATTCCCTCATCGCGGGCAATGGTGAGTATGCTGTCGCGCGTTATGCCAGGAAGTATGCTGCCCTCCAGCGGCGCGGTTACTAATACCCCGTCGATTATGAACATCATGTTCATCGCGCCGACTTCCTGAACGTATTTCATCGTTTCACCGTCAAGCCACAGCACCTGTGAATACCCCTTTTTCTGCGCCTCTTCGCCGGCCTTGATGGAACATGCATAGTTTCCGCCCGTCTTTGCTTCGCCCATTCCGCCCCTGACGGCCCGAACATAGCGGTCCTCCACAAGAATGCTTATGGGCGCAAGTCCGGTGGGATAATAGGCTCCAGAAGGCGCACAGATGACATAATAGATATAATTGTTTGCAGCATGCACGCCAAGCCCTTCGTCATTGGCAATCATGGTGGGCCTGAGGTAGAGCGAAGTACCAGGCGCGTGCGGCACCCACTCGCGCTCAATCTCCACCAGCTTGCGCATGGCGCTGTAATTGAACTCAACGTCGATTTGGGGCATGCACATGCGCTCGGCCGACCTGTTGAGCCTTAAGCAGTTGTCGCGTGAACGGAACATCAGGATGCGTCCGTCGTCGGCCCGGTATGCCTTAAGCCCTTCAAATATCTCCTGCGCATAATGGAACACGCTGGACGCCGGATCAAGCGACAGCCTGTGATATTGCTCAATGCGTGGATTTACCCAGCCCTTGCCACCCTCATATTCCATTATAAACATGTGGTCTGTGAACATTTTGCCAAAGCCAAGATTTGACTCGTCCTGCGGCTTTGCCTTTGGCGAAGCTGTAAGCTTTACATCGATTTCCATGTGAAAAACCCCCTTCAGGATAATTGACATACGCAATTATTTTATTAATCCGCGCTAACCGCGGCATAGGTCTTTAAGTTGATTTTATACGCGTACAGCGCATAATGCAACAGCGTTTGATATAATTCGCAGCTACCTTTAAAGCGAATCAGCTGTCCAATACCCTTCTAATGCTTCCCGAACCCGAAATTACGGGCCTTACCCGTCCGTCCGTGCGCTCCACTATCTCGGCTATGAAGTTTTCGGCCGCGGTCTCAGGAAGCATTACGCGCATCGTGACAGCGTCCGTAAACTCCGTTGAGGCAACCTGTGAATTCTCCCGTACAAAGCCCTCTATGGCCCCATACCTGGAATAATCAACCACAAGCTCTATCTTGGACGCAGGCTCCACGCTTACCATGCCCGCTTCCGTTGCCGCCTGGGCGGCGCTGTTGGAATATGCCCGCACAAGGCCTCCGGCGCCCAGCAGTATGCCCCCAAAATAGCGGGTGACCACTATAAGCGTATAGGTAAGCCCCTTTTTTTTGATCACATCGAGTATGGGCATGCCCGCCGTGCCGCCTGGCTCGCCGTCGTCGGAAAACCTGGCAATCATCCCTGTTTCGCCCAGCGCGTAGGCGTAGCAGTTGTGGCTGGCGTCCCAGTATTCCTTTCTAAGCCTTGCTAAAATGCGGGCGGCTTCATCCTCATCCAAGATAGGAAAGCAATGCCCGATAAAACGCGATTTGTTTATTACTATCTCGATTCTTGATTCTGATTTCACGGTTTTGTACGTAAGCATTGCCATCCTCCGCGCCGCGGCGGGCGAACTCCCGTCCGCCGCCCGCGCCCATAATAATCTATGCCTTCAATATCCTTACAAACCCTTTTTTGCCCTTTTTGAGTATCACGCCCTCTTCAAGCTTAGCCTGATCGATGGCGTCCGACACGCCGTCCACCTTCGCGTCGTCGGCAAACACGGCCCCGCTTTCTATCATGCGCCGCGCGTCCGACTTGCTCTTGCAAAGCCCGCCCTTAACCAAAAGGTCGACCACCCTTAGTCCGGTTTCGCTTATATCGTCAGCACTCAGGCGCACCGTGGGCATGTTGGATAAATCCCCCCTGCCCGAAAACAGCGCCTCGGCGGCCTGCTGTGCCTTTACCGCCTCTTGAGTTCCATGGACCTGCTCTGTAAGGGTAAACGCCAGCACGCGCTTTGCTTCGTTCAAAGCCGCGCCGGACTCCCTGCACAGCCCGCGCACCTCGTCCATGGGTAGGAAGGTGAGCATGGCAAGGCAGCGCTCCACGTCCGCATCGTCGACGTTCCGCCAGTACTGGTAAAAGTCGTATACGGAAAACTTCTCCTTGTCCAGCCATACCGCGCCCCGCTCGGTTTTTCCCATCTTATTGCCTTCGGACGTTGTGAGAAGCGCGTTGGTAGCGCAAAACGCTAACTTGCGCTCCTTCTTCCGTATCAGGTCGACTCCGCCCAGCATGTTGCTCCACTGGTCGTCTCCTCCCATCTCAAGCACGCAGCCGTAGCGCCTGTTTAGCACCAGGAAATCATAGCTTTGCATCAGCATGTAGCTCATCTCAAAGAATGTAAGGCCTATCTCCATGCGCTGTTTATAGCACTCGGCGGCAAGCATCCTGTTTACCGTGAAATGCACGCCTATCTCGCGCATAAACTCAAGGAAGTTCAAATCCCTGATCCAGTCGCCATTGTTGACCATGAACGCCTTACCCTCTGAAAAGTCGATAAGCCTCGACATCTGCTCCTTAAAGCGGCCCGCGTTATGGTCAATATCCTCCTGCGTAAGCATTTGGCGCATGTCGGTTTTACCCGACGGGTCGCCCACCATTGCGGTTCCCCCGCCCAGGAGCACTATGGGCCTGTGGCCGGCGCGCTGCATGTGCGCCATGGTCATAAGCGCCACATAATGGCCGATGTGAAGGCTGTCCGCGGTTGGGTCAAAGCCCACGTAGAACGTAACCTTTTCCCTTCCAAGCAGTTCCTTTATCTCCTCGGGATGCGAAGCCTGTTTAAGCAGTCCGCGCTCCTCCAATATGTCGTATACATTTGTGTGTTCCATTTTGTTTCACCTCTTCTGATTTTATGCGGGGCGCAGCTTCTATGCGCCTGTTGTGGAGCAGGGCGGCTCCGCCAGCCTCTGGCAGGCCCTTACAGAGGGGGTGGGTTCTATTTAGCTTCCACTGCCTCCCTGAACAGTCCGCCCAGGAGCTTTATGCCCTGCCCTATGCGCTGCGGCCCCTCGGCCGAAAAATTGAGCCTGAACGTATTCTTTCCCATTTCGGGCAAAACGTAGAAATGCTCGCCCGGAATGAACGCAACCTTCAATTCCTGAGTCGCCCGCTTGAACAGCGGCAGCATTTCAAGCCCCTCGGGCAGCTCACCCCAGATGAACAGACCGCCCTCGGGGCGGGTATAGGCGCACACATCTGGAAAAAACTTATCCATTGCGGTTAGCATGGCCTCCATACGCACGGCGTAATCTGGTATTATCCCGCTCAGGTGCGGCGGCATACAGCCCTTTTCAAGAAACTCGGCTACTATGGCCTGCGTAAGGTTGGACGTATGGGTATCCGCGCTCTGCTTGGCTATGGTCATCTTTCTGATTATGTCCTGCCTTCCGAACGCGCAGCCCACCCTGATGCCCGGGGAAAGCGTTTTTGAAAAGCTGTTTAAAAGCACGACCTGTTCGGCGCTGTCAAAGGATTTTATCGTTTTAAGCGGCTCGCCGTGATACCTAAGCTCCCTGTACGGGTCGTCCTCTATGACAATCACGTCATATTTTTTGGCAAGCTCGGCCACGGCCCTGCGCCTGTCCTCCGGAAGCGTTTTGCCCGTGGGGTTTTGGAACGTGGGAATGCAGTAGAACAGTTTGGGCCTGTGAAGCTTCATCAGCTCCTCCAGGCGCTCGATTATAATGCCGTGATCGTCCATATCAACCGGAACCAGGTTGGCCTGGTAGAGGTTAAACGTCTGCAGCGCGCCCAAAAAGCTGGGGGATTCGACAAGCACGGTATCGCCCGGATCCACAAAAATTCTGGCTATTAAATCTATCCCCTGCATGGAGCCGGACGTTACCAGCACGTTTTCCCGCGCGCCGCTAAGCCCAAGCGGGTAAAGCACATGGCTGATATACGCGTCTGTCAGCGGGGCATAGCCCTCGGTGGGCCCATATTGGAGCAGGGAGGTCCCCTTCTCCTGAAGAAGGCTATCCGTGAGCTTACGCACCGTTTCCACGGGGAAGGATTCCTTTGCCGGATTACCGCCGCCAAAGGAGATTATTTCCGGATCGCCAAGCAGCTTGAACAGCTCCCTGATCGCGCTGCCGGTTACTTTATCGGTTCTGTGGGCAAATGCTGTCATGATATATCCTCCCTGTATCGGTTGTTGTTTAACTTAGTCTACTCTTTTGCGCATTTTACGGCAAGTATATAATGGTTCATATAAAATTATATAGATATTTGCCATTCGCACCCTGAGGTGGACAGTATGAACTGGCTATTTTTCCATGCATTTCATTAAATTTATTATCTATATTCTTCAAAATTTGCTCTCATTTTTGTGCCAGGCAAGAACCGCTTTCCCATTTTCCTCGATAATATAAATATAGCAATTCCCATTGCCACATTTTATACGCTGTATATTAACCATTTCTTTGCTCCCCATTATATAGATAATCTACACTTCATATTCCGATTTGCCTTTTCCTTAACTTCCATAAGCATACCATAATACCCTCTAATCATCTAGCAAATCCTGATAACCCACACCCAGCACTTCCGCGATAACCTTTAACTCTATATCCGTAACAAATCGTTTGCCGCTCTCTATCCTCTGCACAGCATTTTTATTAATGTCCAGTCCTGCTCTTTGAAGTGTTGGTATTGTTTTTGACGCAAAGAACGGTATTCTTCTGTTTTGAGATTGAATTGCCCGGCGGGATAAATCTCACCGTCATACAATCTTAGTAATATGCTTTTCATAAATAGTGTCTTCTTTACCAAAAATATTTTATATGACATCTACTAAACGTCAACTTATTTCATAGTTTATTATACAATGAAAGAAACGATGGCATTAAATCAACTAATCATAGGGGAGTAACCCACCATCCCCCATACAAGGGGATTATTTCCGGATCGCCGAGCAGCTTGAACAGCTCCCTGACCGCGCTGCCGGTTACCTTATCGGTTCTGTGGGCAAAATGCTGTCATGATATATCCTCCCTGTATCGATTGTTCTATAACTTAGCCTACTCTTTTGCGCATTTTACGGCAATTATATAGATATTACCATTCGCTCTCAGCCTCTCATACAGCTCATAGAGTCCAAAGCTTGGCTTTAACTCCACCGTTAACTTTATAGGACACCGCACGGTGTTCAATCCTAAAAGCATAGCCCCAGATGGTGTAAGATTTCAGTAAAAGTGTATTTATAGAAGGGAAGATAACATGTCAAATAAACGTTTAAAGGATTCAATCGGGACGGGCTTAAGCCAAGTTCAGGAGGACAGAGCATGTAAGAATTGCGTATACTTTCGACTGCATTATGTCAGATATTCAAGGGGGAGATACCGCGAGATGGAGTATGGGCATTGCATGGAACCGAGGCTGAAAATAAGATATGCAGACAACAGGGCCTGTCAATACTGGCAAGAAAGGGCCGAATCCCAGTAGGCGCATGCTAAACAACATCTCAAATGGCATTAAATCATATTACAAGTCCGCGTACGGACATTGTAAGAAGACGCGGCAAAAAGTAAGATGTACAACCGACAGGGCCTGCCAGCACTGGCATAAAAAAGCCTAGATAAAAATAATAAAGTCAAATGTTGTTTTTCGGGATTCCAAAGGGGACTTTTTACAAAAAAGTCTCCTTTGGCGGGGTTTGGGGCGGAGCCCCATGTAAGTGGCCTGGCAGTTGCTTGCAGCCAAAAGCCCTGTTTTACGGTTTTTCCCGGCGGGCTACTTATAATACGCCTTTACTCGGTTTACCGAGTTTTCCTCAAGCTCCAGAAGGACAGGACCGCCTATAAACCGCGCTTCCTCGTTACCGTCCTCTTTAAGCATGATAAAGTTTTTGCAAAGCACTTTGCCCTCTGATTTTATCATGTTCATCGGATCGTATCCGCATATTGTATAGCTTCCGCTCGTCTTTTCGCGCCTGACGCCCATGAAGCCGTCGAATATAGCCGCCCTGGCCGCGCGGAAGTCCGAAAACAGCTGTGAAATCCCGCCGTCAGGAAAACTCGACGGGTCAGGCGACTGGGCTTTAGCGTCCAGCGCGCCGGCCAAAATGCGGAACACGCTTCGCCGCTCCGCGCCAAGCCCATGCGACAGGCTTATTCCCGCAAGTTTGGCCGCCAATACTACAAGCGCGCCCGTATAATACGATATCCGCCTTGGATCGAACAGCAATTCGCCCGGGAATTCTATGATGGACAGGTATTTTTCAAGCCTTTCATCGAACTTTTTGCCGCTCAGCTGGTTAAGGGCTAAGATGCCGGCATATTCGGCCATTCCCTCCACGGTTTCCGTAAGGCATTCACAGTCGATAGACCCGCCTATTATGGATTCGCGGTAAAGCCTGAGGCCCGCGAACCTCCTTAATAGATCCCGCCCGCGCTTCTGTCCGCCCCCGCGGCAGGCCTCCGCAAGCAGGCGGTTTTCCTCCAGCTTGACGCTAAAGTTCATAACGTCCATCGGATAGTCGAGCGTTACCAGATCGTTTGGGAACCTTGTTTCGCTGTTTTCCATCTGAAACGCGTGAAACATCTCATGGACCAGGCTGGAGGCGAATATATCCGCGTCCCCGTCAATGCCATAGCCTATATTCCATATGGCAATGCGCCCTCCGCCGTATTCTATGCAGGTATTGCCCAAAAACCTATTGTCACGCGGTATGACTTCGCCGTCCAGCCACACGGATTCATCATTGTACAGCGCAAAGGGATACCTGTGAAAGCCCTCCCATATTGCGCTAAAATCAACCCCGTCAAGCCTGGCCTTCATTCCTTCATACAATTCCCTGATCTCTTGGGCCATCTACCGCACCTCCTAAAAAATAAAAGCGGAAGCGCTTTGAACACTTCCGCCCCGACTGTCAAAAAACCCCTGGGGATTGTCAGGGGGTGTACCCCTTGACTTTATTCCGGCTTCGGCGGCATGTACGCCGGAACGGATGAAATCCAGAGGATTTCGTTCTTTGCAGGTTTCCCCGCCCGGGAGCCCGTAGGGCGAGAGGGCGGGGAAACCTGACTACTCAAAAAAGTGAAGCCAGTTTTTTGACACTCTGATTAGAACTTTGCGCCGTTGAGCTTCACGCCCGGGCCCATGGTCGAGGCTATCACCAGGCTCTTTATATACGTGCCCTTGGCCGCAGCCGGCTTTGCCTTAATTATGGCGTCCATCAGGGTGTTCAGGTTATCGCTCAGCTTTTCAACGCCAAACGATACCTTGCCTATGGGCACGTGTACGATACTAGTTTTGTCTACACGGTATTCAACCTTACCGGCCTTGATGTCCGCGATAGCCTTTGCTATATCAAAGGTTACGGTTCCGCTCTTGGGGTTTGGCATCAGGCCCTTTGGTCCAAGCACGCGGCCGATGCGTCCAACGGTTCCCATCATGTCCGGCGTGGCCACGCAAACGTCGAATCCAAACCAGTTTTCCGTCTGAATCTTCTTTACCAGATCGTCGTCGCCCACGAAGTCCGCTCCGGCTTCCTGCGCCTCGCGCGCCTTGTCGCCCTTTGCGAACACGAGCACGCGAACGGTTTTGCCCGTGCCGTTTGGCAGTACTACCGCGCCGCGCACCTGCTGGTCGGCGTGCCTGGGGTCAACGCCCAGACGGATGTGTGCTTCAACGGTTTCATCAAATTTAGCCTTGGACGTGCCGATTACCGCCGCAAGCCCCTCAGCGGGATCGTACAGCTTAAGCTTATCGATTGTTTTCAGGCTGTCAATATACTTCTTGCCATGCTTCATTTCTATTCCTCCTACGTGGTGGTAGCGACCTCAGGTCTCCCACGATGTCTATCAGTCAACAACCATTATGCCCATGCTGCGGGCCGTGCCGGCTATCATGCTTATCGCCGATTCAATGCTCGCCGCGTTGAGGTCGGGCATCTTCAGCTCTGCAATCTCTTTTACCTGCGCCTTTGTTATCGACGCAACCTTCTCCTTGTTGGGGCGGCCGGACGCGTGTTCGATTCCGCATGCCTTTTTGATAAGAACCGGCGCCGGCGGCGTTTTGGTGATAAAGGAGAACGAACGGTCCTGATAGACCGTTATTACTACAGGTATGATTAGACCCGCCTGCTTAGCGGTGCGCTCGTTGAAATCCTTTCAAAAGCCCAA